>DATMJI010000188.1:0-10134 GCA_035553895.1 Acidimicrobiales bacterium | reverse complement strand
GGCCGATGTCGTCGACGGCCCGGTCCATGGCCTTGCTGGTCGCTCCCGACGACCCCTGCACCCCGCTGACCTTGCGCACGAACTGGCGGCAGGCGGCCTCCACCTCCGCCGGGGTGGCGGGCGGCTCCAGCCCCCGCAGGGTGGTGATGTTGCGGCACATAACGCGACCCTAACCCAGCCCCCGTGGTTCCCGGCCGCCTCCTCCGGGCAGGGACAGGCCATGGCCCAGACCGCAGAGCAGGCTCGCTACGTGGAGGCCGGGTCGTTCGAACGCGACACCAAGTACCTGGCCGACCGCATCACCGCCGACGGCCGGGACGGCTATCCCGTCGAGTCCGGGCGCTACCGCTTGGTGGTCAGCCGGGCCTGCCCCTGGGCCAGCCGGGCCATCACCGTGCGCCGGCTCCTCGGCCTCGAGCCGGTGCTGTCCATGGCCGTCGCCGGGCCCACCCACGACGAGCGCAGCTGGACATTCGACCTCGACCCCGGGGGCCGGGACCCGGTGCTCGGCATCGAACACCTCGAGGAGGCGTACCTGGCGCGCCACCCCGGCTACTCCCGCGGCATCACCGTGCCCGCCATGGTCGACATCCCATCAGGCACGGTGGTGACCAACGACGTCCCCACCATCACCCTCGACCTCTCCACCGAGTGGCGGGCCCACCACCGCCGGGGCGCTCCCGACCTCTACCCCGAGGACCGGCGGGACGAGATCGACGAGGTCAACGACTTGGTCTTCACCGACGTCAACGACGGCGTCTACCGCTGCGGCTTCGCCGGCAGCCAGGACGCCTACGAGCGGGCCTACGGCCGGCTCTTCGCCCGCCTCGACTGGCTCTCGGACCGCCTGGGCGACCAGCGCTACCTGGTGGGCGACACCATCACCGAGGCCGACGTGCGCCTGTTCACCACGCTGGTGCGCTTCGACCCCGTCTACCACGGCCACTTCAAGTGCAACCGGCACAAGCTGAGCGAGCTGCCCGTGCTGTGGGCCTACGCCCGGGACCTGTTCCAGACCCCGGGCTTCGGCGACACCGTCGACTTCGTCCACATCAAGGCCCACTATTACCGCGTGCACCGCGACATCAACCCGACCGGCATCGTCCCCGCCGGCCCCGACCTGTCCGGGTGGCGCACCCCCCACGGCCGCCAGGACCTGGGCGGGCGCCCCTTCGGCGACGGCACCCCGCCAGGGCCACCCCCGCCCGCCGAGCAGGTGCCCGCCGGCCGCGGCGCCGCCTGAGCGAACGCTCCCGACCGTTGGCGCCCCGTTCCACGCCTGGGTGCCGGAGCCGGGGGAAATGCCCAGGAGCGGGGTTCACCGGCCTGATTAGCGTCGGGCAGTGCGCCTGCTGCGGGTCCCCGGCTTCGCCGCCCTGCTGGCCGGCCAGTCGGTCAACGCCGTGGGCAACTGGGTGGCCATCATCGCCATCTGGGGCTTCGCCGCCTTCCGCTTCGACGCCGGCGCCGGCGACCTGGCCGCCCTCTTTGTCGTCCTTTCGGTCCCCGGAGCGCTGCTCGGCCCCCTGCTGGGGGTGCCCATCGACCGCCTCGGGCCCCGGCGCACCCTGGTGCTGGCCAACCTCCTCGGGGTGCTCGACGCCCTGGCCCTGACCCAAGCGGGCAGCTACGAGGCCATCATCGTGCTGGCCCTGCCCCTCGGGCTCATCGAGGCCCTGGCCACCGCCTCGGTCGACGCCCTCCCGCCCCGCCTGGTCGGCGACGACGACCTGGTGGCCGCCAACGCCTTGCTGGGCGCTTCCGAGGACTTCGCCATCGTCGTCGGTCCGGTGGTGGCGGCCGGGGTCAACGCCATGTGGGGCCTCCCCGGCGCTTTCGCCGTCGACGCCGCCACCTTCGCCGTGGGGGCAGCGGTGGCCGCTCGCCTCGACGTGGCGCCCGTGGTCCAGGGCGGCGGCGGTGACCGGTCGACCTGGCGGGAGGTGGGCGAGGGTGCCCGCCTGGCCTGGCGCACCCGGGGGCTGCGCTGGACCTTCGCCGTCGTCGTCGCCACCTACGCCGTGTGGGGGGTCTTCGGCGTGCTCGAACCGCTCTACGTGCGCGATGTGCTCGGCCAACCCGACACCACCTTCGCCCTGATCCAGACGGTCTTCGGCCTCGGCCTGGTCGGGGCCGGGTTGGTGCTCGCCACCCGGGGCCAGGCCCTGGCCCGCCCGCGGGTCGTCGCCGCCGCCACCGTAGTCTCGGGGGCCGCCGCCGTGGTCTACATCGGCACCCGGTCGCTTGTCGTCGCCCTCATCGGGGTCTTCTTCTGGGGCGCGTGCGTGGGCTTCTTCTACGCCCCGGCCAAGACGCTGCTCCAGCGCTACACGCCAGTCGCCGCCCACGGCCGCATCCTGTCGATCAACCAGTCCCTCGAGCCCCTCTCGGACCTGGTGGTCACCCCGCTCGCCGCCCTCGCCCTGGTGGGCGCCGACGTGCGCCTGGTCGGCGTCGGCGCCGGAGCCGTCCTGGCTGCAGCCGGCCTGGTGGCCCTGGTGACCGCCCACCGCCTAGGACCGCTCCCGCCGCCGGCCGCCGGCGACCCCGGCGCCGGAACCAGCCGGGACGCCGTCGCCCTGGGAGGGCCGGCGCCAGGCTGACCGGCGTCCCGGCTAGGTGGCGGGTGTTTCCTCGCTCGACATCTCCGCCAGGCATCGTTTGATCTCCGATGCCCGGAAGCGGCGGTGGCCGCCGAGGGTGCGGATGGCGTGCAGCTTGCCCGCCCGGGCCCAGCGGGTCACCGTCTTGGGGTTCACCCGGAAGAGTTCGGCCACTTCGGAGGGCGTCAGAAGGGCCTCCGGGGCCTGCAGGTCGTGGTCCTGGATGGTCATCCTCGCATCTCCTGACATGATTGGGCTGAAGCTTCCGACATTCTTCAGGATACGCTAACTGGCCGGAAAACGGGCGGCATCCTGCCACTGTTTGTCAAACTTCTACCACGAAAAGTGGCAGCACGGGCCGTCTGGGTGACATGACAAGCTGACTAGCCTCAGGTTGTGGCCGTCTTCGACCTGCTCGACGGCGGCGGCCACGAGCAGGTGGTGTGGGGTCGAGACGCAACCTCGGGGCTGCGAGCCATCGTCGCCGTGCACTCCACCGCCCTCGGCCCCGCCCTCGGCGGGGTGCGCTGGCGCACCTACGCCGCTGAGGACGCCGCCTTGGTCGATGTGCTGCGCCTCTCCCGGGGGATGACCTACAAGGCCGCCGCCGCCGGTCTCGACCTGGGTGGGGGCAAGGCCGTCATCCTGGCCCCGCCCCCGGGGACGGCCCGCATGCCGGTGCTGCGCGCCTACGGGCGCTTGGTGGAGAGCCTGTCGGGGCGCTACATCACCGCCGAGGACGTGGGGACCGGGGAGGCCGACATGGACGCCATCCGTACCCAGACCCGCCATGTCACCGGGGTCAGGGAGTCGCTGGGCGGTTCGGGTGACCCATCACCCGCCACCGCCCTGGGCGTGTTCCACGCCATGGGCGCGGTGGCCCAGGCCTGCTGGGGCACTCCGTCGCTCGGCGGCCGCCACGTGGTGGTGGTGGGTGTGGGCAAGGTGGGATCGGCGCTGGTGGGCCACCTGGTGGGCGCCGGCGCCACGGTGTCGGTGGCCGACATCGACGATGTCGCCGTGAGGAGCGTGGTCGCCCGCCACGGGGCGACCGCCGTCGATGTCGACGACGCCCTGGTCCGGCCCTGCGACGTGCTCGCCCCCTGCGCCCTCGGCGGCGTGCTCGACGCTGGGACCATCGCCCGCCTGGGCGCCGCTGCCGTGTGCGGGTCGGCCAACAACCAGCTGGCCGAGGTCGGCGACGCCGAGCGGCTGGCCGACGCCGGCGTGCTCTACGCCCCCGACTACGTGGTGAGCGCCGGCGGCATCATCAACATCGCCGAGGAGCTCCGCCCCGGTGGCTACGACCCGGACCGGGCCCGCCGGGCTGTGGCCGCCGTCGGCCGCACCACCGCCCGGGTGCTCGGCGACGCCCGGGCCGCCGGTTGCACCCCCCTCGCGGCCGCCGATCGCCTGGCCGAATCCCGCCTGGATGCCGCCCGCCCCTGACCCCTTCCGTTCTTTGTCGGCGAGGCCGTCCCTGGCACCGTCCCGCCGACAAAGAACGGCGAGCGAGGGGTTGGGGAGGCGGGGCCCAGCCACGCGCGGTGCTCGAGCCGGTGCTCGAGCCGGCGCTCAGTGGGGGGCACCGAGGTCGGTCGCCGCCACCAGCGGGCGGTAGGCGAGACCGGCCTCCTTGGCCAGGCCGGCAGCCGTGGCCCCTCGGTCGACCACGGCGAGCAGAAGCACCGGCTGGGCGCCGTGGTGGCGCACCACCTCGGCGGCCTCCATCATCGACACGCCCCGGGTGACCGTGTCCTCGGTGATGACCACCCGGTCGCCGGGCGCCAGGACCCCGGCCACCCGGCCACCGGCGCCGTGGTCTTTGACCTCGGCCCGCACGCTGAAGCTGTGCAGGGCCCGGCCCCGGGTGGCGGCCACCGCGGCCACGGCGAAGGCCACGGCGTCGGCGCCCATGGTGAGGCCCCCGATGGCCGTGGCGTCATCGGGCATGACCTCCAGGGCGGCCTCGGCCACCAACAACATGCCCTCGGGGCGGCAGGTGGTCTGCTTGGTGTCGACGAACCACGGACTGCGGTGGCCCGATTTGAGCACGAAGTCCCCGCTGCGCACGGCGTGGGCCAGGAGATGATCCCGGAGCCGGGGGTAGGCGGTCACCCGCCGGCGGGCTCCGGCGCGGGTGTGGGCAGGGGAGGCGGCGCCGGCCCGGCCATCGGAACGACCGGGGCCGGGGTGGCCGCGGCCGTACCGGTAGTGGAGCCGGTGGGCGCCCCCCCACCCCCGCTGCCGCTGCGGTCCCGGCGCCGGACCACCACGACGAGCAGGAGCAGCGACACGGCCACCACCAGCACCACGGCCGCCACGGCTGGGCCCTGGCGCTGGCGGCGCAGCTCCTCGCCGGCCAGGTCCAGCCGGAACTCCTCCAGACGCTTGAACTGCTCGTCGTTGAGCACGAAGCCGCCCCCCGGCAGGGCGTCATTGAGGCGGACGGCCCGATCGGACTCCCGGGCCACGTAGAGCTCCACCGGCTGGTTGGCCACCTGGGCGGGTACTACCCACACGGGGATGGGGTCGCCGGGCCCAGTGCCCTCGCCCTCGCCGCTCTCGGGGTCCTGGGACTGGTCGAACACCTCGGCCCGGGGCTCACCGCTCACCTCGACGGGTTCGACCCCGCTGTAGGTGAAGGCCCGCTGGGTGAACTCCCGGGCCTGGGCGGCGGTGAGGGGGGGCGAATCCTGGCCGGCGGCGTAGGCCCCGGCGATGAGGCTCACCACCAGCACCACCCCGAGCACGAGCAGGACGCGCAGCCCCTTCACCGGTCCTGGCCCCGCACCGCCGCCCGGGACCGGGCTGCTTCGAGCACGACCCGGCCCGACCCGGGGACGATCTCCCCGATGCGGGTGGCCCGGTGGCCGCCGGTCCGGGCCAGGTCGATGGCCCGGTTGGCGTCACCCGAGGGCACCGCCACCACCATCCCCACCCCGAGGTTGAACACGCGCGCCATCTCGTCGTCGGCCACCTCGCCGAGGCGCTGGATCTCGCCGAAGATGGCTGGGGTCTCCCAGCTGTCAGGGCGCACGACGGCATCGGTGGAAGGCGGCAGCACGCGGGACAGGTTACCGACGATCCCCCCGCCGGTGATGTGAGCCACGGCCCGCACCTCCACATGGCGCAGGAGCTCGGCCACGGCCGGTGCGTAGATGACCGACGGTTCCAGCAGCTCGTCGGCCAGCGACCGACCGGCGCCGGCGTAGGCCGGGCCGTCGAGCGTGCGCCCGGCCCGCTCGAGCAGGACCCGGCGGGCCAGGGAGTAGCCGTTGCAGCGCAGGCCCGGCGAGGGCAGCCCGATGAGCACGTCGCCCGGCGCCAGCGCCTGGCCGGTGACCAGACGGTCGCGATCGGCCACCCCCACGGCGAAGCCGGCCAGGTCGAAGTGCCCGGGGTCCAGACCCCCGGGGTGCTCGGCCATCTCGCCACCGATCAGGGCGCACCCGGCCTGGCGGCACCCCTCGGCCACCCCCTCGACCAGGGCCTCGACCTGGTCGGGATCGAGGGTGCCCACGGCGATGTAGTCGAGGAAGAAGAGGGGTTCGGCACCGTGGCAGACCAGATCGTCGACGCACATGGCCACCAGGTCGAGGCCGACGGTGTCGAAGCGGCCGGTGGCCGAGGCCACCATGGCCTTGGTCCCCACCCCGTCGGTGGAGGCCACCAGCACCGGGTGGCGGTAGCGGGCGAGATCGAGGGCGAAGAGGCCACCGAAGCCACCGATGTCGCCGATCACCTCGCTGCGGAAGGTGGAGCGGACCTCGGCCTTGATGCGCTCGACCGCCGCCTCCCCGGCGGCGACGTCGACCCCGGCCGACGCGTAGGTCTCGCTCTGGCGGCGGCGCTGGCTCACCCGTCGACGCCGGCCGGCACGATCTGGCGCACCTCCCGCTCGATGCCCGATGCCGGCATGTCGTTGCCCTCGATGACCTCTTGGTGCAGCGCCACCGGCACGGGCACGGGGTAGTCGCCGGTGAGGCAGGCACTGCAGAAGCCCGACCCGCCGGTGGCCGTCGCCTCCACCAGGCCGTCGAGGTCGAGGTAGGCGATGGAGTCCGCCCCCAGATACCGGCCGATCTCCTCCACGTCGAGGCGGGCGGCCAGCAACTCGGAGCGGGCCCCGGTGTCCATGCCGTAGAAGCAGGGCCAGCGGTAGGGGGGCGACATGATGCGCAGGTGGACCTCGGCCGCACCGGCCTCGCGCAGCATGCGCACGACGGCCTTCTGCGTCGTCCCCCGCACGATGGAGTCGTCGACCACCACCAGGCGCTTGCCGGCGATGTTCTCCCGCAGGGGGCTGTACTTCAACCGCACGGCATCGGCACGGACCTGCTGGTCGGGGGCGATGAAGGTGCGCCCGATGTAGCGGTTCTTGACCAGGCCGTCGCCGTAGGGGATGCCCGAAGCCCGGGAGAAGCCCTGGGCGGCAGGCACGCCCGACTCGGGCACGGGCATGACCATGGCCTCGGCCTGGCCGTCGCCGGGCGGGAGGGGGGCCTGGGCCGCCAGCAGCTCCCCCATGCGCTGGCGGGCCTGGTGGACGTTGCGGTCGTAGAGGCGGCTGTCGGGCCGGGCGAAGTAGACGAACTCGAACAGACACAGCGTGGGGTGGATGGTCTCGGGGGCAAAGGGGTGCAGGGACCGGCACCCGTTGGCGTCGATCACCACCATCTCCCCGGGATCGAGCTCGCGGTCGAAGGTGGCCCCGACCACCTCCAGGGCGGGTGTCTCCGAGGCCAGCACCCAGCCCAGCTCCTGGCCGTCACCGTCGCGCAGCGTGCCCAGGCACAGAGGCCGGAAGCCGTTGGGATCCCGCACGCCGATGAGGTGGCCCTCGTCCATGAGCACCAGGGAGAAGGCCCCGCCCAGCCGGGGCAGCACCCGCCCCAGGGCGTGCTCGAGATCGCGCCCGTCGCTGCGCTCGCCGCCCTCGGCCCGCACGTCGGCGGCCAGCAGCTCGGCCACCAGGTCGCTGTCGCTGGCCACCGTGCCCGCCAGCATCCCCGCCTCCTCGGCCAGGGCATCGGTGTTGACCAGGTTCCCGTTGTGACCGAGGGCGAACTCGGCGTAGCCGACGTCGCGGTACACCGGCTGGGCGTTGCGCCAGGTGCTCGAGCCCGTGGTCGAGTAGCGGGTGTGGCCGATGGCCAGATGGCCGGTGAGGGGAGCCAGGCGGTGGTGGTTGAACACGTTGCTGACTAGGCCCATGTCCTTGTCGATGACGATCGTCTCGCCGTCGCACACCGCCATCCCGGCGGACTCCTGGCCCCGGTGCTGGAGAGCGTAGAGCCCGAGGAAGACCAGCTTGGAGACCGCCTGGCCCGGGGCGTAGACGCCGAAGACGCCACAGGCCTCCCGCGGCGAGTCGTCGACGAGAACCGGCGCCGGGGGGTGCACGACTCCAGGATGCCACGGCGGGGCCGGATGCGACGGGCCGGCGGCCCTCAGGGGGACCGCTCCCCCCCGGCCGGGCGTGGTGCCCGCAGTGGGGCGTCCCGGCGGCCCCGCCGGCGGGCCGCCACCGGGCGGGCCCTCACCGGTGCCGGCGGGGGGTCGGCCGGCGGTGCGGCGGGTGCCGGGCCGGGAACCGCCGCCGGGATCATCTCGGCGAGGGCCCGGGCCAGCCGGCGGACCTGGTCGTCGTCGAGGTGCAGGGGTGCGGGTGGCGGGCGGGACGCCAGCTGCGACAGGTCGGCCTCGATGCGCACGAGGGAGTCCTCGATCTCGTCGAGGCCCCCCGCCGGTTCCGGCCGCCCCGGTGCCTCGGCCTCGGCCACCCGCTCGGCGTCGATCTCGTCGAGGAGCCGGCCCATCACCTCGGCCCAACGATCGTCGTCGCTGCGCACGGCCACCAGCTCGTCCATCCCCAGCACCAAGCGGTCGAGGCGCTCGCCCTGATCGGCCAGGATGGACCGCAGCTCGTCGGTGCCGGACCCGGCGGCGCTCGGCGCCGGGGATGCCTCCCCGGCCGCGGCCAGCTCCTGGAGCTGGCCGGCCACGCCGTCGAGACGCCCCTCCACGGCGGCCAGGGCCCGCCCGAGATCGGCGGTGGCGCCGGTCAGCGCCTGGCGGGCCTGGTCGGTGCCCGAGGCCGACTGGCGGGCCGCCTCCCGGACCCGCCGGGTGTGCTCGTCGAGGCGCTCGTTGAGACCGCTGCGGAAGGTGGAGAACGAGTCGGTCAGGGCGCCGATGCCGGCCACCAGGCTGGCCACCGCTGCCCGGAGGGCTTCCATCTCCACCAGCAGCGCCGGCGGCGCCTCACCCGTCGCCCGGCGCTCGGAGTTGGAGACCCGTTCGAGGCGGGAACGCAGCCAGGTCGTCCAGTCGGGCGCGTCCTCGCCCGGCTCAGGCGCTGGTGCGGACCCCTGGTCGTCGTCGCCGTCCATCATCCACCTCTCACCGGCTCCAGTGTGTCACGGCACGCCTGCGGCTGGTGGGGCCGCGGGCGGGCCCAGCGCCCCGGGCAGGGCGTCGCGCCACCGCCGGGTCACCACCCCCACGGGGAGATCGACCAGGTCGCTCACCACCAGGCGGGCTCCGCCGGCCGTCCCCACCCGGGCCCAGGCGGCCCCGGCCTCCCGGAATCGTTGCTCGACCGCCACCGTGTCGCCTCCCGCCGGAAGGCACACCACGACCCGGGAGGGCGACTCGGAGAAGAGCTCGCCGGCACCGACGCCCTCCAGCACCAGGCCGACCCCCGAACGGCCCACCAGCTCGCCCAGGCAGGTGGCCAGCCCCCCGTCGGCCACGTCGTGGACCCCGGCCAGCGACCCGCCGGCCACCAGATCCCGCACCAGCTGGCACAGTCGGCGATGGGCGGCCAGGTCAAGATCGGGCAGGCGCCCGGCCGGGCGGCCACCCGCCCGCCGGGCCGCCCACCGGGAGCCGCCGACGTCGTCCGAGCGGGGCCCGAGGAGGTACACCGGGCCGCCGTCGACGAGGTGCACCCCCGGCGGCCGGCGATCGAGGCGCGCCACCATCCCGAGCAGGGTGACCACCGGGGTCGGGTCGATGTCGGCTCCCCCGCTCTCGTTGTAGAGGCTGACGTTGCCCCCGACCACGGGGATGTCGAGCGCCCGGCAGGCATCAGCCATCCCGTCGATGCTCTCCGAGAGCTGCCACATGACCTCCGGGTGCTCGGGATTGCCGAAGTTGAGGCAATCGACCAGGGCCAGGGGATCGGCCCCCGCGCACGCCAGGTTGAGGGCCGCCTCGGCCACCACCATGGCCGTGCCCCGGCGGGGCTCGAGGCGGCACCAGCGGTGGTTGCCGTCGGTGGTCAGAGCCAGGCCCTGGCCGGTGTCGGCCCCGGTGACCGGGTGGCGGAGCCGCAGCACGGTGGCGTCGCCGCCCGGTCCCTCGACGGTGTTGAGAAAGAGCTGGGAGTCGTACTGGCGGAACACCCACGAGGGATCCATGAGCAGTTCCAACAGCTCCTCCTCGGCGGCGGGGGGCGCCGAGGAGGAGCTGTTGGAACTGCTCATGGATCCCTCGTGGGTGTTCCGCCAGTACGACTCCCAGC
>DATMJI010000187.1:0-4346 GCA_035553895.1 Acidimicrobiales bacterium | reverse complement strand
GGCCGCCCCCCACGTGGCCGGCGCCGCCGCCCTGCTGGCCGCCAACGGGCGATCCGAGCCGGCCATCCGCTCGACCATCCTGGCCCAGGGCAACTTCGACTGGATCGACACCAGCGGCGACGGTACCCAGGAGCCCCTGCTGGACGTGAGCAGCTCGTCGTTCACCGTCTCCGGCGCCCCGACCACAACCAGCACCACGACCACCACGACCACGACCACCACGACGACCACGACCACCACGACCACCAGCCCGACCACGACGACGACGGTGCCCCCGACCACGACCACCACCGTCCTCAGCGGTGACAACCAGGCGCCGGTGGCCCGCTTCGACGTGGAGTGCCGCCGCATGGGCTGCCGCTTCGACGCCGCCGCCTCCAGCGACCCCGACGGCACCGTCGCCGACCATCGCTGGACCTTCGGCGACGGGGCGATCGGCTCGGGGGTCCAGCTCCGCCACAACTACGGGTCCCCCGGGACCTACACCGCCACCCTCACGGTGACCGACGACGCCGGCGCCTCGTCCAGCACCAGCCGGACGCTGACCTGCGTCGGGTCGCCGGCCCTCTGCAGCTGAGCGGGGCCGCGCCCGCCCCCGGTCGAGGGAGCGCTACCGTGCCGGCCGTGCGGCGGGCACGGCGGGTCATGCTCCTGGCCAGCGCCGTGTCGGTGCTGGCCCTGGCGGCCGGCTGCGAGGTCGCCGTCGACGTCGGGCTCGACGTGGAGGCGGACGGCTCGGGCCAGGTGGCGGTGGCCGTGGAGCTCGACGCCGAGGCCGCCGGGCGCCTGCCCGACCTGGCCACCCAGCTCCGCCTCGACGACCTGGTGGCCGGCGGGTGGACCGTCGACGGGCCCCGGCCGGTGCCGGGGGGAGCCCAGGCCATCGTGGCCCGCCGGAGCTTCTCCACGCCCGGGGAGGCCACCCAGGTGCTGGGCCAGCTGGGGGGCCCCGACGGCCCCTTCCGCCAGCTGGAGCTGCGCCGGCAGTCCTCGTTCCTGGCCACCGACTTCACCTTCACGGGAGCCGTCGACCTCAGCGCCGGGGTCGACGCCTTTGCCGACCCCGAGCTGCGAGCTCTCCTCGAGGGCAGCGGCTTCAGCCTGGAGACGGCCGCGCTGGAGCGCACTCTCGGCGCACCGGTCGGCGACAGCTTCCGCTTCGGCGTCCGCATCAGCCTGCCGGGCCGCCCCACGGTGGAAGGTCCCGGGAGGGACGAGGGTGGCACCGTGGAGTGGGCGCTGCCCGTGGGTGAGCGCACCACCTTGGCCGCCACCTCGGAGCTGGTGCACCAGCAGCGGCTGGCCTGGCTGGCGGTGTCGGCCACGGCCGGGATCGCCGCGGTGGTGGTGCTGGCCGCCGGCCGGCGCCGCCGGCGAACGTCCTAGGCGGCGCCTCGCCCGGCGCCGCTTCGGTGTCTCAGGGCCGGTCTAGTCTCCGCCGGGTGCCCCGTTCCCGCTCGGTCCACCGCTGCCGCGACTGCGCCGCCACCAGCCCCAGCTGGCTCGGTCGCTGCCCTGCCTGCGGTGCCTGGAACAGCCTGGAGGAGGAAACAGTGGTGGCGGCCACCGCCCGCCTCCCCGGAGGTGCGTTTGCCCCGTGCCGGCCCGTCCCCATCACCGAGGTCGACGTGGAGCGGTCCCGGCCGGTGCCCACCGGCGTGGGCGAGCTCGACCGGGTGCTCGGCGGCGGCCTGGTCCCGGGTTCGGTCACCCTGATCGGCGGCGAGCCCGGCATCGGCAAGTCCACCCTGGTCCTCCAGGCGCTGGCGGCCCTGGCCGGAAGGGGGGCCACGGTGCTGCTGGTCACCGCCGAGGAGTCCGCCCGCCAGGTGCGGCTGCGGGCCGAGCGCCTCGGCGCCCTGGCCCCGGGCCTGCAGCTGGTGGCCGAGAGTGCCCTGCCCGCCATCATCGACCATCTCCACGGCCACCCGCCCGCCGTGGTGGTGATCGACTCCATCCAGACCATCTTCGACCCCGAGATCGGCTCCGTCCCCGGCTCCGTGGCCCAGGTGAGCGAGTGCGCCCACCGCCTGGTGGTGGCGGCCAAGGAGCTCGACGTGAGCATCGTCCTCGTCGGCCACGTCACCAAGGAGGGGTCCCTGGCCGGGCCCCGGGTGCTTGAGCACGTGGTCGACACGGTGCTGAGCTTCGAGGGCGACCGCCACCACGCCCTGCGCCTGCTGCGGGCGGTCAAGCACCGCTTCGGCTCCTCGGACGAGCTCGGGCTCTTCGAGATGGGCGAGGCGGGGCTGGCCGGGGTGCCCGATGCCAGCGGCCTGCTCCTGGCCGACCGCCGCGGCGGCGTCCCCGGTTCGGTGGTGGCTCCCACCATGGACGGTCGCCGCCCCTTCCTGGTCGAGATCCAGGCCCTGGTGTCGCCCTCTACCCTGGCCCAACCCCGGCGCTCGGCCCAGGGTCTCGATCACGGTCGCCTGACCCTCTTGCTGGCGGTGCTGGCCCGGCGCGTCGGCCTCGACGGCCTCGGTCGCTGCGACGTGCACGCCTCGGCCGTGGGCGGCGTCAAGGTGGTCGAGCCCGGGGCCGATCTGGCCCTCGCCTTGGCCCTGGTCTCGTCCCTGGCCGACCGGGCCCTCGCCGGCGACCTGGTGGCGGTGGGCGAGGTGGGCCTCGGCGGCGAGCTGCGCCAGGCGCCCCAAGCCCAGCGGCGCCTGGCCGAGGCCGCCCGGCTGGGCTTCGCCCGGGCCGTCGTCCCCGCGTCGACGCCGGCGGGCCCGGGTGGGCTGGAGCTGGTGCGGGCCTCCACCCTGACCGAGGCGCTGCGACGGCTGGGTCTGGGGGTGGCCTCGTCTGGGTAACGACTACGGCGTGTGCGCGGCGGAACGCACAGAGCAACGGGAGGCCCGGTCATCGCCACCGACACCAGCACTAGGATCACTCCGGTGGGCCCACGGCGCAACACCATGTTGCTGGGAGCGCTCGGGGCGGTGGCACCCGGAAGTCCTTTGCGGGAGGGCCTCGACCGGATCCTCCAGGCCGAGATGGGGGCCTTGGTCGTCGTCGGCGACGGACCCGAGGTGCTCAACATCTGCTCGGGCGGCTTCCTTCTCGACGCCGCCTTCAGTCCCCAGCGCCTGTCTGAGCTGGCCAAGATGGACGGGGCCATCATCCTGGCCGCCGACGCCAGCCGCATCGCCCGGGCCAACGTCCACCTGGTGCCCAACCCCAACGTGGCCACCTCCGAGACCGGGACCCGCCACCGCACCGCCGAGCGGGTCGCCCGCTCCATCACCGTCCCCGTGATCTCCGTCTCCGAGGACCAGTCGGTCATCGCCGTGTACGTCAACGACGAGAAGCACCCCCTCGAACCCATCCCCCGCCTCCTGGCCCGGGCCAACCAGGCACTGTCGACCCTCGAGCGCTACAAGACCCGCCTCGACACCGTGGCCGGGTCACTGTCGGCCCTGGAGATCGAGGATCTGGTCACCGTCCGCGACGTGGTCACCGTGTTGCAGCGGGCCGAGATGGTCCGGCGCATCGCCGAGGAGATTGATCGCCACATCATCCAGCTCGGTGTCGACGGCCGCCTGGTGCGCCTCCAGCTCGAGGAGCTGATGGGTGGGGTGGAGGAAGACCACCGGTTGATGATCATGGACTACTTCCACGAGGAGAGCGCCTGGCACCTCCCCGAGGTGGTCGAGGGCCTGGCCGGCCTCAGTACGGACGACCTGCTCGACCTCAAGACCGTCGCCACCATGTTGCACATCCCCGGTGGTGTTCCCGACCTGGAGGCGCCGCTGTCGCCTCGGGGCTACCGGATGGTGTCCAAGGTGCCCCGGCTGCCGGAGTCGGTGGTCTCGGGGATCGTGGAGCACTTCGGCAGCCTGCAGAAGATCATGCGGGCCTCCATCGCCGACCTCGACGAGGTCAAGGAGGTGGGCGAGACCCGGGCCCGGGCGGTCAAGGACGGTCTGTCCCGGCTGGCCGAGATGAGCATCCTCGACCGCTACAACTGACCCCCACCGGGCCGCCGGGGTTGTAGTAGGCATCTGCGGGTGAAGGTGTGGACGGTGGTGGTCGCCGCCGGGCGGGGGGAGCGCTTCGGGGGGGCCAAGCAGTACGAGGTGGTGGCCGGCCGGCGGGTGCTGGACTGGGCCCTCGGGGCGGCCCGGACGGTCAGCGAGGGGGTGGTGGTGGTGGTCGATCCGGCCGGCACCGGTGCACCCGAACCCGGGGCCGACGTCGTCGTGGCCGGCGGGGCCACCCGGTCGGCATCGGTGCGAGCCGGCCTGGCCGCCGTGCCCGCCGATGCTGAGGTGGTGGTCGTCCACGACGCCGCCCGGCCCTGTGCTTCGCCCGCCCTCTTCGCCGCCACGGTGGCGGCGGTG
>DATMJI010000186.1:0-34195 GCA_035553895.1 Acidimicrobiales bacterium | reverse complement strand
GACCGCCGGCATGCCGGCGACCAGGTCTCCCAGCCCCAGTGTGGGCCGGCCGGCGCCGGCCGGCCCACACTGGGGCTGGGAGACCTGGTCGCCGGCATGCCGGCGGTCCTGGCCTTCTTCAAGACGAGCTGCCCGGTCTGCCGACTCTCGTTTCCGGTCTGGGCCGAGCTACGCCGGCGCTACCGCCCGGCAGTGGCGGCCGCTGCCGTGTCCCAGGACTCCCTCGGCAAGGCCCGCCGGTGGCTCGACGGGCTCGGCTACGACGGCGTGGTCCTCGACGACAGTGCCGGCTACGGCGTCTCGGGCGCCTTCGGGGTGCGGACGGTCCCCACCCTCGTGCTGGTGGGTACCGACCGGCAGGTGGTCGACACCCTCGAGGGTTGGGACCGCACGCAGGCCAACGCTTGGGACCTGGCCCTCGCCGAGCGCACGGGGATCCCCAGCACCGGCCCGCTGAGCGATCCCGCTGACGGTCTCCCCGAGTCCCGCCCGGGTTGAGCGAGCCGGTCCCGCCGCTGAGGTCAGCGGCCCCACCCCGGAAGGGCACCGGTCCCCGCCGCCGGCCGGGCCGGCACCGGCGGCCGGGCCGGTCCCTGCGGGAGCCGGGTGGTGGTCGCCCGGAGTGGGGCCGGCTGCGGGTACGCCCCCTCGCCCGCCTGCGGTCGCTGCTCGGGCCCGACAACGCCGGCGCCCGCCAGACCCTCACCGCCCTCGGGCTGAGCACCCTCACCAGCCTGGTGGCCGGGGCCGCCCTCGGGGCCATCACCGGCACCCTGGAGCGCCTGCCGGGGTTGCTGGTGCTCGTCCCGGCCGCCATCGGCATGCGGGGCAACATCTTCGGTGCCCTCGGCAGCCGCTTGAGCACCGCCATCCACACCGGCACCTTCGGCCTGGCCCGGCGCCGCGACACGGTGGTCGGCCAGAACGTGCTCGCCGCCCTCATCCTCACCACCGTCACCGCCGTGGCCGTGGCCGCCATCGCCAAGGTGGTCGCCGTCGCCCTGGGTCTGAGCGCCACCATCCCGGTCCTCGACCTGGTGGTGATCTCGGTGGTGGGCGCCCTGCTCTCGTCGGTGGTGGTGCTGGCCTTCACCCTCGGCCTGGCCGCCGGCTCGGTGCGCTTCGGGTGGGACCTCGACAACGTCAACGCCCCGCTGGTGGCGTCGGTGGGCGACGTGGTGGGCCTGCCGTCGCTGTGGCTGGCCACCCTGCTGATCGACTTCGGGGTGGTGAGCGACATCTTCGCCTCCGCCCTGCTGGTGGGCTCGGCGGCGGCCCTGGTGGTCGCCCTGCGCTCCCGCCTGGAGCTGTTGGTGCGCATCCTGCGGGAGTCGGTGCCCATCTTGTGCCTGGCCGGGTTCATCTCGGTGGTGGCCGGCATCGCCATCGAGCGCCGCCTCGACAGCTTCGCCGCCCTGCCCGCCCTGCTCGTGCTCCTGCCCGGCCATCTCAGCACCGCAGGAGCCCTGGGTGGCGTGCTGGCCAACCGGCTGTCGAGCAAGGTCCACCTCGGGCTGGTGGAGCTGGCGGTGGTGCCCGGGTCCGAGGCGCGCGCCGACATCGCCTTCGTCATCTTGCTGGCCGTTCCCGTGTTCGTCCTCAACGCCGCCGTGGCCGAGGTGGCGGCCGGGCTCATCGGTGTGGCCAGCCCCGGCTTCCGGCTGCTGGCGGCGGCGTCGGTGGCCGGGGGGCTGGTGGCGGTGGCCTTCGCCGTGCTCATCGCCTACTACGGCACCATGGCCGCCGTCCGCCTGGGCCTGGACCCTGACACCTACGGCGTCCCCATGGTCACGTCGTCGATCGACCTGGTCGGTGCCTTCGCCCTGGTGCTGGCCATCGTGGCCCTGGGCATCGTGTGACCGGCCGGCGAGGTAGCCTCGGGAGCCTCGTGGACGACAGACCACGCAACCTGCGCACCATGATCTCGGAGGCCAAGGACTCCTGCGAGCTCATGATCGACCTGGCCTACGCCGCCGTCTACTTCGGCGACACCCAGATGGCCGACGAGGTCGACGAGCTGGGGATCCGCCTCAACGACCTGGTCCACGACATGCGGGCGGTGTGCGTCATGGCCGCCCGTTCGCCCCGAGACGCCGACTCCATGGCCTCGGTGCTCAAGATCATCTCCTCCATCGAGCGCATGGGCCACGCCGCCGTCGACATCTCGCGCATCGTCAGCCACCGGGTGGGCATCCCCCGCGAGCTGGTGGTCGACCTGTCGGCCGCCGAGGAGGTGAGCCACCAGGTCTCGCTGCGGGAGGGCTCGCACTTCGCCCACCGACCGCTGGCCGACTTCGAGCTGCCGGTGGCCGTCGGCATGCGGGTGGTGGCCATCCACCGCGACCGCGGTTGGATCACCGACGTCGGCGGCGACGAGGTCCTGCTCCCCGGCGACGTGCTGTTCCTCCACGGGTCACCGGCGGGAATCCCCCGGTTGCGCCACCTGGCCGGGGCACCGTCGTGGTCGCCGCCGGAGCCGCTTGAAGGGCCCACGACCACCGACCTCGACCGGGCCGTCGACGTCCTGGTGGAGATGAAGAACATCTCCACCACCTGCGTGGGTCTGGCCTGGTCGGCCCTGGTGCTGCGCGACGCCGGTCTGGCCGCCGAGGTCAACCACCTGGAGGACCGCCTCGACGAGATGAAGGAGCGCCTGGAGACGTGGGTCCTGCGCTCGTCGCCCGCCGCCACCGACCCGTCGTCGCTCCGGGGCCTGCTCCACCTGGCCCAGGCGGCCGAGGACCTGGGCGACTCGGCCCAGGAGATGGTGTGGCTCATCGAGAAGCAAGAGGACGTCCACCCGATCCTGGCTTTGGCCCTGGCCGATGCCGACGAGGTCCTGGTCCGCCTGCCGGTACGCCTGGGATCGCGGGTCGAGGGCCACAGCCTGGCCCGCCTCAGCCTCGACATCGACCCCGGCTTCCACGTATTGGCCGTGCGCCGGGGTGGGCGCTACGTCTACCGGCCCCGGGGCGCAGAGGTCCTCCACCCCGGCGACGAGCTCATCGCCAGCGGTCCCGGCGAGGGCGAGCGGACCCTGGCCGAACTCTGCGGCTGGGTCCTGGTCGAGGACGACGAGACCGGCGAGGACACCCTCGTTCCCGCCGGCGACGCCTCCAGCACCTAGCCGACCGCTCCACCCCCCCGTTCTTTGTCGGCTGGGCCGTGGGTGGCACGGCCCAGCCGACAAAGAACGAGAGGGGGCGAAATCGGGACCGTCTCTAGAGCCAGTCGCGGCGGGAGAAGGCCCGGTAGCCGGCGATGGTGATGGCCACCATGAGCCCGAGGGCGAAGGGATAGCCGAAGCGCCAGCCGAGCTCGGGCATGTGCTCGAAGTTCATGCCGTAGATGCCGGCCACGAGGGTCGAGCCGATGAGGATGGCGCCCCAGGAGGTCATGCGCTTCATGACCTGGTTCATGCGGTTGGAGGCGAGGGCCAGGTGGGCGTCGACGGCGTTGCCGACCAGCTCCCGCTGGGAGTCGAGGCTCTCGAGCGCCCGCAGGACGTGGTCGAAGACGTCGCGCAGGTGCAGCCGGGTGAGCTCGTCGACCCAGGTGACGTCCCCCCGGACCAGGGCGGAGACGACATCGCGCAGGGGCAGGACGATGCGGCGGAACTCGACCATCTGGCGGCGCAGGGCCAGTAGGTCGCCCTGGATGGTGTCCTCGGTCGGGTGCTCGTCGTCGAGCACCTGCTCCTCGAAGTCCTCGACGGTGTCCTCCATGGTGTCGATGGCGGCGAAGTAGCCGTCGACCAGCAGGTCGAGCACGGCGTGGACGAGGGCGCCCACCTCCAGGCGGGCGGGGTCGACCCGCCCCACCCGCCCGTGGACCTCGTCGAGGGGCCAGGGCTCGCCGTCGGGACCCCGCTCGCGCACGCTCACCACCCAGTTCCGGCCGATGAACAGGTCGACCTCGGCCAGGTGGGCCGAGTAGGCCACGAGGAAGGCGTGGGTCGGGTAGTGCTCCAGCTTGGGTCGCTGCCCGTGCTTGCGGGCGTCCTCCATGGCCAGGGGGTGCAGGTCGAACTCCTTGGACACGCAGGCGAAGTCGTCGTCGTCGGGGTCCACCAGGTCCACCCAGACCAGGGTGTCGTCCCGGCGGATCAGCTCGGAGATCTCGTTGGCATCGTCGAGAACGCGGGGCCCGCCCGTCTCGTGGACCTGGACGGAGAGGGTCATGCGCCGGATGGCCGGAGATCGGCAATGGCGGGGAGGGCAGCGACGGGGGCCCTGGCCGCTGCTGCCGGCACCACCCAGGGCCACCGCCGGGACGAGTCCACCGGGGCGAAGGGTAGCGCCCCCTTCCGCCCCGAGGGTCGGCCGCTACCGTTGGGGAGATGCCGGATCTGGCTCCCGATGACGCCGACCGCCTGTGCTTGATGACGGTCCACGCCCACCCTGACGACGAGGCGTCCAAGGGGTCGGGCACGGTGGCCAAGGCCCACGCCGAGGGGATCCGCACCGTGCTGGTGTGCTGCACCGGGGGGGAGCAGGGCGACATCCTCAACCCGGCCATGGATCGGCCCGAGGTACGGGAGCGCCTGGCCGAGATCCGCATGGAGGAGCTGGCCGCCTCCATGGAGGTGATCGGCTACGACCAGCTCGTGCTCCTCGGCTACCGGGACTCGGGCATGGCGGGCGAGGCCACCAACGACGACCCCGGCTGCTTCGCCCGGGCCGATCACGACGAAGCCGTGGGTCGCTTGGTGGCCGCCATCCGGGCCCACCGGCCCCACGTGCTGGTGATCTACGGCGACGACCAGCGGGGGTACCCCCATCCCGACCACCTGCGGGTGCACGACATCGGGGTGGCCGCCTTCGAGGCGGCCGGCGACCCGTCCGCCTTTGCCGCCGCGGGGGACCCCTGGCAGCCGCTCAAGCTGTACTACACGGTGTGGTCCAAGGCGCGCATCACCGCCGCCCACGAGCGGTTCCTGGCCCTCGGGTTGGAATCGCCCTTCACCGACGAGTGGCTCGAGCGTCCCTACCAGGACGACCGCATCACCACGTCGGTCGACATCGCCGACTTCGCCGACGTGCGCCCCCAGGCCCTGTTGGCCCATCGCACCCAGGTCGATCCCGACTCCAAGATGTGGTTCGGTCTTCCCCCCGAGGAGGCCCGTACCGTGCACCCCTTCGACGAGTATGTCCTGGCCCGCTCGTTGGTCGACAGCGAGGTGCCCGAGCACGACCTGTTCGCCGGCATCGATCGCCCCGGGGCAGATCGCCTCGCTGCCGATCTGGGGCCGGGAAGGCGCCGGTAGGCGCTCGCCCGGGTGCCGGATCGTCCCGGGCGCCGGGAGTAGCCTCCGCCGCCATGGTCAAGCACCTGTCGGACGAGTGGATGGCGCTGCTCGGGGAGCTGGCGGCCGACTTCCCCGAGACGCCCGGGGCCAGCGCCCGGCTCCAGTACGTGATCACGGGGGGGCCGGAGGGCGAGATCCGCTACCACCACGTGATCGTCAACGGACGCACCGTCGAGCACGCCCGGGGCGAGGACCCCGAGGCCGAGGTCACCCTGACGGCTGACTACGAGGACAAGGTCAGGATCGACCGGGGGGAACTCGACGCCAGCGCCGCCTTCATGCAGGGACGGGTCAAGATCAAGGGCGACATGGCCAAGGTGATGGCCCTGCTCCCGCTCACGGCCAGGCCCGAGTACCAGGCCATCTTGGACCAGCTGCGGGAACGGACCGAGTTCTAAGAGGCTGGCGGGAACGGGCCGAACCCGCCTCGCCGAGGTGCCCGCGTGTTCCCCACCAGCCTCCCAGGGCAGCCGGACGGGGTCACCCGCCGTGGCGCTGGAGCTCGCGCAGCTCCCGGTAGCCGATGAGGGAGATGCCGGCCCGCTCGGCCAGGGCCCCCAGATCGTGGTCGTCCACCAAGAGCCGGTAGTCGTCGGTCCGGGCCGGCCAGTCAGGAGCCAGGGCCCGCAGCTCGGGGGAGTCGACGGCGGGGCGGGCGGTGATCTCGGTGACCCCGGGGGCCAGGTCGAACAAGGCCCGCTCCAGGGCCTTGCGAGCTCCGGCGTCGCCGGCGGTGATGACGTGGTCGGGCGACACGATGCCCTCCTCGGCGGCCAGGCGGCGGAACGGGAAGCCCACGGTGCGCTCCGCCGCCCCGTCGGGCAGGGCCAGGGGCAGGGCGAAGTCGAGGGCCAGTTCCACCAGGACGTCGAAGAACTCGGGGCGTAGGGCCAGGGTGGACAAATGCGAGCCCAGATGGGAGATGTCGAAGCCCCACATGATGGCCCGCTCGATCTGGGTCCGGCACTCGCGGATGACCTCGTCGACGTCGGCGTGGTCCCAGACCTCGGCCCGGGTGCGGGGGAAGCCTCCGTCGCCGTCGAGCAGCGAGGGTGACTGGGTCAGCGGACCCCAGCGGTAGAGGTCCCACTCGGCGTTGAGGGTGAGGGCGACGCCGATGTCCTCCCCCCGGTACCGCCCGGCTGCCTCCCGGGACCACGGGCAGGGCAGCATGAGGCGGGCGCTGGTGGCCAGACCTTCGCGCAGGGCCTCGAAGGAGCCGACGTTGGCGGCGTGGCTGGAACCGAGGCCGTCGCAGTTGACGATGAGCAACCGGGCATCGTCGGGATGGCCGAGGCGACGGGCCAGGCTGGTCACGCCAGAAACGGTACCGGCGGGGCCCGGCCCCGCCGCCCGCCCGGAGGGCGCCGGTTCAACAGGCCGACCACAGCCCGGCTCCTTCTCCCCGGGCCGACTCGGCCGCCGAGGCCAGTTCGTCGGCGTGGGCCAGGTTCGGGGCGACGCTGAGCACGTCGGCGAAGCCGCGGCGCACCAGGTCGAGGTTGACAAAGGCACCGTCGTCGGCCCGGTAGACGTAGGCCAGCAGCCGGGAGTAGCGGTCGCGGCCTTCCACGTCGCGCACCAGGCGGATCGGGGTACCCGGGGGGAGGAGCTCCGCCGTACGCTGCGAGGCCTCGGGGCCGTAGCACTCGACCGGCGACCGGGGATCGACGCTCTCGGGGGTGTCGATGCCGAGCAGGCGGACCCGCTCCTCGGCGCTGCCAATGCGCACGACGATGGTGTCGCCGTCGATGACGCGGACCACCTCGGCCGTTCCCGGGGGCTGGCCCGCTCCAGCCCCGCCCCCGGTGCCGCAGCCGGCGACCACCAGCAGAGCGGCCAGCGCCAGCCGCCGTCTCACGTGATCCCGCCGCCGCGGGCATCGGCGCCGGCGCCGGGCGACGGGGGCGCCGACGCCATCCAGGCGGATCCCGTCGTCCCCCCGGGACTCGGGGGCAAACCCAGGGGACCCGGTATCACTCATGCGGCCCGGGGCCGGTGGCGTGTGTGCTCGCCGGCAACGCGCTGGGCGGGACCCTCGGCTCGCTCCAGGGCGGCCCGGGCCAAGGCGATCCCGCGGCGGCCGATCTCGCGGGTGCGCCGGTCGAGGCGCCAGATGGGTTCGGCCACCTCCAGCAGGGGGAGCTGGCCCTCGCCGGGCTCGGGCCGGCGCGGGGCCGGGGTGCCGCCCTTCATGCCGCCCGGGCCCCGAGCTCGAGGGGTGCGTCGTCGCCCACACAGCCGCACGGCGTCGCCAGCTCCACGCACGGGACCCACCAGGGGTGCAGGGTGGGGTCGGCGCCGCAGTGCGCTTGGGCGCAGTCGAGGACCCCGTCGGCGTGGAGCACCAGGGTGGCGTGGCAGTGCACCAATCCCTCGACGCAATCCGGGCAGCGCCCGGGCCCCGCCCCCGCCGGGGCGCGGCCAGGGTCGGTCCACAATGTTCTCCAAGACCACATGGGATCCAGTATGAACAGGGGGTGAGACAACAACCCCCGGCCCGGGGAGGACCGGGGGTTTCGTGATAGTCCGTTCGAACTCTGGGGGCTGTCTAGATGGCGGAGTTCTGGGCGCTGGCGAAGGTCTCGGGAACCGGGTACTGGCCCAGCACGTAGCGCAGGATGGCGGCGTGTTGCATGTCGACGGGCTGGATGCTGGCGGCCAGGGACAAGGCCTCGCTGTTCTGGATGCCGGGGATGGCCTCGAAGTAGGTGTCGGCGGCCGTCTGCTCCAGCATCAGGGCCAGCTGGGCGACGGCGACGACGTCGCCGGCCTGGCCGAAGGACTGGTTGACCTCACTGGCCAGCTCGGGCGGGGGCTCGGTCACCTCGGGCTCGCCGAGGGAGCCGAGCAGGCGGTTCCACTCGTCGAGGGCGGCCTGGTGGTGGCGCTGCGCGGTGGTGGCGAAGGTGGCCACGGCCGGAGGGACATCGCCGAGGTCGCCGGCACCGGCGGCATCGAGCGCCGACTGGTAGGTGTTGACGGCGAGCACCTCGAGGCTGGCGGCCAACCGGGCGGTGGCCACGTCGCCGCTGGCCTCGCCGCCGCCCTGGTCTGCGCCGTCCTCCTCCCGCGGCGGGATCAGGTTGGGATCGGGATCGTCCTGGAGGACGAAGGGGTCGTCTTCGGTGCCGCACGCCGCCGCCACCAGCCCGAGGGCGGTCGCGCTTCCGCCGATGAGCATCCGTCGGCGGGAGAGGGGCGAGGGGGCCAGGCGCTGGAGGAGCGCAGCGTTCTCCTCCATCTGGTCCTGAAAGGCTTCGGTCATGTGCGCAAGCTCCTTGTCCCGTGGGTGGCGGCGGATTGCCCCATTGAGGGCAGCGATTCGTCTCCGGTACGGCAGGCGGATCTGGATGACGCCGGCCGGTGGCGAGGCGCTGCTGGCCCATTCTCGCAGATGGCGCCGGGTCGCATCGAACCTGGCGCGATCGGGCGGGAACCGGGCCCCGGAGGGCGGCGCGGCCCGATAGGGTTGAGGGGGCAACCGACCGACAACGTGGCGTCCTCAAGATCGAGGTCGAAGGGGACGACAAAAGAGTCGACGAGGCAGTGACGACAGGAGGCGAGGACATCCCGATGGAGGCAGCGACCGAGAGCCGAGAGCCCACGATCATCACCGAGGCGCTGGCCGTCATCGACAAGGGTCTGGGCGAGATGCTTCACCGCGAGCTGGTGTCCACCGACGAGGTCGCCGACCTCCTCCTCGACGTCCGTACGTTGCTGGCCACTCCCGAGGAAACCGGGCAGCTGGTCAACCAGGGGGGCTAGCTCCGCCGACCCGCGGCGTCGGCCCGCAGAGGCCAGGCCCGGCGCACCAGCCGGGCGAAGCCGGCGCCCATCGCCGCTCCGGCGACGACATCGGAGGCGTGGTGGATGCCGACATGGATCCGGCTGGCCGCCACCACCGAGGCGAGCAGGTGCCAACCGGCGAACTGCCAGGCCGGCCGGTGCTCCGAGAGCAGCCCGGCAGCCATGAACCCGGACGTGGCGTGGCCGCTCGGGAAGCTGCTGGAGCGAGGCAGGCGCAGCTGGTGGCGCTCGTGCTCCTGGCGCCGGGGCCGGGACCGGCGGAACAGCGACTTGATCCCGACGTTGACCATCACCGACTCGATGCCGAGGGCCACCCCGAGGCGGGCGGCTTCGCCCTGGCGGCGGGTGCCGCGCAGGCCCCGAGCGGTGGCCAGCAGGTGCCAGAGCAGCGAGAAGTCGGCGAGCGAAGAGGCGCTGTAGAACAGCCGGTCGACGAGCGGTCGCCCCCGCAGGTGGTCAAACAGCCGTTCCGCGTGCTGGTCGAAGGCGGCCAACCGGCGCTCGAGGGACTCCGGCAGCAGCGGCCGCAGGGGGCTGACGGGGTCACGGCGTAGACCCGGCGGGGTGCCACCGAGGGCCTCGATGGCGGTGGCGGCCACGTCGGGGCGCCCCTCAGGGGTCTCTTCGCCCTCCCTGGTGCTGGTGGTCGGGCTGCCGGACGGCGCCCCGGGTTGTCCCACCCCGGCGCGCCTCACCCGGCCCCGACCAGCTCCGCTCGGGCGGCTGCCGGGTCGCCGCCGTAGGCCGGGCACCAGGCCTGGAAGGAGCACCAGCGGCACAGGGGACCGGGGCGGGGGCGGAAGTCGTCGGCTGCGCAGGCCCGCTCCACCGCCTGCCACACGGCGCCGACCCGGCGCTCGAGGGCCCGCACCGACTGCTCCGAGGGGGTGGCGGCGATGGAGACGCCGTCGGCCAGGTAGAGCAGCTGGATCCGGGCCGGGCGCCGGCCGAGCACCTGCTGGCACAAGAAGGCGTAGAAGTGCACCCCACCGAAGCGACCCTGCTCGTAGCGGGGGCCGGGCGAGCGGCCGGTCTTGTAATCGGTGACGACCAGCTCCCCGTCGGCATCGAGCTCGAGGCGGTCGATGATGCCCCGCAGGCGGACGCCGCCCAGCTCGGCCTCGAGGAGCAGCTCCAGGCCGATGGGGCGGACGGTGGCCGGGTCCTCCATCTCGAAGTAGCGCCGGACCAGGCCCTCGGCCTCGGCCACGTAGGCGTCCTCGTCCTCGCCCTCCAAACCCAGTTGCCCGTACTCGCCGCCGTGGTGGCGGGCCTGCTCGACGGCGTCGGCGAGGGCGGCCAGGGCGGCGCCGAGGGTGCGCTCACCGGGCGGAGCGCAGTAGAGCTGTTCCAGGGCCCGGTGCACCAATGTGCCCTTGACGGCGGCCGGCGACGGCGGCTCGGGCAGCCGGTCGATCACCGAGAAGCGGAAGGCCAGGGCGCAGTCCTTGAAGGACGAGACCTTGGAGGGGGACAAGGTGGCGGGGAGCTCGAGCGCCATGGTGAGAAGGCTAGACCGGGGGTGGGACAGCGTCGGGGATCCTCCCCCTGGCGTTCTCGGCGCGTTTCGGCCCCCGATTCGGGCGCGAAACGCGCCGAGAACGGGGGTTGGTCAGGCGGTGAGGGCGGCGGCCACGGCGGCGGCCACCCGGGCCGGGTCCTCGAGAGGGCCCAGGTGCCCCAAGCCGTCGAGCTCCTCGAGGCGGCCCCGGGGGAGGCGGCGGACCTGGTCACGGGCCAGTGCCGCCGGCACCGCCTGGGTGTCGCGGCCCCGGGCGATCACCACCGGGCACGTCACCGATCCCAGGCGGGCGTAGGCCCGGTGGCGGACCCCCTGGCGGTAGACGCGGGCCTCGTCGCCAGGATGGCAGGCCAGGCGGACCCCCCCGCCGGGTGCCGGCACCACGCCGTGGTCGACGTAGGCCCGCAGCACGGCGGGGTCGAGCTCCGACAGGGGGGGCCGGGAACCCAGGCGGGCTCGGGCCGCCTCGACCGACGCGAAGTCGCCCCGCCGGCGCTCGGCCCCCACCACCAGGGGGTGGTCGTCCATCTCCATGGGTCCGGGCCAGGCCACCGGCTCGAAGAGGTACAACCCGGCGAAGGTCCCGGGCCGGGCCTGCTCGGCCAGCAGCAGTGCGGTACCGCCCTGGGAGTGGCCGAAACCGAAGGGGCGGTCGAGGCCGGCGCCGCCGACTACGGCGAGCACGTCGGCCCCGAAGCCCTCCCAGTCGAAGTCCGGGGGCTCGGGGCGCCCGGAATGGCCGTGGCCCCGGGCGTCGAAGGACCAGCAGTGGAACCTGGGGGCCAGGGTGCCCGCCAGGGGGTCCCACACCCGGCCGTGGAACCCGGTGGCATGGGCCAGCACCAGCGCCGGTCCCTGCCCCCCGAGGTCGTGCACGGCGAGGGCCACGCCGTCGCTGGACACCACTCGCACCAACCCATGGTGGCACCCCGAGCGCCGTAACCTCGGGTGGGTGACGATGCGGCGGGTGCTGGTGCTGGCCCTGGCCGTCGCCGTAGTGGCGGCCGCCTGCAGCGGGGCCGACCCCGGTGACGCCGGCGACACCGGCGACACCGGCGACGAGGAGACCTCCACCACCGGGGCCGAGGTGGCCGCCGGCGAGCTGCCGACCGACGTGCGTTCGGTGCCCGACCCCCTCCCGCCCGGCGACCCCGGCGACCTGGTGGCCCTGGCGCCCCGCCAGGGTCCCGACGTGCCCGCCGGGGCCCGGGCGTGGGATGTCCTCTACCGCTCCGAAGGTGTCGACGGCGACCCGGTGGCGGTGTCGGGGCGGGTCTACGCCCCCGCCGAGGGCGCCGGCGAGAACGGCGACCGGGTGGTGGTGTCGTGGGCCCATGGCACCACCGGGGTGGCCGACGACTGCGCCCCGTCGCGCACGGGCGACCCGGTCCCGGCCCTGGCCCGGCTCCTCGATGCCGGCTACGTGGTAGCGGCCACCGACTACGAGGGATTGGGCACGCCCGGGGTCCATCCCTACCTGGTGGGCGCCAGCGAGGGCCGTAGCGTCCTCGACGCCGCCCGGGCCGCCACCCGCATCGAGGGCACCAACGCCGGCTCCCGTGTGGTGCTCGGGGGCCACTCCCAGGGCGGTCACGCCGCCCTCTTCGCCGGCGGGATGGTCGACGGCTACGCCCCCGATCTGGAGCTGGTGGGGGTGGCGGCCTCGGCCCCGGCGGCCGAGCTGACGACGCTGCTGCGCTCGGCGGTGCCCATCTCGCTGGCCTTCGGGCTGGTGGCCTCGGCCGTCTACGCCTACGAAGCCACCTACGACGAGCTGGTCCTCGAGGAGGTGCTGACGCCGGCGGCCGTCGAGCGCATCGGCGTGGTCGACGAGGTGTGCCTGGACGAGGTGACCGACGCCTTCGCCGGCGAGCGCACGTCGGCCTGGCTGGCGGCCAACCCCCTCGATGTCGAGGCCTGGGCGGTGCGGGTGGCCGAGAACGAGCCGGGGTCGATGGCCATCCCGGCGCCGGTGCTGGTCACCCAGGGAACGGTCGACTTCGTGGTGCTGGCCTCCAGCACCGACACCGCGGTGGCCCGCCTCTGCGACGGCCCCAACACCGTCGAGTACCGGCGCTACCCCGGTGCCGGCCACGGCGACCTGCTGGCCGAGGCGGGCGACGACGTCCTGGCCTGGGTGGCCGAGCGGGTGGCGGGGATCAACGCCCCCTCCACCTGCGGCGGCTAGGAGGCCACGATGGACCTGCTGAGCCGGAGCGGGACCGTCGCGCCCGGGGCCGCCCTGGTCAGGGCCGACGACCAGCGGCGCCGGCACGGCCGCTCGGCCCTGGCCCTGGCCACCCTGCTGGCCGGAGCGGGCATTTCCCACTTCGCCGCCGCCGACGGCTTCGAGCGTATCGTCCCCCGGGTGTTGGGGGCCTCCAGTGCTGCGCCGCTGGTGGTCGCCAGTGGGGTGGCCGAGCTGGTGGCCGCCGCCCTGCTGGTCCGGCCCCGGACCCGGCGCCTCGGCGCCGCCTGCGCCGCCGGGATCCTGGTGGCGGTGTTCCCGGCCAACGTGCAGATGGCCCTCGACGGCGGCCTCGCCGGTGCCGCCTTCCCCCTGGGATCGCCGGTGGCGTCCTGGCTGCGCCTGCCGCTGCAGATCCTTCTGGTGTGGTGGGCGTTGACCCTCACCCGGCGGCTGGACTGAGCCGTGCTCGTCCGCATCCGGGCCGCCCTGGAGGCCTTCCGCGACAGCCTGTTCTTCCTTCCCGCCCTGTTCGTGGTGGCCGCCGTGGCCCTGGCCCAGGCCATGCTGGCCCTCGACGACCGGGTCTCGCTGTCGGTGCCGAGCTTCCTGCGCTTCACCGTCGACAGCGCCCGGGCCCTGCTGAGCACCGTGGCCGGGGCCACGGTCACGGTGACGGGCATCGTCTTCGCCCTCACCGCCTTGAGTGTGCAGCTCGCCTCCAGCCAGTTCTCGCCCCGGGTGGTGCGGGGCTTCCTGCGGGACCGCTTCGCCCAGCTGGCCATCGGGTTCATGTCGGGGACCTTCACCTATTCTTTGGTGGTTCTGCGGGCGGTGCGCACGCCCGACGGTGATGCCTCGGCGGTGGTACCCAACCTCTCGGCCGGCCTGGCCCTGGTTTTTGCCGTGGGGGTCGTGCTCATGATCCTGGCCTACGTCGATCACACCGCCCAGTCGCTGCAGGCCACCCATCTGATCGGCAAGATCACCAGGGAGACGATCGAGCTGGTGCGCCGGCGCTTCCCCGAGGTGGGCCAGGGTGCGTACCAACCGCCGATCCCCGCCGATCTCCCGGCGGCGGGACCCAAGGTGGTCGCCGGCCACAGCGGCTGGTTGCAGCAGGTGAGCGAGGCGGCCCTGCTCGAGGCCCTGCCCGCCGGGGCGACCCTGCGGGTCGACGTGCGGGTGGGCTCCTTCGTCCACGCCGGCCAGCGGTTGTCGACGTGGTGGTCCCCGGAGCCCGGCGACGACCACGGCCACGGCGACGACGAGGGCGAGGAGGAGCTGGCCGAGCGCCTGGGCGAGGCCTTCGCCCTCGGCCGGGCCCGCACCATGCAACAGGACGTGGAGTTCGGGCTGCGCCAGCTGGTGGACATCGCCCTGCGGGCCCTCTCCAGCGGGATCAACGATGCCACCACCGCCTACGAGTGCATCGTGCACCTGGGCGCCGTCCTCTACGAGATCCTGGGCCGGGACCTCCCCCCGGCCGCTGTGGAGGGCGACGACGGGCGCCGGCTGCTGCGCCCCGGCGAGCTCACCCACGACGACTACGTCGAACGGGCCTTCGGCCAGATCCGCCGCTCGGCCGCCCCCCTGCCCGATATCAGCCTGGCCCTGGTGCTCACCCTGGGCCGCCTGGCCGCCGAGCTGGAGGAGCAGGGGCTGGCGGGGCGGAGCACCGCCCTCGCCGACCAGGCCCGGCTGGTGGTCTCCGGGGTGGCGGCCGAGGGACCCCTGCCCGAGGACCTGGTGGTGCTGCACCGGGCCCTGGCCGAGGCCGGCTTCGCCGCCGGCGGGCGGTGAGGGTGGGCGAGCCGGGCCGGGGTCAGCGCCGGCGCCGGCGCAGGGCGAGTACGGCACCGCCCAGGGCGAGCACCGCCCCTGCGGCCAGGCCGTAGGGCACCACCCCCGGGACCTGGGTTCCTGGGCCGCGCTCGGGCGAGGGGGCGGGGGCCGCGCCGGCCGGTCCCGGGCGAGGCGCCAGGGCACTGGCCTCCTGCCAGCGGGGGTCACCGGCGGCGACGGCCCAGGAGGCGGCCAGACGCTCGCCGGCGCCGGCGCCGGTGCCGTCGACGGCGTCGACCAGCCACCAGTCGCCCTGGAGCCGCTCGGGGGTGAGGGAGACGACCAGGTAGCCGTGGTGGCTGATCTCGCTCCAGCGCAGATGTTGGAGCTGGCTCTCGACCACGTTGCGCAGGCCGTCGGCCACCAGACCGGCGTCGGCCCCCACGATGCTGGCGAAGGTGGGCGACGAGACGCTGGGCACCACCGCCTCCACGGCCACGGGTTCGCCCCCGAGCCTGCCTCCCGCGGGCACGGCGAAGGCCCAGGAGGAGTGGATGTCGCCGGTGAGGAACACCACCGGCGCCGCCGTCTCCCCGGCCACCACGTCGAGGAGGCGGCGGCGGGCGACCGGGTAGCCGTCCCACTGGTCGGGGTTGAGCACCCGTCCGTCCACGAAGACCCCGAGGCCGCCGGCCAGGCCGCCGAGGCCCTCGGGAATGGCCAGGCTGAGCGGGGATAGGACCACCTGGTTGGCCACCACCCGCCAGGCCCCGCCGCCCTGGCGGAGGTGCTCGGCCAGCCACGCCTCCTGGCCGGCCGACATGATGCGCCGGTCGGGATCGTCCAGGATGGAGGCGGGGTCGCCGCCCCCCGATCCCACCTGGCGGTCCCGTTGGTCGTGGCGGGTGTCGATGAGGACCAGCTCTCCGCTGGCCCCGAGCGGCAGCGAGCGCCAGATCCGCAGCGGGTCGGCCGGGTCGGGCGGGCGCAGCGGCATCCACTCCAGGTAGGCCTGCAGGGCGGCCTGGCGCCGCTCGCTCCAGGGCCCCTGGCGGCGGGGGTTGTGGTCGCCGGCACCGCCCGCCCAGGCGTTGCCGGCCACCTCGTGGTCGTCCCACACGGAGGCCATGGCCACCTGCTGGTGGAGGGCCTGGAGGTCGGGGTCGGACTTGTACTGGGCGTGGCGGCGCCGGTAGTCGCCCAAGGAGACCGGATCTTGGGGGGGTTCGTGGTCGCGCAGGGCCTGTCGGGACTGGCCCTCGTAGAGGTAGTCGCCCAGGTGGACCACCAGGTCGACGTCGCGGGCGGCCAGGTGGCGGTAGGCGTCGAAGGTCCCCGCCGCGTAGGAGGCGCAGGAGACGACACCGAGGCGCAGCTCCCTGCCGTCGTCGCTCGCGGGGGCGGTGCGGGTACGCCCGGTGGGGGAGCGCTGGCCCCGGGCTTCGAAGCCGTACCACCAGGTGGTGGCCGGCTCCAGGTCGACGGCGTCGACGTGCACCGTCCAGTCGCCGCCGGGGCCGGCCTCGGCCTCGCCGCTGGCCACCACCTCGGCCAGCTCGGGGTCGCGGGCCAGGGTCCAGCGCACGGGGACGACCTCGTCACCGGCGGCGCCCGACACCCGGGTCCACAGCACCACGCTGCCGGCCGTCGGGTCGCCGCTGGCCACCCCGTGGGCGAAGGCCGGCGTCTCCGAGCCGGCCAAGCGGCCGGTCGCCGCCGCCACCAGGCCGGCACCCACCGCCGGGACCCGGCGGAGCAACTCTCGCCGGGGGATCACCGCACCTCCGTTCTGGTGGTCGGGACAGGGCCAGAGCGGCGCAACCGGACCACCAGAAGGGAGGGGAACACGGAGCGGGCGGCGGAGGTCAGGGGGCGTAGGCGCCGTCGCCGGCGAGGGGGTGCTCCCGCCAGCGCCCGGGGGTGCCGACGATGGCCCGGGGGTAGTCCTCGAAGAGCCAGCGGGCGAAGTGCCGCCGTGACCAGGCGCTGGCCCCGGCGATGCGCAGCCCCACCCGCACCCCCTTGCGGTGGCGCAGGGCGACGGCCATGGCGCGCGACACGGCCATGTCGGCCAGCATCTCCCGTTCCAGCCCGGCCCGGTAGCGCGCCGCGGCGCCGGCCGGGTCCGAGGGTCCGGCCGCAGTGATGGCCCGGGCGGCCAGGGCGCCGGTCAGCAGGGCCTGGGCGATGCCCTCGCCGGTGAGGGGGTCGCAGGCGGCGACGGCGTCGCCGGCGAAGAGGGCCCGGCCTCCGGCCCCGCTGCTGGTGATGTCGTGGAGCCGGGAGGGGATGGGCCAGGCCCGGTGGGTGCCCTCGGCCCCGGCCTCGGGTCCGAGGACCTCGCTGATGTGGGGCCGGGCCAGCAGCTCGGGCCACAGCGCCTTCATGGCCCGGGTGGGCAGGCGCCCCCGCTCGATCCCGAAGCCGACGTTGGCCCGCCCGCCGGGCAGGGGGAACGACCAGACGTAGCCGGGAAGCAGGTCGCCTTCGAACCACACGTGCAGGGCGGACGAGGCAGCCGGGCCCACGCCCGAGAAGTATTGGCGGAAGGCGTGCCACTCGCCCAGCCGGCCCGGGCGGGCCTTGGGGTCGGGCCGGGCCGGGTCGGCGGCGCCCAGGTGCTTGCGCAGCGGCGACCACATCCCGTCGGCCCCGATGGCGTAGCGGGCGGCCACCGGCCCGATGCCGCCGATGTCGAGCACCAGGTGGTCGCCCGCCGGGCGGGCCCCGGTGCAGGGATGGCCGTCGGCCACCTTCACCCCGGCGGCCCGGGCCAAATCGACCAGGGCGGCGTCGAGCTCGAGGCGGGGGACCACGGCGGCGAAGACCCCCCGGCCCCGGGGCAGCGGGAGCTGGAGGGCCCGGCCGGCGGGCCCGTGGAGGACCACGTCGTCGACCACCTCCCACGACGGGAGGTCGCCCGGGTCGAGGCCCAGCCCCTGGAGCTGGCGCAGGGCGCCGGCGGTGAGGCCGTCCCCGCAGCACTTGTCCCGGGGGAAGCGGGCCTTGTCGACGAGCAGCACCTCCCGCCCGGCGCGAGCCGCCTCGATGGCGGCCGAGGTCCCCGCCGGGCCCGCTCCCACCACCACCACGTCGACGCTGGTCACCGGGGGCGAGCCTACGGGTGGGCGGCTCTGCGCCTTCAGCAGTTGACGCCCTCGCCGGGGCGGTAGGTGGCGAAGACCGTGTCGACCTCGCTGCGCCCGTCGGTGTAGGTGCGGGTGCGCTCGGTGGTGACCCGGGTGCAGTTGCCCGCCCGGCTCTTGGTCTGGCCGGTCTGCTCGCCGGTGGCGTAGGGGGTGGAGTAGAGGGTCACGGTGATGCTAGACGGCGTGTAGGTGGGCCAGATCAACACGCCGTAGGGGGTGGAGTTCTCGATGACCAGATCGGGCTTGGGGAACGACAGCGTCGCCTCCCGGCCGTAGGGATAGCGGGAGATGTACAGCGAGTGGCTCTGGTACTCGGGGATCTCCAGGCCACCGAAGAAGGCGGCGTTGAACAAGGTGGTGGCGTACTGGGACACGCCGCCGCCGATGGCTTCCTCGAGGATCCCGTTGTTGATGAAGCCACCGGAGGTGAAGCCCTTGGCCCGGGTCCGAGGCCCGACGTGGCCGTTCACCGAGAACCGCTCACCGGGCTCCATCACCACGCCGCGGGTCAGGTCGGCCATCTTGTGGATGTTGTTGACCCGGGACTGGCCGGGCGTGAAGTTGGTGGTGAACGAGGCGATGGGCGCGGTGACGCCGAGGGCCTGGGCTTGGGCCAGGGTGCGCTTGGGCTCCACGACCCGCAGGGGCAACTCGACGGGGTTGCCGTCCCCCTGGGTCAGGGCGTCGATCACCAGCTGGCCCGCTTCCTCCTCGCAGCACTCGGTCCCCGTGCGCCCGGCGACGGCGATCACCGCCTCCCCCTCCACCCGGAAGCCGGCGTCGACGGGCCGCTCGCCGGCGTCGACCAGCAGCTCACCGAGGTCGGCGAAGGCGGTGGCCTCGTCGAAGTCGAGCTCCAGGCCCCCGGGCGTGGCCATGGAGCCCAGCCAGGTCCGCAGCATCTCCGGCGGGACCTCGGCCCCGACACCGCCGGCCTCGACCCCGAGGGGGGCGTCGGTGAGCCCCCGGGCCTGCTCGGCCAGGGCTTCGGCGTCGGCTCGGTCGAACTGGGGCTCGATCACCCCCGGCTCGGCGCTGACCACGATGGGGAGGTCGCCGTCGCTGGCGGCGCTGACGATGTCTGAGGCGACACCGTCGGGGACGAGGCCCCGGCCCGGCTCACCATCGACGACCACGATCTCGCCCTCCTCGCCCCGGATGGACGGCTCGATGGGGTCCTGGCGGCCGGTGGGATCGTCCTCGGCCAGCACCTGGCGGAGGCGAGGCTCGTCGACGGCTACCACCACCTCGGCGTCGCGGGCCGACACCAGCGACGCCAGCCAGGTGAAGGGGCGCAGTACCAGCGAGCCCCGGCGCCCGACCTCGAGGGCGGCGTCGACGGTGGCGCCCTGGTCGAGCACCAGGCCGACCTCGTCGCCGGAGAAGCTCACGTCGCCGTCGGCCGTCTCCACCCGGACGCTGGCCGAGGGGTAGCGCTCGGCCACCTGGGACACGACCGACGCCAGCTCGGCCCGGCCCAGCCCGCCTACCGGACGCCCGGCCAGGTCGACGTTGCGCACCACCTCGTCGCCCCCGCCCTGCGTGTCGACGGCCCAGGCGATGTAGAGCACCAGCAGCAGCGCCAGGGGGACGCCCAGGGTGATGAGCAGGACGCGGGTGCGAGTCGCCACGGCTGGCTAGGTTGGCAGATCCGCAGCCCAGGGTGGGAACGCCGGCACGACGGCGGCTTGACTGCGGCCGGCGTCTTCGGGGCTCTGACGGCCAAACTCGTTCTGGCAGCAGGAATGGTCGGAAATCCAGCCGATCCTGCTGCCAGATCGGGGGGCAGTCAGCCGGCGTCCCCCTTCTCGCGCTCGGCGAAGCGGCTGCGGATGAGGTCCCGGCGGGCCTGGAGCTCCCGATAGGTGAGGCCCTCGGTCTCCGGCGACACCCCGAAACTGGCCTTGACGCCGGTGAGGTCGACCTCCATGGCCGCCGGGTCGAGGCCGATGTCGCGGCTGAGGCGCTCGGCGTGGGTGGTGGCGAAGTGGGTGGCCACGTTGGTGATCTCGGCGAAGAGGTCGAGGTCGGGAGCCAGGGTGGCGATGGCGCCGTCGAGGAACACCATGTTCTTGACGAACAACATGAGCTCCTTGGGTAGGCGGGCCCCGTAGCCGAGGAGCGACTTGACCAGGCGCCGCAGCTCGGCCACCAGCTCGTCGCCGGTCATGGTGGTGGGGTCGACGGCCGGCTGGTCGAGGCCGAGGTCGCGGATGACGGCGTCGAGATCGGTGTCGAGCGGCAGGGCCCCGAGGTGGCGCAGGGCGTCGAGCTGGGTGCGGATGTCGTTGGTGATGCTGGCCATGAGTAGGCGCAGGAAGGCCAGGCGCCGGGGCTCGTCGAGGCGGCCGGTGATGCCGTAGTCGAGCAAGGCGGTGCGCCCGTCGGGCTGGACGAAGAGGTTGCCGCCGTGGAGGTCGCCGTGGAAGACGCCGTGGAGCATGGCTCCCTCCAGGAAGGCGATCATGCCGGTGCGCACCACCGCCTCGGTGTCGACCCCGGCGCCGTGCATGCCGGCCACGTCGTCGAAGGCGAAGCCCGACAGGCGCTCCATGACCAGGACCCGGCGGGTGACCAGGCGGGGATGGGGTCGGGGCACCACGAAACCCCGCTGGCCGAGGTCGGCCAGCATGCGGGCCACGTCCAGCATGTTCTGGGCCTCCAGGCGGAAGTCGAGCTCCTCGCTGATGGTGTCGGCGAAGAGCTCCACCAGGGCGGGCGGGTTGGCCAGCGACGCCACCGGGATGCGCCCCACCAGGGCGGGCGCCAGCCACGACATCATGGCCAGGTCGCGCCGGACCAGGGAGGCCACCTGGGGGCGCTGGACCTTGACCACCACCGCCTCCCCGGTGCGCAGCCGGGCGGCGTGGACCTGGGCGATGGAGGCCGCCGCCAGGGGGGCGTGGTCGAAGCTGGCGAAGACCTCGTCGAGGGGGCGGCCCAGGTCTTCCTCCACCACCTGGCGCACGGCGTCCCAGGCCTCGGGCCGGACCCGGTCCCGGCACTTCTTCATCTCCCCCACCAGCTCCTCGGGGAACAGGCCCTCGCCGGCGGAGATGATCTGGGCCAGCTTGATGTAGGTGGGGCCGAGGCGCTCGGCCGCGCCCCGCAGCCGCCGCGACAGCCCGGAGCGGGAGGTGGAGCGGTCACGGCGGCGATCGGTCAGGGCCCACAGGCCCACCGGTACGCCCAGGTGGCGGGCGGTGGAGACCAGCCGGCCGAGGGGCGGGACCCGTCGGCGCCGGGTCAGCTCGGGCACCTCGGCCCGGGTGCGGGCCCGGACCCGGTCGAGGCCGGTGCACCAGCCCAACTCCTCGGGGACCACCAGCCACGGGGGGTCGTCGCTGAAGGTGCCGACGTCGAGGTCGCCGGCAGCCGGGGGGGCGCTCACCCTCCCATCCTGGCGGCCCCTGCCGTGGTTGCGGCTGCGGGAGCGGGTATGCCTTGACAGGCATATGCGATCAGCGGCATATTGGTGCGGTGACCACGGCCTTCGAGGTGTTGGCCCAGCCCGTCCGGCGCTCGATCCTGGACCGGCTGCGGCGGGGTGAGCACTTGGTCGGCGAGCTGGCCGAGGGGCTCGAGCGCCCCCAGCCGGTGATCTCCAAGCACCTCCGGGTGCTGCGCCAGGCGGGGTTGGTCACCGTGCGGGTGGACGGCCCCCGGCGCTGGTACGGCCTGCGGGTCGATCCGCTCGAGGAGGTCGACCACTGGCTGGCGCCGTACCGGTGGATGTGGGAGTCGCATCTCGACCGCCTGGGTGACCACCTCGACTCGATGAGCGACGACCAAGGAGACGGCCGTGCCTGCTGAGCAGTTCCTCACCCTCGACGGGCGACCGGGCGTCCGGGTGGAGCGCCGGTACCCGCAGCCGATCGAGCAGGTGTGGCGGGCGATCACCGAGCCGGAGCACCTGGGCCAGTGGTTCCCCAGCCCCGTGGAGATCGATCTGCGGGCCGGCGGGCAGATCCGCTTCGCCGCCTTCGCCGGAGGTCCGAGTGGGTCCGGCATCGTCGAGGAGGTCGAGGCCCCGCACCGGCTCAGCTTCACCTGGGGCGGCGACCGGCTCCGCTTCGAGCTGGCGCCCAGTGGCGGTGGCACGGCGTTGACGCTCGTTCACAGCTTCGACGACCGGGCCGGTGCCGCCAGCTTCGCCACCGGCTGGGAGCAGTGCCTCGCCGGCCTGCGGTGCGTGCTCGGCGGTGGGGCGCTGCCGCCGGTGGATCACGGCATCATCCGCCACGAGGAGCTGGTGAGGGAGTTCGGGCTCGACCGGCCCGAGGTCAGCGATGACGCCGACCGCTGGACGGTACGCATCGAGCGCCAGCTGACCTGCCCGGCCGAGGTGGCCTGGGACCTGTGGTTCGGCACGGATCTCGACACCGGGGAGCAGCGGTCGGCCCCGGGGCCCGGTGAGCCGCTCACGCCCTACATGGCGCCGGATGTGGTGGTCGGAATGGTCACCGAGGTCGAGCGCCACCGCCTGCTGGCCTTCGATGTCACCCCCGCCGGGGGACCCGGCGACCACCTCCGCTTGGAGCTCGCCGACGGCACGGGACACGGGGCCCGCATCACCGTGGTGGTCACCGGCACCGATCCCGACGAGCGGGAGGCCGCCGCCCAGATGTGGGCCACCGGGGCCGTGGGCCACCTGGCGGCCAAGGCCGCCGAGTGGGCCATGGCCCAGCCGGTGGGCACCTGACGCCTGAGACGCCCGCCGCCTGACCTACCCTCCGTTCTGGCCCCGTAAGTGGTCGTTGGAACGACAACCTGTGGGGCCAGAACGGGAGGTTCCGGGGGCGGGTTAGCTCTGGGGATCGCCGTAGGGGCGGTGGGCGAGGTCGTAGCAGTCGGGGTGGTAGTGCTCGACCCGGTCCCACCTGCCGTCGATGTAGACGTTGGCGATCACCTGGGTCCGGTGCCGGCGGGGGGCGAACTTCACGGCGCCGCCACAGGCCGAGCACGTCGCCATGTTGCCTGGGCGGATCGCTCGCAGCGCAGCTCGGCTGGTGTGGCGGGTCTGGGGGATGAGGACGGTAGCCATGCCCCGCTATCGGCCGGCGGGCACGCCCGCTGAATGGGCCGGACGGCCCCCTCTTGACGCGCGCCGCTGCCTGGTGGGATTCTTCGAGAGCTGGGCATGGGGTGCTTCCGCCGTGCACCCCTGCCCGGCACTCAATTCTTGGTCAGGGCCTGGTGGCGGGACGACACCCGGTCAGCGTCGAGGCCCCGGCGGGACCGCTCGGTCTCGTAGTCGCTGTAGCTGCCCTCGGTCCACTGCACGTGGCCGTCGCCCTCGAAGGCCAGGATGTGGGTGGCCACCCGGTCGAGGAACCACCGGTCGTGGGTGACGACCACGGCGCAGCCGGCGAAGGACACCAGGGCGTCCTCCAGGGCACGGAGGGTGTCGACATCGAGGTCGTTGGTGGGCTCGTCGAGCAGCAGCAGGTTGGCACCGGCGAGGAGCTGCTTGGCCAGGTGCAGGCGGTTGCGCTCTCCCCCCGAGAGCACACCGACGCTCTTTTGCTGGTCCGAGCCCTTGAAGCCGAAAGAGGCGACGTAGGCCCGGCCGTGGAGCTCCCGACCCCCGGCCCGCACCACGTCGAGCCCGCCGGTGATCTCCTCGTAGACCGTCTTGGTGCCGTCCAGGGTGGCCCGGGATTGATCGACGTAGGCCAGCTCGACGGTCGGGCCGACCCGCAACTCGCCGCCGTCGGGCACCTCGGCCTCGCCCGTGGCGCCCGCCCGGCCGGCGACCATGCGAAAGAGCGTGGTCTTGCCCGCCCCGTTGGGGCCGATGATGCCCACGATGCCGGCCGGGGGCAGGGAGAAGGTCAAGTCGTCGATCAGGACCCGGTCGCCGAAGCCCTTGCGCAGGTGCTCGGCCTCGACCACCACGTCACCGAGGCGGGGCCCGGGGGGGATGGTGATCTCGAGGGTGCCCGGCGTGCGGCCGGCGGACTCGGCCTCGGCCAGGAGCTGGTCGTAGCTGTTGAGCCGGGCCTTGCCCTTGGCCTGACGAGCCTTGGGCGACATGCGCACCCACTCCAGCTCCCGCTCCAGGGTGCGCCGGCGGGCCGACTCCTGGCGCTCCTCGGTGGCCAGCCGGGCGGCCTTGCGCTCCAGCCAGCCCGAGTAGTTGCCCTCGAAGGGGATGCCCCGGCCCCGGTCGAGCTCGAGGATCCAGCCGGCCACGTTGTCGAGGAAGTAGCGGTCGTGGGTGACGGCCACCACCGTGCCCTTGTAGCCGGCGAGGAAGTGCTCGAGCCAGGCCACCGACTCGGCGTCGAGGTGGTTGGTGGGCTCGTCCAGCAGGAGCAGGTCGGGCTGGCTGAGCAGCAGCCGGCAGAGGGCCACCCGGCGGCGCTCGCCGCCGGAGAGGGTGGCCACCGATGCACCGGCGGGGGGCAGGCCCAAAGCCCCCATGGCCACTTCGACCGTGCGCTGCAGGTCCCAGGCCCCGGCGGCGTCGATGCGGTCCTGGAGGGTTGCCTGCTCGCCCAGCAGGGCGTCGAAGTCGGCGTCGGGTTCGGCGAAGCCGGCGCAGACCTCCTCGTAACGCCCGAGCAGGGCCTGGGTCTCCGCCACCCCGTCCATGACGTTGCCGGCGACGTCCTTGCCCTCGTCGAGATGCGGCTCCTGGGGAAGGTGGCCGACGGAGAAGCCGGGGGTGAGGCGGGCCTCGCCGGTGTAGCCGTCGTCCTCCCCGGCCATGATGCGCAGCAGTGAGGACTTGCCCGAGCCGTTGGCGCCGATGACGCCGATCTTGGCGCCGGGAAAGAACGACAGGGAGATGTCCTCGAGCACCTGGCGGTCAGGCGAATGGAAGCGCCCCAGGCGCTGCATCGTGTAGATGTACTGGGCTGCCATGGCTTCGACCGTACCGGGAGCCCCGGCCCGACCCTTCTCCCACGGCACACGCTCCGGCGAGTGCCGCTGGTCACGGCACCCGCCGGCTCGCGCCTCTTGGGGGGGAGGGTTATGGGCTGTTCCTTGCCCTGGTGCCAGTCTCGCGCCTCATGCCCGACGATGCAGTAGGTGTTTTCCGCAGATTCCGGGACCGAGCGAAGACGGCGAGCTCGGGTCAGGCCCGCCGGTACCCTGGCCGGGATGGTGGATGCCGGTGCGAGCAGCCCCTTCGGCCCCAACGCCTGGCTGGTCGACGAGATGTACGAGCGCTACCGCCACGATCCCGCGTCGGTGGGGGAGCGGTGGCGGGACTTCTTCGCCGACTACCGCAGCCCGGTCGGGCGCGAGCCTCCAGCAGCAGCGGCCCCCGGCCCCGCAGCCGCGCCGGCCCCGAGCGCCGCTCCGGCGCCGGGTACGACCCGACCGGGGGAACCCCGGGCCGAGCCGCTGCGGGGGGTGGCGGCTCGCATCGCCGCCACCATGGAGGCCAGCCTGGGCGTCCCGACGGCCACCGGCTACCGGGAGGTGCCGGCCAAGCTCTTGGAGGTCAACCGCCGGGTGATCAACGGGTACCTGGGCCGCACCCGGGGCGGCAGGGTCAGCTTCACCCACCTCATCGGCTACGCCGTGGTGCGGGCCCTGGCGACGGTGCCGGTGATGAACCGCGCCTACACCGAGTCCGGCGGCGAGCCGGCGGTGGTGCACCACGACCACGTGGGCCTGGGGCTGGCCGTCGACGTCGAGCGGCCCGACGGGTCCCGGAGCCTGATCGTGCCGTGCATCCGCCATGCCGACACCCTCGACTTCCGTGCCTTCCACGGTGCCTACGAGGAGATCATCCGCAAGATCAAGAGCAATCGCATCACCGCCGACGACTTCGCCGGGACCACCGTCACCCTCACCAATCCCGGCACCATCGGCACCATGCAGTCGGTGCCGCGCCTGGTGGCCGGCCAAGGGGTGATCGTGGGTGTCGGGGCCATCGACCACCCGGCCGAGTTCCAGGCCGCCGACCCCCGGGCCCTGGCCGACCTCGGGGTGTCCAAGGTCGTCACCATCAGCTCCACCTACGACCACCGCATCATCCAGGGCGCCGAGTCAGGCCTCTTTCTGGCCCGGATCCATGATCTGCTGCTCGGCGGCGACCACTTCTACGACGAGGTGTTCCGCTCGCTCGGCATCCCCTACGAGGCGGTGCAGTGGCGGCGCGACGTCAACCCCGTCGATGTGCCCGATGCCCACCTCCACAAGCAGATGCAGGTGAACCGGGTCATCAACATGCACCGCGTGCGGGGCCATCTCATCGCCGACCTCGACCCGCTGGCGGTCAAGGAGCCCCACATGCACGCCGAGCTGGATCCGGCCAGCTACGGGCTGACCATCTGGGATCTCGACCGGGAGTTCCTCACCGGTGGCCTCGCCGGCACCGACCGGCTCTCCTTCGGCGAGATCCTGCGTGTGCTGCGCGACGCCTACTGCCGCACCGTGGGGATCGAGTACATGCACATCCAGGACCCGCAGCAGAAGCGCTGGATCCAAGAGCACGTGGAGGGGGTCGACCCGACCCTCGACGTCGACGACCAGCGCCACGTCCTCGGGCGCCTGAACGCAGCCGAGGCCTTCGAGAAGTTCCTGGCCACCAAGTACGTCGGGGCCAAGCGCTTCGGCCTGGAAGGCGCCGAGTCGGCCATCCCCCTCCTCGACGCCGTGCTCAGCTCGGCCGCCGACGCCGGGCTGAGCCGGGTGGTGATGGGCATGGCCCACCGGGGCCGGCTCAACGTGTTGTCGAACCTGGTGGGCAAGCCGCTCGACCGGATCTTCAACGAGTTCGAGGGCATCGTCGATCCGAGCACGGTGCAGGGTTCTGGCGATGTCAAGTACCACCTGGGTGCGAGCGGGCGCTTTACCAGCCGCCGGGGAGCGCCCATCGACGTCGAGCTGGCGGCCAATCCCTCGCACCTCGAAGCCGTCGACCCGGTGGTGGAGGGGATGGTCCGGGCTCACCAGGACCTGGTCGACCAGCCCACGTCCTACCCGGTGCTGCCCTTGCTGGTCCACGGTGACGCCGCCTTCGCCGGTCAGGGGGTGGTGGCCGAGACGCTCAACCTGTCCGATCTCCGGGGCTACCGCACCGGCGGCACGGTGCATCTGGTGATCGACAACCAGCTGGGGTTCACCACCTCCCCGGAGTCGGGGCGTTCGTCGGTGTACGCCACCGACGTGGCCAAGATGGTCCAGGCGCCGATCTTCCACGTCAACGGCGACGATCCCGAGGCGTGCGTGCGGGTGGCCCGGCTGGCCTTCGAGTACCGCCAGGCGTTCCACCGCGACGTGGTCATCGACATGTGGTGCTACCGCCGCTTCGGGCACAACGAGAGCGACGACCCGAGCTACACCCAACCGCTGTTGTACCGGCGTATCGAGCAGCGCCGGTCGGTCCGCAAGCTCTACGTCGAGTTGCTGGTGAAGCGGGGTGATCTCAGCTTGGAGGAGGCCGAGGGCGCCCTCGACGACTACTCCGAGCGCCTGCAGCAGGCCTTCGACGAGACCCAGGCGCTCCGCCGCCCGGAGGTGGCTAGCGGCGCCGGGTCCTCGGCCCCTCCGGCCACCACCTCGCCGGTGGTCACCGGCGTGGAGGCGACCGTGCTCGACCGGGCCTTCGCCGCCCTCGACCGGACCCCGGACGGCTTCGAGATCCATCCCAAGCTGGCTCGCCAGTTCGAGGCGCGGCGCCAGCTGTGGGAGACGGGCAAGCTCGACTGGGGAACGGCCGAGGCGCTGGCCTTTGCCACCTTGCTGCAGGAAGGCACCGACATCCGCCTCACCGGCCAGGACACCCGGCGGGGCACGTTCTCGCATCGCCACTCGGTGCTCTTCGACTACCGCACCGGTGCCGAGCACGCCCCCCTGGCGCACCTCGGCGCCAGCCAGGGCAAGTTCTGGGTCTACGACTCGTCGCTGTCGGAGTACGCGTCCATGGGCTTCGAGTACGGCTACTCGGTGGTCCACGCCCGGGCCCTGGTGTGTTGGGAGGCCCAGTTCGGCGATTTCGTCAACGGTGCCCAGATCGTCGTCGACCAGTTCCTGGTCGCGGCCGAGGAAAAGTGGGGCCAGCACTGCGGGCTGGTGCTGCTGTTGCCCCACGGCTACGACGGCCAGGGCCCCGAGCACTCGTCCGGCCGCCTGGAGCGCTTCTTCACCATGTGCGCCGGCGACAACCTGCAGCTGGTGAACGTGACCACCGCTGCTCAGTACTTCCACCTCTTACGCCGCCAGGCGGGTGCCGTCCGGCGCCGGCCGCTGGTGGTCTTCACGCCGAAGTACCTGCTGCGGGCCCGGGAATCCCGATCGTGCGCCTCGTCGCTGTGCGGCGACACGGCCTTCCACCCCGTCCTCGACGACCCCTCGCCGGCCGATCCGTCCGCCGTGAAGCGGGTGGTGCTGTGCTCGGGGAAGGTGGCCTACGACGCCCTCGTCCGGCGTGACCAGGCCCGGGCACCCCTGGCCGTGGTGCGGGTCGAGCAGCTCTACCCCTGGCCGGAGAAGGATCTGCGGGCGGTATTGGAGCGCTATCCCAACGCCGACTCCGTCTACTGGCTGCAGGAGGAGCCGGAGAACATGGGGGCCTGGCCGGCGGTGGCCGGCCGGCTCCAGGGGGTCGTCGCCGGCGGCGCCAAGATCGGCCACGCCAGTCGCCCCGAGTCGGCCAGCCCGGCCACGGGCAGCTTCAAGCTCCACCTGCGCCAGCAGGACAACGTGCTCGACCGGGCCTTCGAGGGGGTCTGAAGGCGCCGGCCCGGGCACCCGGTCGCCCGTGCCACCGTTGCCCGGGGGCCAGCAGGTAGGATGTCGGGCGACACCCTCCCGTCGCGGGAAGGTGGTCGATGGTCCGGCGCCGCGGTTCCCGCCTCGCAGCGCTCGGGCAACGAACCGGGCGGGCCATGAAGGCGACGGGCTTCGTCCGCGGCTCCTCGTTCCCCCGGGGAACGGGCGCCCAGGCGACCTGGCGCCGGTCTCAGACCGGGCGCCAGGGCTCAGCTCGGCGCCGGGAGAGGGGAAGACGAGATGGACGACCGTGGCTGAGGCGCCGTCGAACGCCCATTTGGTGGTCGACGGGTCGAACATCGCCACCGAAGGCCGCAGCCTGCCGAGCCTGCGCCAGCTGGACGAAGCGGTGCGGGCGTTGCTCAAGGAGCGGCCTCATGAGACGTGGACGGTGGTGGTCGACGCCACCTTCGGGCATCGCATCGACAGCTCCGAGAAGCAGATGTACGAGGAGGCGCTGGCGGCCAACGAGCTGGTGACGCCGCCGGCCGGCACCATCGGCCGGGGGGACAAGTTTCTCCTCGAAGTGGCCGATCGGGCCAACGCCACCGTGTTCTCCAACGACTCCTTCCAGGAGTTCCATGGTGAGTACGAGTGGCTCTTCGACGATGGTCGCCTGATCGGCGGCAAGCCGGTCCCCGAGGTGGGCTGGATCTTCACCGCTCGCACGCCGGTACGCGGGCCGAGGAGCCGGATGTCCTCGCGGGCGGCGTCGGAGCGGCGGGGTCGGGCGGGGTCGGGAACCAGGCGATCACGCCGGGTCCTGTCGGCTACCGAGCCGCTGCCGGTGCCGTCGAAGCCGCCGCCGCGCTCCCGGCGTACACCGGTGTCGGCGGCCTCGGCGGCGACACCGTCGAGTACGGACGACGCCCCGGAGCCCGGCGGCGAGGCCCAGGCGACGCCCACCCGGTCGGGGAGGGGCACCCGGGGCCGGCGATCGGGCACCTCGGGCACCTCGGGCACCTCGGGCACCTCGGGCGGCTCGGGCGGCTCGGTCGGCTCGGTCGAGCCGGTCAACGACCCGCTGCCCTTCATCGAGTTCATCGCCGAGCACTCCCCGGGCAGCGTGGTCGAGGGTGAGGTCACCGCCTTCACTAGCCACGGGGCCTTCGTGCAGGTGGGCGACGTGCGCTGCTACCTGGCGCTCAAGCTCATGGGCGACCCCGCCCCCCGTAGCGCCCGCGACGTGCTCAACCGCGGCGAGGTCCGGGACTTCGTGGTCCACGCCCTCGATGCTCCCCGCCGGGGGATCGACCTGGCCCTGTCCGGTGTGACCGCCCCGGCTGAGGAGCAGCCGAGCGCCGACCCGGTCGCCGACGTCCCCCCCCGCCGACCCCGCCGGGCGCGGCGGGCGCCCGATCCGGCCGAGGCTCCGGTCGTCGCCCCGGTGGAACCCGACGAGGGGCTGGCCACGGGCGGTGAGCCCGATGCCGGCCGGCCGAGCACGGTGGCGAAGAGGAAGGCCACCACCAAGAAGGCGGCGGTCAAGAAGAAGGCCACCACCAAGAAGGCAGCGGCCAGGAAGAAGGCCACCACCAAGAAGAAGGCGGCGGCCAAGAAGGCAGCGCCGGCGGAGACCACCACCGAGCCCACCGAGGAGCAGGCCGGCACCGGAACCGACGTGGCGCCGGCCGCCCTGGGTGGCGATCAGGGCGTCGTCGCAGCGCCGGCCCCCGGGGAGGCGGGCGATTTTGCCCCCCCGTCCGCCCCCAAGAAGGCGTCCACCAGGAAGGCGCCAGCCAAGAGGACCCCGGCCAAGAAGGCGGCCACCAAGAAGGCCACCACCAAGAAGAAGGCCACCACCAAGAAGGCCACCACCAAGAAGAAGGCGACGGCCAAGAGCTCGGCCACCAAGCGCAAGGCCCCGGCCAAGAAGGCAGAGGCGACGACCGCCGAGCCGGGCGCCGGAGAGGGCACGGGTCCGGTGCCGCCACCGGAGGAGCCCCCCTCGTCCTGATCGAGCGACCTTTGTGTGCGCGGATGTTGGCTAGGCGATCATCCGTGCACACCAAGGCAGGTGTCGGACCCTCCCGGTACCGTGCCCAGGGTGCGTATCGCCACTTGGAACGTCAACTCCCTCAAGGCCCGCCAGGCCCGGGTGGAGGAGTGGGTGGCCGCCGTGGGGCCCGACGTGGTCTGCCTCCAGGAGACCAAGCTGGCTGACGACGCCTTCCCGGCGCTGGCCTTCTCCGCCCTGGGCTACGAGGCCGTCCATCACGGGCAGGGGCGCTGGAACGGGGTGGCCATCCTGAGCCGGCTGGACATCGACGACGTGGTCGACGGCTTCGCCCCGGGCATCGAGGCCGACGGTGAGGCCCGGCTGCTCACCGCCACCTGCGGCGGGGTGCGGGTGGCCACCGTCTACGTGCCCAACGGGCGATCGGTGGGCCACGAGATGTACCACCACAAGCTGGCCTGGCTGGGCCGCCTGCGGCGTCACCTCGAGGCGGTGGCCGACCCGGCAGTCCCGGCGGTGCTCTGCGGCGACTTCAACGTGGCCCCCGACGACCGGGATGTGTGGGACGCCAGTGCCTGTCACGGTGGTACCCACGTGAGCGAGCCCGAACGGGCCGCCCTGGCCGAGGTGGTCGACTGGGGCCTGGTCGACGTCGTGCGCCAGCGCCACCAGGAGGGAAGCCTGTTCACCTGGTGGGACTACCGGGCCGGGAACTTCCACAAGCACCTGGGGATGCGCATCGATCTGCTCTACGCCACCGCCCCGCTGGCCGAGCGCCTGTCGTGGGTGCTGATCGACCGCAACGCCCGCAAGGGCCGGCTGCCTTCCGACCACGCCCCCCTGGTGGCCGAGTTCGACGACTGAGCTGTTTCCCGACTTCGGGCGGAGCGTTTGGCGCCGGCACGGGGGGGAACGCATGGATCCATGGATCCCAAGCTGAGCTTCCTCTTCTACCTGGCCGCCTTCATCTGCTTCGTCCTGGCGGCCCTGGCCCCCGGTGCGCTGGCCGGCAGGGCCGGGCGCAGCGTCTCCCTCCTGCCCCTGGGCTTGGCCTTGTGGCTGTTCCCGACGCTGTGGACGACGGGCACCGGCGCCTTCTGACGGCGGAATCGCCGCTCCTATCCGCCGCCGGCCCCGAGCAACCGCCGGAATCCAAGATTTCCTGGAGCCAGGAGGGGCCCCGGGCCGTGGGTAGCTGCGCCGGGCAGCCGTCTCGGAGCTCAGGCGGCGAGGTGGGCCCGGAGCTTGGCCAGCCCCGACTCCAGGGCATCGCGCACCTGGTGGCGGGTGAGGCCGAGGTCGCTGTGGAGCTCCTTCATGGAGCGCTCGGGCGCACCGTCGAGCCTGTAGCGGGCCCGGACCACGGTGCGTTCGAGGGGGGAGAGGTCGTCGAGGAGATGGGCCTGGGCGGCATGGAGGCACACGGCGTCCAGGTCGACTTCGCTGTCGGGGTCGGAGAGGTCGCCCTCGGCGGCGACCTCGGACTCCGGCGTCGGCCATCCGGAGTCGCCGGGCCAGAGGTAGTGGGCCATGGTTCCTTCCTCGCGCCGGGGGGGCGCCATGTCAAGGGCGATCAGGTGTCGATGTGGTTGCCCCCTCGGCTGCGTCCGACACCACCGCCAGCAAAGCGTCGCCGTAGCGTTCGGCCTTGACCGGCCCCAGCCCGGGCAGGGCCAACAGAGCGGCCCGGGTCCTCGGGCGGGCCTCGGCGATGGCGGCCAGGGTGGTGTCGTGGAAGACCACGAACGCGGGGACTCCACCGGCCTTGGCGGCCTGGGTGCGCCACGCCTTCAACGCCGCCAGGAGCTGCGGATCGGCACCGGCACCGAGTTTGACCCGGCCCTGGCGGGCGCCTGAGGGTGCACCTCGGGCCCCGCGCAGGCGGGCCCGCTCCCGGGCCAGGTGGCTGCGCCACTCCCGGCTGCCGGGCACGGCCTGGCTACGAGTGAGCGCCGAGCAGGCCGCCTCGATGTCGTCCAACCAGGGGGAGGGGTTGCGGCGCGAGGTGCGGGTGCCGAAGGTGCGCTGGCGGGCCCAACTGCAGTGCAGCTGGCGCTCGGCCCGGGTGACGGCGACGTAGAGCAGGCGTCGCTCCTCGTCCCGGGCCGCCTCGGTGGTGGCGAAGGTGATGGGAACCAGGCCCCGCTCCAGGCCGGCCAGGTAGACCACCGGCCATTCCAGCCCCTTGGCGGCGTGGAAGGTGGCCAGCTCGACGGCGTCGCTCCCCACGGCAGGGGCCTCGGAACGCAGGGTGGCAGCCAACCACGCCTGGAAGCCGGCGACGGTGGCCTCGGCCTCGTGGGCGAGGTAGTCGTGTCCGAGGCGGATCAGCTCTTCGAGGGCAGCCTGCCGCTCGGCGGCCGGTCCCTCGCCCTGGTTCCCGCCCGGGTCGGCGTCGGGATCCTGGGCCGGAGCGGCCCGCAGGGAGCCGGCGGCGTCGGCCAGCCCCCTGGCCAGGGGGTCGGCGCCCCGGCCCATCTCGGCCAGCGCCGCCTTGACCTCCCGCCGCTGGAGGAAGGCCCCCCCGCCCCGCACCCGGTAGGGGATGGCGGCCGTGCGGAAGGCCTGCTCCAGGACCACGAGCTGGGCATTGGTGCGGGTGAGCACGGCGACATGGCTCCACGCCGAGCCGGGAGCATGGCCGTCGCGCACGGCGCGGGCGATGCCCCGTGCCTCGTCGTCCTCGGTGTCGAAGGCCCGGATCTGCGGCAGGGGGCCGTCGGGGCGCCGGGGCCGCAGGACCCGCACCGGTCCCGGTCCCCCGGCCAGGACGGCGCCGGCCACGGCCAACACCTGGGGGCTGGACCGGAAGTTGTCGTCGAGCACGACCACGGTGGCTCCCGGCTCCCGGTGTTGGAACTCCTGGAGCTGGGTGGGATCGGCCCCGTTCCAGGAGTAGATGGCCTGGTTGGGGTCGCCCACCACGCACAGGTCGTCGTGGTCGCCCCGCCAGCCGGCCAGGAGCCGGGCCTGGGCGGGGTTGACGTCTTGGAACTCGTCGACGAAGAGGTGGCGGTAGCGCCAGCGCTGCGAGGCGGCGAAGCGCTCGTCGCTCTCCAGGGCGGCCACGCAGGCACCGAGGAGGTCGTCGAAGTCGATGAGGCCCCGGCGCCGCTTCTCGTCCTCGTAGCGCTGGTAGATGGTGGCCATGGCGTCCGGCGCCAAAGGGGGCTCCCGGCCGGCCTGGGCCGCTTCGCCGGCGTAGTCGCGAGGGGCGATCATGCGGGCCTTGGCCCACTCGATCTCGGCGGCCAGGTCACCTGGCTGCGCCCGCCCCCGAGTCCCCGGGCGAGCGCTCGGTGGTCCTTGGAGGCGGGCCAGCATCCCGGCCTTGCGCTCCAGGAGGCTCGGTGCCGGGCGGCCGTTGTCGGCCCACCACTGCCGGAGCTGGGCGTAGGCCACGGAGTGGAAGGTGCCGGCGCTCACCCGGTCGTGCACCCCGAGGGCCTCGAGGCGCCGGCCCAGCTCCGACGCTGCCTTACGGGTGAAGGTGAGGGCGAGGACGTGGCGGGCCTCGGCCGTGCCTGCGGCCACCCGGTAGGCGATGCGCCGGGTCAGCACCCGGGTCTTGCCCGAGCCGGCCCCGGCCAGGATGCACAGGGGTGCCCCAGGGCTGGCCACCGCCTCGGCCTGGCGCTCGGTCAGTCCGTGGAGCAGGGCGGCGGGGTCCATGGGCCTCCATGGTAGGGACGGGGTGTGACCGAGTCCGGGTTCCCCACCCTCTCCCCACCCTCTCCCCGCC
>DATMJI010000185.1:0-4395 GCA_035553895.1 Acidimicrobiales bacterium | reverse complement strand
CGAGGGGGCCATGGGGTCCCCGGCCGTGGGCCGCCCCGACGACCAGGCCGCCGCTGCGCCGCCGCCCGCGGGAAGCGCCGCTGCCGTGGCCGAGCGGGCCCACGGATCGGTGCTCGCCGGTCGGCTGGGCGACGCCGAGCGGGAGGCGGCCGCCGCCGTCGCCCTGGCCGAGCACGTCGGTGACGGCGGGGCCTGGTCCCTGGCGAGCGCCGTCAGCGCCCTGGTCGCCTACTTCCGGGGAGCGCTGCCCGCCGCCATCGACGGGGCCCGGGCCGCCCTGGTGCGGGCCGGCGAGCTCTCGGTGGCGCCGGCGCCGGGCTACCCGGCGCATTACTACCTGGCCTCGTTTCTGGTGGCCGCCGATCGCTTCGCCGAGGCCGACGAGGTCCTCCTGGCCGGGCGGCGGCCGGACCGGTCAACAGGCGGCACGGCCCTGCTCGACCGGGTCTCGGCCGCCCGCCGCCTGCTTACCGGCGACTGGGACACGGCCGTGTCCGATGCCGAAGCCGCCGCCACCGCCGGTGCCCCCGGCGGCACGCGGGCGGCGCCCGGCGGCGACCGGGCCGGCGACGTCGTGCGGCTGGTCGCCGCCTGCCGGGGCCAGGCGCCGGTTGGCCCACGCCTCGACGGCCACCCTCCGCCGCTCCCGCCCGGCGTGGCCTTCGATGTCCTCGGCGGGCTCAGCGGCGCCCTCCTGGCCCTGCGCCACGAGCTCGGCGGCCACCCCGGCCCGGCGCGGGAGGTCCTCGAGGAGGAGTGGCGGGCCGGGCTCGACGCCGGTGGCGGCCCCGGCGTGTGCGTGTTCGGCCCCGATCTGGTGCGCCTGTGCCTCGAGACCGGCGACGCCGGCCGGGCCAGTGCCGTTGCCGGCGCCGTGGAGGCCCGGGCCCGGCGCCTGGGCACCGCCGGGGCCCGGGGGGCCGCCCTGCGCTGCCGGGGCCTGGTGGGTGCCGACCCCGACGCCATGCTGGCCGCCGCCGCCGCCTTCGCCAGCGTGGAACGGGTGGTGGAGCGGGCCTTCACCCTCGAAGAGGCCGGCGTCGCCCTGGGTGAGGCGGGGCGGCGCAGCGAGGCGGTGGCGGCGCTGGTCGAGGCCCTGAACGGGTACGAGGCGCTGGGGGCCGGTCCCGTCGCCGCCCGGGTGCGGGGCCGGGTGCGGGCCCTCGGCTCCCACCGGAGCCGGCGGCGGGGCACGCGCCCGGCCCACGGCTGGGAGGCGCTCACCGCCAGCGAGGAACGGGTGGTGGCCCTGGTGGGGCGCGGGATGACCAACGCCCAGATCGCCGCCACCCTCTTCGTGTCCCGCCATACGGTGGAGAGCCACGTCTCCCACGTCTTCGCCAAGCTCGGCGTCCGCTCCCGCGCCGAATTGGCCGCCCTGGTGGGTGCCCGGGGCCGGATCGCCTCGCCGGGCCCCCCGGAGCCCTTCCCGGCGCCGGAGCAGGTCCTGGTGTCGGCCCCGACCTTCCCGCCGGCGGGCGCACTGGTGATCGACGGGCTGAGCGTCGAGGAGCAGGCGGCGTTCCGTTCGGCCATCGCCGGGCAATGACCGGGCCGGGCCCGGTGGTGGTGGCCACCGAGATCCTCTCGGCCGCTCTGGTGCGCCAGGGGGCCGACCAGGCGGCGGCCTACCGAGCGGTGGTCGGAGTCCGCCCCGTCGTGGTGTCCTTCGCCACCGTCGCGGCCGTGCGGGTGGCCGCCGGGCGGGCCGGCTGGAACCCCGCCCACCAGGCCCAGCTGGAGGAGCGTCTCGGCCGCCTCCGGGTGGTGTGGCCGGGACCGGCCCTGCTCGATGCCTACGTGGAGCTGCGCTCGTCGTGCCTCCAGGCCGGCCACCCCCTCGCCGAGCCCGGCCGGGAGCCCGCCTGCTGGATCGCCGCCACCGCCCGGTGGCTGGGCGTCCCCCTGGTGGCCGCCGACGCCGCCTACCAGGGCGTCGACGGCCTCGATGTCCTCGCCGCCCCGGTGGCCCCCGGGATTGTGGAGGATCGGCGTGGCTGAGCCGCCCCGATCCTCACCATGCCGCCCGGCGGAAATAGCTGAACTCAGCGATGCCAGGGTCAACGGTGGCGTGGAAGATGAGGCGACGGCGGCCTACCAGCGAAAGGAACGATCGACCATGCAGGACAAGCATCGCCCGGCCACGCCCACCCGCCCGCGTGCGGTGCTCGGCGTGGTCGTGGCCCTGGCCCTGGCGGCAGCCACCCTGGTGGCCGCCGCACCGGCCCAGGCCGCCCACAGCTCGCCCGCCATCACCGACGCCGGCTGCCTGGCCAACACCCTGGCGGCCAACGACGACGGCTCCACCGGCGAGGTGGCCCTGCCCTTCACGGTCAACTTCTTCGGGGTGCCCTACACCAGCCTCTACGTCAACAACAACGGCAACGTCACCTTCGGGGAGGAGCTCGGTACCTTCACCCCCTTCGCCCTCACGGCCGACACCCCGCCGATCATCGCCCCCTTCTTCGCCGACGTGGACACCCGGGGGGCCGGGTCCTCTCTGGTCACCTACGGCACCATCCCTGCGTCGCCCGCCTTCGGAGGCCGGGACGTGTTCTGCGTCAACTGGCGTGACGTGGGCTACTTCTCCAGCCAGGACGACAAGCTCAACGACTTCCAGCTGCTGCTGGTCGACCGCAGCGACGTCGCCGCCGGCGACTTCGACATCTACTTCAACTACGAGCAGATCCTCTGGGAGACGGGCAGCGCCAGCGGGGGCACCGACGGCTTCGGCGGGAGCTCGGCCGGGGCCGGCTACGCCGGGGGCACGGGCAGCCCCAGCAGCTTCTTCGAGCTGCCCTGCTCGCGCATCAACGGTGCCTGCCTGGACAGCAATGCCGCCACCGGCCTGCACAACACCTCGACCAACTCCACGCTGGCCGGCCGGCACATCTTCGCCATCCGCAGCGGCGGCCAGACCTTCACCGGGGCCATCTCGGGCACCGTCTCCGACGGCGCCGGCGGCATCAGCGGCGCCTTCGTGCAGGTGTGCCGGCCGGCGGCGAGCCAGGGCGTGTTCTGCCCCTTCACCGGCCTCACCGGCTCGGCGGGCACCTACCTGGCGGCCAACCTGCCGCCCGGTCCCTACGTGGTGTCGGTGAGCCCGCCGGGCAACCTCAGCCCCCAGTCGAGGTCGGTCGACCTGGCCGATGGCCAGCAGCTGGTGGTGGACTTCGTCGTCCAGGCGCCCCAGCCGCCGCCGCCGGGGACGTCCATCGACGACGACACCCCGCCGGGGCAGATCCCCAGCGTCATCGTGGGCCAGCCCGTGACCCTGGTCACCACCGGCTGCACCGGTGGCACCGCCACCTACACCATCACCGGTGAGTACGGCGGCTCCATCAGCGGCTCGCTCGCCGAGGGGCCCCCGGGGACCTACTCGTCGACCTTCGCCATCCCCTTCACCGGGCCGGCAACGGTCAACATCGACATCGCCTGCCCCGACACCACCGAAGAGGACGTCGACTTCAACATCTACATCGACCCCAGCGGTTTCGTGCGCACCGTCGCCGGCGATCCCATCGTGGGCGCCACCGTCACCCTGTTCCGCTCCGACACTGAAGCCGGGCCCTTCACCCAGGTCCCCGACGGCAGCGTGCTCATGTCGCCATCCAACCGCACCAACCCCGACGCCACCGATGGCACCGGGCACTTCGGCTGGGACGTGGTGGCCGGGTTCTACTTCGTGCGGGCCGAGGCGCCCGGGTGCGTGTCGCCGGCCGACTCCAGCCAGGCCTTCGTCGACACCGAGATCCTCACCATCCCGCCGCCGGTCACCGACCTCGACATCCGCCTCGACTGCGACGGCTCCACCGGCACCGACAGCGCCCTCACCTTCACCGGCACCGGCACGACGAGCGCCTCCCGGGCCCGCCTGGGTGGCTCCATGGACTGCGACGACGGGAGCCGGTTCCGCATCAGCCTCACCGTGACCCAAGGGGAGAGCACCGGCACCGGCATCAGCACCGGGGCCTGCACCGGTGCCGAGCAGCCGGTGCGCCTCACCGCCATGCTCTCGTCCGGCCCCGGCTTCGCTCCCGGCCCGGCCCGGGCCTGCGCCGTGGTCGAGGTCGGCATCCCCGGCGAGCGCACCCTCACCAGCACCGGGGAGGTGTGCGCCGACGTCGTGTTGAGCTGACGAGCTGAGGAATTCGGGAGGATCGGGGTGGCTCAGCCACCTCGATCCTCCTGAATTACTGCCTGCACCGAGGGGTGAGGGGCGGCAGGCAGTGGCCAGACGCACCCGCACCCCTCGGCCCGTGGCGAGCACCCGCCGGTGCCTGCTGCAAGGTGGTGAGCACGGGCGCATTCCCCGGTGTCCGCACCCTCAGGCGGCCGCCGGACCGTGGTGGGCCGCGGGCCCGGACTCGGTCTCGGTGACGATCGGCATCTGGC
>DATMJI010000184.1:0-5968 GCA_035553895.1 Acidimicrobiales bacterium | reverse complement strand
CGGTCCCGCTTCTGCCACCAGTTCGGGGTGGCGAGCCCCAACCCAACGAAATGGTGGTAGGAGCGGGACCGCTTCGGTCCCGCTCCTACCACCAGTTGGGGGGTGCCCGGAGAAAGAGGGGTGTCGGAGACCGGGGCCGGCGGGCGACAGTAGGGGTGTGGCAGCACCAGCGACGGCGGGCGGGGGCGACGACCTGCTCGCCCTCTACGACGAGAGCCTGCCCCAGGTGTACGGCTACCTGCTCAGCCGGTGCGGCCGGGCGGCGCTGGCCGAGGACCTGTGCGCCCAGACCTTCCTGGCCGCGGTGCGAGCGGCGCGCCGGGGTGAGCCCCCGTCGTTGTCGCCGGCCTGGTTGATCGGTGTCGCCCGCCACAAGCTGGTCGACCACTGGCGGGCCCAGACCCGGGAGGAGGCGAGCCTGGCCCTGGTCGACGCCGGCTCGGGGCCCGACCACGACGACCCCTGGGACATCCGCCTCGACGTCCTTCTTGCCCACCAGACCCTCGAGCGTCTCGGGCCCCATCACCGCAGCGCCCTGACGCTGCGCTATCTCGACGACCTCCCGGTCCCCGAAGTGGCCCGGGTGCTCGACCGCACCGTCCACGCCACCGAGGCCCTCCTGGTGCGGGCCCGCCGGGCGTTCCGGCGCACCTACGAGGCGGGGGAGGCGGGCGATGACTGATCCCTTCATGGACCTGCACCGGCCTGTCGATCCCGTCGATCCCGACCCCCGTTTCGCCGCCCGCCTGCGAGCCCGCCTGGAGCGGGCCCTGGCCCTCCCCGAAGGAGTGGAGATGCCCCGGACCGTCGTCCCCCCCGAACCCGTCGCGCCCACCGATGCCGGCGCCGACCCCACCGGCGTGACGCCCTACCTGGCCGTTGGAGACGCCCGGGCCGCTTTGGCCTGGTACGCCGGGGTGTGGGGAGCCCGCCCCCGGGGGGAGCCCGTGGTGATGGCCGACGGTCGCATCGGCCACGCCGAGCTGTCGCTGGCCGGGGGAGTGCTCATGCTGGCCGACGAGTACCCCGACCTCGGGGTGCGGGCGCCCGCCGCCGGCACCGGGTCGGCGGTGACGCTGCACCTGGCGGTGGCCGATGTCGACAGCCACGCCGACCGGGCCGTCGACGCCGGGGCTCGCCTGGAGCGCCCTCCCGCCGACCACCCCTACGGCCGTAACGCGGTGGTGATCGACCCCTTCGGCCACCGCTGGCTGCTCGCCGGCGCCTCCCGTCCGGTGGCGCCGCCCGGCCCCGGTCCCACAGCGGTGGCCTACGCCTCGCTGTGGCTCCCCGACATCGGGGCGGCGGCCGCCTTTTACGCCGCGGTGCTCGGGTGGCGCTACGCCGTCGACGGCGATCACCGGGGCCGGCGGGTCGAGGGCGTCTCCCCGGCCCTGGGACTCTGGGGCGGTCAGGAGCAGCGCACCACCCTGCTGTGCTTCGCCGTCGACGACCTGCGGTCAGCCCTGGCCCGGATCCGGGCGGCCGGCGGCCGGGCCGGGGAGCCCCGCAGCGAGCCCTACGGCGTGGTCGCCGACTGCGCCGACGACCAGGGCCTGGCCTTCTCCCTGGTCGAGGCCGACCACGTCCCGCCGGGCGGCGGCCAGCGGCCGGCGGCCCCTGGGGAGCTGGCCTACGTCACCATCGGGGTGATCGACTCCGCCCGGGCGCGCACCTTCTTTTCGGCCGTGCTCGGCTGGCGCTTCTCCCCCGGGCGGGTGGAGGACGGCTGGGACATCGAGGGCGTCAGCCCCCATGCCGGGATGCACGGCGGCAACCCGGACTCCGTGGTGAAGCCGATGTTCGCCGTGGACGACATCGCCACCGCCGTCGGGCGGGTCCGCGCCGCCGGGGGCACGGCCACCGACCCCGAGCCCATGCCCTACGGCATCACCGCCGACTGCACCGACGACCAGGGCTTCGCCTTCTTCTTGGGCCAGCTTGCTTGAGAGAGAGGCGGCAACGGGTGGCAGGAACGGGGACTGCCACCAGTTCGCAGGGTTGGGGGGGGTGGGCTGCCGGCGCTGGCCCAGGGTCAGAGCTCGGCGACCTTGGTGAGGCGGTGGCGGGCCTCGACGAAGCGCACGGTGCCGGACTGGGAGCGGGTGACCAGCGACTGGGTGCTGGCCCCGGTCTCGCTGTAGCGGACGCCACGCAGGAGCTCGCCGTCGCTGATGCCGGTGGCGGCGAAGAAGCAGTTGTCGCCGGCCACCAGGTCGTCGATGGTCAGGGTCTTCTCCAGGTCGTAGCCGGCGTCGAGGGCGGCCCGGCGCTCGGCGTCGTTGCGGGGCCAGAGCTTGCCCTGCTGGTCGCCACCCATGCACTTGAGGGCAGCGGCGCTGATCACGCCCTCGGGCGTGCCCCCGATGCCGAAGAGGATGTCGACCCCGGCTTCGGGCCACGCCGTCTGCAGGGCGCCGGCCACATCCCCGTCGGGGATGAGGCGGATGCGGGCCCCGGCCTGGCGTACCTCGGCGATGAGATCCCGGTGGCGGTCCCGGTCGAGGATCACGGCGGTGAGGTTGCGCACCGAGTCGCCCTTGACCTTGGCCACCGCCTCGAGGTTCTCGGTGGGGCTGCGGTTGATGTCGATGGCCCCGGCCAGCGACGGGCCCACGGCGACCTTCTCCATGTAGACGCACGGCCCGGGGTCGAACATGGTGCCCCGCTCGGAGACGGCGATCACGGCGAGGGCGTTGCCCCGGCCGAGCGAGCACAAGGTGGTGCCGTCGATGGGGTCGACGGCGATGTCGGTGGCCGGGGGGGAGCCGTCACCGATGCGCTCGCCGTTGTAGAGCATGGGCGCCTCGTCCTTCTCGCCCTCGCCGATGACGACGATCCCGTCCATGCTCACCGATCCGAGGACGCTGCGCATGGCGTCGACGGCGGCGCCGTCGGCTGCCAGCTTGTCGCCCCGGCCCAAGAAGCGAGAAGCCGCCAGGGCGGCGGCTTCGGTGACCCGCACCAGCTCGAGGGCGAGGTTGCGGTCGGGGACCAGGGGCGGCTTTCCGGGGGTCATGTCCGGACAGTAGCGCGCCGGCCTCGACAAGCCCGTGCCGCCGGTGGGCGCTCAGGGGGTGGAGCGGCTGCCCTTCCCGCCGGCGACCTCGTCAGCCACCGGGGTCACCGGGGCTACCGGGGCCACCGGGGCCGGACCCATCTCGATCGGCGCGACCTCGGCCGTCTCGCTCGCCGCCCCGTGCGCCTTGTCCCCGGCGTCCTCGCCGGCGAGGTCGGCGGTCTCGAAGCGAGCCGCCCCGGGCAGGTCGGTGGGGAAGTCCACCGGCAGCCCACCGAGCATCTCGGCGAGCTCCTCGACGGAAAGGGCGCCGACGGTGCGGTCGATGTCTCGTTCGTCCCGATCGTAGGCGGGGACGGTCCAGGTGCCCCCCTCGGGCACCTGGGTCCCGTCCCCTGGACCTCCGTCGCCCTTGCGAGCCCGGACCTCGGCACTGGTCGGGGCGAAGGCAGCGGCGAGGCCCACAACGGCCGCCGCCGCGGCGACGGTGGCGGCCACGGCGATCCGGCTGGAGCCGGCCTCGGCGCAGCGCAGGTTCATGTCCCCGATGATGGTTCCTGCCGGGGTGCCCGGGGCGACGGTGGCGGTGCCCGTGAGCCCGTTCTGGTGACACTCGATGGCGCCGGCGAAGGTGAAGGGGACGCTGGCGTAGACGTAGGCCATGACCATGGTGGCGATGGCCAAGGCGGGCACGACCCTGCGCCAGCGGGGCACGGGGCCCCTGGGCGCCTTCGGCGCGGCGGCGGCAGGCTCGGAGGTGTTCTCGGTCGTGGGTACCGAGCGCAGCCGCGAGCGTTGGCGCTGGCGGCGCGGGGTCCGGGGTTCCATCAGCTGGGTCATAGGCGGTTCTTCGGCTGACGCCGGCCGTCCCTTTAGCCCCCTCGTGACGTTCTCGGCGAGTCCGGGCATTCCGAGGGCCGCCGTTTCGCACCGGGAACGATGGAGGGTGGCAAGATCATCGAGTGCTGGCCCCTCCTCCCCGCCCCCCGATCACCGCCGCCCTGTGTGCCCGGGGCCGGCGCCTGGGCGAGCCCCGCCTGGCCCCCGGGGGCGGGCGGGTGGCCTTCGTCTCCACCGCGGCGGGCCGCGGCGAGCTGGTGGTGGTCGACCTGCGGGCCCCGGCACCGGGCGAGCTGGTGGCCGGGCCCGAGGTGGTGGTCAGCTCGGAGCCGGCTCCTCGCGGGGCCCGCCCCTTCGGCTCCGGCGTCTTCGACTGGCTGCCCGACGGGAGCGGTCTCGTCTACGCCGCCACCGACGGCGGGCTCTGGTTCCAGCCGGTCGACGGCGCCCCGCCCCGGCGGCTGGTGGAGGGCGGCCCGGCGGCGGCACCGGCCGTGTCACCCGCCGGGAACGAGGTGGCCTACGTGGTCGACACCCGCCACGTGGCCGTGGCCCCGCTCACCGCCGGCGGTCCCTGGCCCCGGCGGTTGTCGGGTGGCGCCGACTTCTGCCTCGACCCGGCGTGGTCGCCGGACGGCGGCACCGTCGCCTGGCACGAGTGGGACGTGCCGGCCATGCCCTGGGACGCCGGGCGCATCGTGGCCCGGGCCGCCGCCGCCACCGGCGAGGCCGTGACCCTGGCCGGGGGCGAGGGGGTCGCCGTCCAACAGCCCCGCTACCGGCCCACGGGGCAGCTCTCCTACCTCGGCGACCAGTCAGGGTGGACCAACTTGCGGGCCATCGGAGCGGGCGGGCAGGACGACGCCGTGCTCGCCGACGACCACGAGCACGGCGGTCCCGCCTGGGGGCCGGGGCAGCGTTCCTTCGCCTGGACGGGCGACACCGGCCGCGCCGTGCTCAGCCGCAACGAGGGCGGCTTCGGGTCTCTGGTGCTGGTCGACACCGCCTCGGGCACCCACCGGGCGCTGGCCCGGGGCGTGCACGGTTGCCTCGGGTGGTCCGGGGGCCGCCTGTGCGCCGTGCGCAGTGGGGCCCGCACCCCGACCCAGGTGGTGGTCCGCCACGGCGCCGACCTCGAGCACGCCCTGGTGGTGGCCCAGGGCCCCCTGGCCGGAGCCGGAGCCGGTGCCGGAGCCGGTCGCCCCGTCGAGCCCGAGCCGGTGCGCTGGGCCGCCGACGACGGGACCGAGATCCCCGGGCGCCTCTACCGGCCGGCGGCGACCGGCGAGGGGCCCCCGCCGCTCATCGCCTGGGTGCACGGTGGTCCGACCGGGCAGATGGAGGTGGTCTTCAACCCCCGGCTGGCCTACTGGCTCGACCGCGGCTGGGCGGTGCTGGTCCCCGACCACCGGGGATCGACCGGCCACGGCCGGGCCTTCACCCAGTCCCTGGCCGGCCGCTGGGGGGAGGCCGACGTGGCCGACGTAGCTGCCGGCCTCGCCGCTGCCGTCGCCCGGGGCTGGGGCGACCCCCGCCGGCTGGTGGCCATGGGGGCGTCGGCCGGTGGCTTCACCGTGTTGAACCTGCTGGCCGCCCACCCTGAGCGGTGCGCCGCCGGCGTCGACCTCTACGGCGTGGCCGACCTCTTCGAGCTGGAGGAGACCACGCACCGCTTCGAGGCCCACTCCCTGCGGTCCCTGGTGGGACCCCTGCCCGATGCGGCCGAGCGCTACCGGGCCCGCTCGCCCGTCCGGAAGCTCGACCGCATCGCCGCCCCCTTGCTCATCCTCCACGGTGATGCCGACCCGGTGGTCCCGCTGGCCCAGAGCCGGGCCGTGGCCGACGGGTTGCGGGCACGCGGGCGCACCGTCGACCTCCACGTCTACGAGGGGGAAGGTCACGGATGGAGCCGGCCCGAGACGGTCATCGACGAGCTGGAGCGCACCGAGGCCTTCCTCACCCGCCACGTGCTCCGGCGGCGCTCGCCGTGACCGGCGAACACGGCGAGGGGGGCGAGGTCGTCTACGACCTGTCCGACTGGACTCCCGACCAGCGCAGCGCTCTCGACGGTCTCCTGGTGGGCGAGGGGGTGGCCCGCCGCTGGGAGGG
>DATMJI010000183.1:0-3703 GCA_035553895.1 Acidimicrobiales bacterium | reverse complement strand
GAGACAGGCGGGGGACGGCCTCGACCAGGCAGAGCTCGTCGGGGAGCTTGTGGCGGGCCAGGCTCGCCCCCAGGAACTCCCGCACCGCGGCCAGGTCGGGGGCGCTGGCCCCGGCGGGGACGACGCAGGCGCAGGTGGCCTCGCCCAGCACCGGGTCCGGGGTGGCGATCACCGCCGCGTCCGCTACTTCGGGGTGCTGGACGAGGGCGACCTCCACCTCGCCGGGCGACACCTTGAGCCCGCCGCGGTTGACGACCTGCTTGAGGCGGCCGAGGACGTAGACCCTCCCCTCCCCGTCCATGCGGCCGAGGTCGCCGGTGCGGTACCAGCCGTCGGTGGCCACCGGCGGGCGGCGCCAGTAGCGGATGGGGACCCGGGACCCGAAGACGATCTCGCCCATCTCGCCGGCCGGCAGGTGGGCGCCCGACTCCGGATCGGCGATGGCCACCGTGCCGGCGGCGGCGGTGCCCTCGGGCCCGGCGAAGACCAGACTGCCCACCGAGCCCTCGGTGATCTCCCGGCGGTCGGAGGTCTGGGTGGTGAAGCCCTCGCTGCAGCCGTAGACGTAGAGCAGTTGCGACCCCACCTCGTCGTAGACGGCGTCGACCAGGTCGGGCGAGATGTTGGCCGCCGCCGACAGCGTCCAGCGCCAGGTGGCGACGTCGTAGCTCCCGCGCCGCAGCTCGTTCACCAGCAGGGTGAGGTGGGTGGGCATCCCCGGCACGACGGTGACGCCCTCCTCGGCCACCAGCTCCAGGGCCCGGCGGGGGGAGAAGCGGTCGACCAGCACCACCCGGCCGCCCCGGAGCAGGGCCAGCAGGGCCAGGCGCATCCCGAAGACGTGGGAGATGGGCAGGAAGATGAGGTGGACGTCGTCGGGCCCCGGCTCGAAGCCGTCGGTGAAGAACTGCATCTTGGCCCAAAAGACGGGCAGGGTCTCCATCACCCCCTTCGGCCGGCCCGTGGTGCCCGAGGTCAAGAACAGCACGGCGGTGGCGTCGGGCTCGAGGGCCGGGGCGGCGCTGGGCAGGGTGCCGTGGCGGCCGGCGAGCAGCTCGGCCAGATCGATCACCTCCAGCTCCGACGGGCCGGGGTCCCAGCCGTGGACGACGAGGCGGGTCTTGGGGCAGGCAGCGGCGACCGTCCGCAGGTCGCCCAGCGGGTCCTGGCGGTCGCGGTGGGGCCGGTACAGCACGGCCGCCGCCTCGGTGTAGTCGAGCAACCAGGCCAGCTCGTCGCCGGTGAGGTCGTTGTCGGCTCCCACGTGGACCGCCCCGCACGCCCAGGCAGCACCGATGGCCGCCACGTGCTCCGGGCAGTCCGGCAGCTGGGTGACGATGCGGTCCCCCGGCTGGATCCCGAGTGCCCGGTAGGAGGCGGCCAGGGTGCGGATGGCCTCGCCCAGCTCGGCGAAGGTGGTCGAACGGCCCTGGTGGGTCAGCGCCGGGCGCTCGGCCCAGCGCCGGCAGGCCTCGGCCAGGTCGGGGGCGAGGGGGGCGCTCAGTGTTCCCGGATGGACTGGTCGACGACGTCGCAGCCGGGACCGCCGTCGCCGTCGCCCTGGCCGTCGCCGGCCTCGCCACCGTGCACGGCGTTGGCGTGGGCGCCGACCATGGCGAGGAGCTCCTCTTTGGAGTCGGCCTCGAACACGGCATCGCATCCCGGCACCACATCGGCGCAGGCCATCGTGTAGCTCATCCCGTCTCCTTCGTCGCAGCCGGACCAGCCGGTCCCTGCGATGATAGCTGCGGCTGGTTGACTGTTCGACCAGCCGTCGATACCTTCCCCGCCCCACCCACCAAAAGGAGACATATGCGTACCTCATGCAAGCGGGCCATCGGGCCCTTCGGAGCCCTCGCCGTGGGAGCATCGCTCCTGGTCGGCGCCGGACCGGCCGACGCCATCGTGCCCGGCACCAACGGCCCCATCGTCTTCGAGACCGGTCGTGACGGTCCCGGGGAGATTTACAAGATGAACCCGGACGGTTCCGAGCAGGTCAACCTCACCAACAACCCGTTCTTCGACGTGTTCCCCGCCTGGTCGCCCGACGGCACCAAGATCACCTTCAGCAGCGACCGGGCCGAGCCCCTCAACGCCGATGTGTACATCATGAACAACGACGGCAGCGGCCAGACCCGCCTGACCAACGCCCCGGGCGAGGACCGGGGCACGAGTTGGACCAGCGACGGCGAGAAGATCGTGTTCCACAGCTCCCGGGACCGTGACGCCACCCACACCTTCGACGTGTTCATCATGAACCCCGACGGCAGCGACCAGACCAAGATCTTCACCAACGGGTCGGCTGCCTACGTCTGCGGGGACAGCGTCACCGGCCGCATCGCCTTCAACAGCAACGGCAACCCGTTGGGCACCAACCCCGAGGGCGACTTCGAGATCTTCACCATGGACATCGACGGCTCCGACGTGTTCCAGGTCACCAGCAACACCGTGCTCGACAGCGGGCCCAAGTGGTCGCCCGACTGCGAGCAGATCTCCTACAACTCCATCGACGCCGGCGGAAGCCTCGACATCTTCCGCATCGACGCCGACGGCACCAACCGCGTCAACTTGACCAACGCCCCGGGGGTCTTCGACGCCTTCTCGGCCTGGTCGCCCGACGACCAGCGGATCGTGTTCTCGTCCAACCGTGACGGCAACTTCGAGCTCTACACCATGGACGCCTCCGACGGGGGCAACGTGGTCCGCCTGACCTTCACCGCGGGAACCGAGTTCCGGCCCGACTGGGGCGTGTTCGCCCGCCTGGTCATCGACGACACCGTCCGGGGCGACGCCAACCGGGCCCAGGTGACGGGCACGCTCACCTGCGAGGCCGGCGACGTCTTCCTGGTCGAGGTCGAGCTCACCCAGGGCGACACCACCGGCACGGGAACCGCCCGAGGCACCTGCACGGGCAGCGAGCAGACCTACCGGGCCGGCATCACCCGGACCTCGGGCCCCGGCTTCACCCCCGGCCCGGCCCAGGCCTGCGTCACCGCCACCAACGCCAGCCCCGGGTCCCGCACCGTCAACGACGACATCGATCTCTGCAACGAGGTCACCTTCACCGGCTGACGGCCGCCCAACCCGACCCCCACCTCCGTTTTGGTGGTAGAAGCGGGGCCAATCTGGCCCCGCTTCTACCACCAGTTCGACCAGGAAGGGGAGGGAAGGAGGGCAGGGGAGGCGAGAGAGGGCAGGGGAGGCGCTAGGCCAGCGAGGCCAGGAAGCGGCGGATGGAGGCGGCGACCGCCGGCGGGTCCTCCAGGGGGCCGAGATGGCCCACCCCGGGGACCACCTCCACGGCAGCGTCGGGCAGGCGCTCGGCCTGGGCGGCGACGAGGGCGGGACCGAAGGCCTCGGTGCCCTCGCCGTGGGCCAGCACCACCGGGCAGGCGACCTCCCCCAACCGGGCGTAGGCCCCGTGGGCCGTGGCCATCTCGTTGACCAGGGCCTCGTGCTCGCCCCGGCACTTGAGGCGGACCTCGCCGGTGGGCAGGTCGACGAAGCCGTGCTCGACGTAGGCCCGCAGCGCCGCCGGGTCGACGGCCGAGAACGGCGGCTTGGCCGCGTAGTTCTCGTAGGCCTCCTCCCGGGAGCCGAAGGTCTCCCGCCGCCGCCGGGCGCCGGCGGCCAGCCAGTTCCCGGGATCGCGCCCGAGCGGGGGATCGGCGGCGATCACCGTCGGTTCGAACAGGTACAGGGC
>DATMJI010000182.1:0-12535 GCA_035553895.1 Acidimicrobiales bacterium | reverse complement strand
ACCCCGACCACGGCCAGGCCGGGCAGGGCGGCGTGTACATCGTGGACGGCCCGCACCGCCACCGGGTGGATGGCTGCCCCGGAGAGCCCACCGCCTCCGGCACCGAGGCGGTAGCGCCACGTGTGGGGGTCGATGGCCATGCCCATGACGGTGTTGACCAGGGTGACGGCTTCCGCACCCCCCCGGCGGGCGGCGTCGGCGATCTCCACCAAGTCGGTGACGTTGGGGCTGAGCTTGGCCCACCGGGGCCGCCCGCACCCCTCGGTGGCGGCCAGCGCCTCCTCGGTGGCGGCGGCGGAGTGGGCGAACATCCGCCGCCGGTCCTCGACGTTGGGGCAGCTCACGTTGACCTCCACCGCCACCACCGCGTCGGGGGCCCCGGCCAGTAGCCGGGCCGCCTGCTCGTAGTCGGCGACCGACCGCCCCCAGATGCTGGCCACCACCCGGGCGCCCGCCCCCACCAGGGCCGGGAGGTGGTCCTGCATCCACGCCCCGATGCCGGGGCCCTGCAGGCCCACGCTGTTGAGCATCCCCGGCCCGGCCTCGTGGAGGCGCGGGGCGTCGTTGCCCGGCCAGGGGAAGGCGGCCAGTGACTTCACCACCACCGCTCCCAGGCGGGAGAGGTCGAAGTAGGCCCCGAGCTCGGCGCCGTGCCCGGAGGTCCCCGACGCCGTCATCACCGGGTTGGGCAGCGTGACCGAGGCCACGCTGGTGCGGAGGTCGACCGGGGGCGCCGCCGCCCGGCCCCTTCTCACGGTGGCGGGGTGGCCGTCCCCACCCACTCCTGGAGGCTGCGCACGGCAAAGGGGTGCGCCGCCCAGTCACCCACGCCCTCGGCGGCGGCCAGCGCGGCGGCCACGGTGGTCAGGCACGGCACCCGGTGGGCGGCGGCGGCCGAGCGGATGTAGGCGCCGTCGGCCCGGGGCCCGTGCCCCCTCGGGGTGTTGACCACCAGCGCCACCTTGCCCGCAGCCAGCAACTCCACGGCGGTGACCTCGGCGTCGTGTTCGCCCACCTTGTCGAGCACGGTCGACACCGACACCCCGGCCGCCTCCAGGTGGGCGGCGGTGCCGGCCGTGGCCACCAGGTCGAAGCCGAGAGCGGCGAAGCGCCGGGCGGCGATGACCCCGTTGGCCTTGTCCCGGTCGGCGAGGGAGAAGAAGACGGCCCCCCGCTCGGGCAGGCGGTCGCCGGCGGCGATCTGGCTCTTGGCGAAGGCCAGCCCGAAGGTACGGTCGATGCCCATGACCTCGCCGGTGGAGCGCATCTCCGGGCCGAGGAGGCTGTCGGCCTCCGGGAAGCGGTTGAAGGGCAGCACCGCTTCCTTGACGGCCACGTGGCCTGCCGTCCGGGGCGCCATCAGCAGGCCCTCGGACCGCAGATCGGCCAGGCTGGCCCCCACCATGACCCGGGCCGCCACCTTGGCCAGCGCCACGCCCGTGGCCTTGGCCACGAAGGGCACGGTGCGGCTGGCCCGGGGGTTGGCCTCGATGACATAGACCTCGCCCTGGGCCACGGCGTACTGCACGTTGAGTAGGCCCCGCACGTCGAGGGCATCGGCGATGGCCCGGGTGTGGCCCTCGATGGTGGCGACCACCCGCGCCGCCAGGGTCGGGGGCGGGATGGCGCAGGCGCTGTCGCCGGAGTGGACGCCGGCCTCCTCCACGTGCTCCATGACGGCACCGATGAGCACCTCGCCGGTGGCGTCGCGCACGGCGTCGACGTCGACCTCGACGGCGTCCTCCAGGAACCGGTCGATCAGCACCGGGCGCTCGGCCGACAGGCCCCCCTCCCGGCCGAGGGAACCGGCCCGGGCACCGCCCGGCGCCCCGAAGGTGGCCAGCTCGGCCATGGCGGCCGCCAGCCCGTCGTCGTCGTAGACGATGGACATGGCCCGCCCGCCCAGCACGTAGCTGGGGCGCACCAGGGCCGGGTAGCCGATGCGCCCGACCACGGCCAGGGCGCCGTCGAGGGACGAGGCCACACCGCCAGGCGGCTGGGGGATGTCGAGACGGGCACACAGCCCGCTCCAGCGTTCCCGGTCCTCGGCCAGGTCGATGGCGTCGGGCGAGGTGCCGAGCACCAGCTCGGGGGGGATCTCGCCGGCCAGCTTGAGGGGGGTCTGGCCCCCGAGGCTGACGACGACTCCGACCAGGTCGCCCGAGGCCGCCTCGGCGTCGAGCACCGACAGCACGTCCTCGGTGGTGAGCGGCTCGAAGTACAGCCGGTCGGAGGTGTCGTAGTCGGTGGAGACCGTCTCGGGGTTGCAGTTGACCATCACCGTCTCGAAGCCGGCGTCGCCCAGGGCGAAGCTGGCGTGCACGCAGCAGTAGTCGAACTCGATGCCCTGGCCGATCCGGTTGGGGCCCGACCCGAGGATCACCACCTTGGGGCGGCGGCTCGGCGCCACCTCGTCCTCGTCCTCCCAGGTGGAGTAGTGGTAGGGCGTGTGGGCCTCGAACTCGGCCCCGCACGTGTCGACCGTCTTGTATGTAGGGGTTACCTCGGCCTCGAGCCGGGCTGTGCGCACCTCGGCCTCCGGCCGGCCCCAGAGCCAGGCCAGCTGGGCGTCGGAGAAGCCCAACCGCTTGGCCCGCCGCCAGGCCCACCGGTCCATCCCGGCGGCGCCGGTCGCCGCCAGGTGCGACCGCTCCTCGACGATGCGGCAGATCTGGTCGAGGAACCACGGATCGACGGCGGTGGCCTGGTGGACCCGCTCCACGCTGATGCCGCGGCGGAGCAACGCCTCGAGGTGGAACGGTCGGTCAGGGCTGCCGGTACCGGCCCGGGCCAGCAGCTCGCTGTCGGAGAGCCCGGCCATGGCCTCCTCGCCCGGATCGCAGTTGAGGCCGTGACGGCCGTGCTCGAGCGAGCGCAGCGCCTTCTGCAGCGACTCGGGAAAGGTACGCCCGATGGCCATGGCCTCGCCCACCGATTGCATCTGGGTTCCCAGCAGGTCGGGGTAGCCGGGAAACTTCTCGAAGGCCCAGCGGGGGACCTTGGTCACGACGTAGTCGATGGTGGGCTCGAAGCTGGCCGGCGTCTTGGTGGTGATGTCGTTGGTGATCTCGTCGAGGGTGTAGCCCACGGCCAGGCGGGCGGCGATCTTGGCGATGGGGAAGCCGGTGGCCTTGGACGCCAGCGCCGAGGATCGGCTCACCCGGGGGTTCATCTCGATGACCACCATCTCGCCGGTGGCGGGGTCGAGGGCGAACTGGACGTTGGAGCCACCGGTCTCGACCCCTACCCGGCGAATGCAGGCGAAGGCGGCATCGCGCATGGCCTGGTACTCGACGTCGGAGAGGGTCTGGGCCGGGGCCACGGTGATGGAGTCCCCGGTGTGCACGCCCATGGGATCAAGGTTCTCGATGGAGCAGACCACCACGCAGTTGTCGTGGCCGTCGCGCATGACCTCGAGCTCGTACTCCTTCCAGCCGGCCACCGACTTCTCGATGAGGATCTCGCTGATGGGGCTGGCCGCCAGGCCGACGGCCGCCATCCGGACGAACTCGGGTGCCGTGGTGGCGATGCCCGCGCCCTTGCCCCCCATGATGTAGGCCGGGCGCACGATGGCCGGCAGGCCCACCTCCTCGATCACCTGCCGAGCCTCGTCGAGGGTGCGGGCGATGCCCGAGGCCGGCACGGTGAGGCCGATGCCCTGCATGGCCTGCTTGAAGCGGTCGCGATCCTCGGCGGTGGCGATGGCCTCGGCGTTGGCCCCGATGAGCTCGACGCCGTAGCGGTCCAAGACGCCGCCTTCGCTCAGCTCCATGGCCAGGTTGAGCGCCGTCTGGCCTCCGAGGGTGGCGAGCAGGGCGTCGGGGCGCTCCCGATCGATGATGGCGGAAACGGCGTCCACGTCGAGGGGCTCGACGTAGGTGCGGTCGGCGAAGTCGGGATCGGTCATGATGGTGGCCGGGTTGGAGTTGGCCAGCACCAACCGGTAGCCCTCGGCCCGCAGCACCCGGCAGGCCTGGGTACCGGAGTAGTCGAACTCGCTGGCCTGGCCGATGACGATGGGCCCCGATCCGATCAACAAGATGGTCTCGATGTCGTCACGCCGGGGCATGTCGAGCTCCCCTCCCCTCGCTTCTGGCCCCACACGTGGTCGCGATCACGACCACTGGTGGGGCCGGAACGGCGGGGGGGATCATGCGCCGCGCTCCATGAGGGCCTCGAACTCGGCGAAGAGGTAGCGGGCGTCGTGGGGGCCGGGGCCGGCTTCGGGGTGGTACTGCACGCTGAAGGCGGGCACGTCCCGGCAGGAGAGCCCCTCGATCACCCCGTCGTTGAGGTTGACGTGGGTCACGTCGGCTCCCTCGACGCTGCCCTCGGCCACCGCGTAGCTGTGGTTCTGGCTGGTGATCTCCACCGCGTCGGTGGCCACCCGCTTGACCGGGTGGTTGCCCCCGTGGTGGCCGAAATCGAGCTTGTAGGTGGTGCCTCCCAGCGCCGCCGCCAGGAGCTGGTGGCCCAGGCAGATGCCGAAGACGGGGACCCGCCCGAGCAGGGAGGCGATGGTGTCCCGGGCGCCGGTCACCGCCGCCGGGTCACCCGGGCCGTTGGACAGGAAGACCCCGTCGGGCCGGCGGGCCAGGACCTCGCCGGCGGGCGTGGAGGCGGGCACCACCTCCACCGTCGCCAACCGGCCCAGGTGGCGCAGCATGGTGGCCTTCACCCCGTAGTCGTAGGCCACCACCCGGCGGGGGCCGGTGCCGGTGGTGTAGGGCGCGGCGCAGGTCACGCCGGCCACCAGGTCGATGCCCTCGGTAGCGGGCTCGGCCCGGGCGGCGTCGAGCAGGGTGGCCTCGTCGGCGGGGCCGGCGGCGCCGGCGATGGCCCCCCGGCGGCGCAGGTGTCGGGTGAGCCGGCGGGTGTCGACGCCGCTGACGCCCGGCACGCCGGCGGCCCGCAGCAGATCGTCGAGGTCGCCCTCGGCCCGCCAGTTGCTCGGGCGCCGGGCCAGGTCGCGCACCACGACCGCCCGGCACTGGGGCCGGGCTGACTCGCCGTCGAGCGCCGTCACGCCGTAGTTCCCGATGTGGGTGGCGGTGAAGGCCACGATCTGACCGGCGTAGGAAGGGTCGGTGATGACCTCCTGGTAGCCGGTGAGCACGGTGTTGAAGACCACCTCGCCGCTGGCGATGGTGTCGGCCCCGAAAGCCTCCCCCTCGAACACCTCCCCGTCGGCCAGCACCAGGCGGCCCGGGCGAGGCCGGGTCACCGCTGGGCCTGCCCGTCGATCACGACCGCCTCGCCGGCAAAGACGGTGTGGCGGACCCGGCCGGTGAGCGTGCGCCCGGCGTAGGGGGTGTTGCGGCTGCGGCTGGCCAGGCGCTCGGGCCGCACCACCCAGGTGGCGCTGGGGTCGACCACGCACAGGTGGGCCGGCCGGCCGGGCGCCACCGGGCCCCCGTGCTCGTCGCCGAGGCCGGCGACGGCCGCTGGCCGCCACGAGAGCAGGCCCAGCACATCGGGCGCCGGCAGCTCCAGGGCCAGGCTGAGGGCCAGGGATGTCTCGAGGCCCAGCATCCCCGGAGGTGCCTGGTCGAACGGCGCGTCCTTGGCCTCGGGTGGGTGGGGGGCATGATCGGTGGCGATGGCGTCGATGGTGCCATCGGCCAACCCCAGCCGCACCGCTCCCACGTCGGCGTCGGTGCGCAACGGGGGGTTGACCTTGAACACGGGGTCGTAGCCGGCGGCGGCGGCGGCCGTCAGGGTGAAGTGGTGGGGCGCGGCCTCGGCGGTGACGGCGATGCCGGCCGCCTTGGCCTGGCGGACCAGCGCCACCGAGCCGGCCGTCGAGAGGTGCAGGAAATGCATCCCGGCCCCCGTGAGCCGGGCAAGGGCGATGTCGCGGGCCACCATCAGCTCCTCGGCCTCGGCCGGCACCCCGGGGATGCCCAGGCGGCTCGACCACTCCCCCTCGTGGAGGTGGCCGCCGGCCGCCAGGCCGCCGTCCTCGCAGTGCTGGGCCAGGGTCACCCCGAGGCCGGAGGCGTACTCCAGGGCCCGGCGCATGAGGCGGCTGTCCTGCACCCCGGAGCCGTCGTCGGTGAACAGCCGCACGCCGAGGGCGGCCATCTCGGCCATGGGGGCCAGCCGGGTACCGGCCCGCCCGACGGTGATGGCCCCGGCGGGCACCACTGCGCACAGGGCGCCCCGGGCCAACTCCTGGACATCCCGGACGACCGAGGCGGCGTCGATGGGCGGGTCGGTGTTGGGCATGGCCACGACCGCCGTGTAGCCGCCGAGGGCCGCCGCCCGGCTCCCGGTCTCGATCGTCTCTGCCTCCTCGTGGCCCGGTTGGCGCAGATGGGCGTGGAGGTCGACCAGGCCCGGGGCGACCAGGCACCCCCCGGCGTCGAGCACCCGGGCACCCCGGCCACCGTCGTCCAGGTCCTCGCCCACCGCCTGGATGCGACCACCGGCCACGGCCACGTCCGCCCGCCGGCTGCCCGTCTGGTCGACCACCGTCCCGCCCCGCAGGAGCAGGCCGGTCACGCCACTCACCCGGCCCCGAGGAGCAGGAAGAGCACGGCCATGCGCACGGCCACCCCGTTGGCCACCTGGCGGGTGATGACCGAGCAGTCCAGATCGGCCACGTCGGCGGCGATCTCGACGCCCCGGTTCATGGGGCCCGGATGCATGACCACCGCCGCCTCGGGGAGCAGGGCGGCCCGGCGGGAGGTGAGGCCGTAGGTGGCGGTGTACTCGCGCAAGCTGGGCACCAGGGCCTCGTGCTGGCGCTCCTGTTGCATGCGCAACAAGATCACGGCGTCGAGCTTGGGCAGCACCGCATCGAGATCGTGGCTGACCTCGACCGGCCAGCCGGCCAGGCTCGGGGGCAGCAGTGTCGGCGGGGCCACCAGGATCACCTCGGCCCCCAGCCGGGCGAAGGCGGCCACGTCGGAGCGAGCCACCCGGCTGTGCTTGACGTCGCCGACGATGGCGATGCGCCTGCAGTCGAGCGAGCCCAAATGCTGGCGCAGGGTGTAGCAGTCGAGCAGGGCCTGGGTGGGGTGCTCGTGCCACCCGTCGCCGGCGTTGACCACGCTGGCGTCCACCCAGCGGGCCACCTGGGCCGGCACCCCGGCGGAGCTATGGCGCACCACGACCGCATCGACGCCCATGGCCTCGATGGTCACCACCGTGTCCCGGAGGGACTCACCCTTGGACACCGACGAGCTGCCCACGCTGAAGTTCATGGTGTCGGCCGACAAGCGCTTGGCCGCCGCCTCGAAGGAGAGCCGGGTCCGGGTCGACTCCTCGTAGAACAGCGACACCACCGTGCGCCCCCGCAGGGCCGGCACCTTGGGGATGGACCGGGCGCTGACCTCCACGAAGGAGTCGGTCAGCCCCATCACCTCCTCGATGCCCTCCGGGCCGAGGTCGTCGACCGACAGCAGGTGCTTCATCGCTGCCGGCGGCGGCGGTCATCCACCGGCACCAGGTCACCCAGGTCGACGCCGTCGGCGTGGACGTCGACCGCCTCGTCGCGCCGGGTGGGCAGGTTCTTGCCCACGAAGTCGGGGCGGATGGGCAGCTCACGGTGCCCCCGGTCGACCATCACCGCCAGCTGCACGCTGCGGGGCCGGCCGTAGTCGCACACGGCGTTGAGGGCGGCCCGGATGGTGCGGCCGGTGAAGAGCACGTCGTCGACGAGCACCACGGTCCGGCCCGAGAGGTCGGCAGGGATGTCGGTGACGGCCTCGGGCATGACCGGGCGCAGCCCGATGTCATCCCGGTAGAAGGCCACGTCGAGCGAACCGAGGGGAACATCCGCCGAGTCGATGCGGGCGAACTCCTCCACCAAGACCCGTGCGAGGGGCACGCCTCCGGTCTGCAGGCCGATGACCACGACGTCGTCGAGACCGGCGTTGCGTTCGATGACCTCATGGGCGATGCGGGTGAGCGCCCGGCGGACATCGTCGCCGTCCATGACCCGGCTGCGGGCGAAAAAGACGCCCCCGTACGGGGGCGTGCTCTTGCGTTCCCGTTCAGCCACCGCTTGCCTCTCCTGTCCGTTCGGGCCTCACAGGACCCGCTTCACGGTGAGGGCCGGAACGGCCCTCAGGGAGTCACGGTAGCAGTCCCGGGCCAGCCTGCGGGCGGGTCGACGCCGGTCCGAACGGCGGCGGCGATCTGGCCCAGGACACCGTTGACGAAGCGCCCGGAGTCGTCGGTGGAGAACTGCTTGGCCAGCTCCACCGCCTCGGAGATGACGGCCCCGACCGGGACGTCCCCCCGGTGCACCAGCTCGTAGGTGGCGAGGCGGAGCAGGGACCGGTCGACGACGGGCATACGCTCGAGCGACCAGCCCCGGGCATGGTGACCGATGAGGGCGTCGATCTCGTCGAGATGGGCCGACGTGCCCCGCACCAGGTCGACCACGAAGGGATCGGGCGCGACGACCAGGCCGTCGAGCACGGTGTCGAGAGGCAGGCAGCTCCGGGACTCGGCCTCGTAGAGCAGGGACATGGCCCGCTCCCGTAGCTCCCGGCGGGAGCCGACGCCGCCCCTGCCGGAGGCCACGTCAGACCCGGGTGAGGTACTGCCCGTTGCGGGTGTCGACCTTGATGCGGTCGCCCACGTCGACGAACAGGGGCACCGACACGGCGATGCCCGTCTCCAGGGTGGCCGGTTTGCGGCCACCGGACACCCGGTCACCTTGGACGCCGGGCTCGGTCTCGGTCACCGTGAGCTCGACGGAGGCGGGGATGTCGACCCCGACGATCTCGCTGGCGTACATCTGCAGCACGGCGGTCGATCCCTCCACCAGGTAGCCGACCGCCGGACCCAGCGCCGACGGGGCCACGGTCAGCTGCTCGTAGGTGGTGTTGTCCATGAACACCACGTCGTCGCCCTCCCGGAAGAGGAACTGCATCTCCCGCTTGTCGATCACCGCCTGCTCCACCTTCTCCGCCGCCCGGAAGGTGCGGTCGACCACGGCACCGGTGCGGGCGTTCTTCAAGGTGGTGCGCACGAAGGCACCCCCTTTGCCCGGCTTGACGTGCTGGAAGTCGACCACCTGGAACAGGCCCTCGGCCAGGTCGAGGGTCATGCCGTTCTTCAGGTCGTTGGTGGTGATGCTCATGACAGGTAGGGATCCTTGGGCGCGTGGGTGAGCAGGTCGGAGCCGGTGGCGGTGACCACGACGGAATCTTCGATGCGGACCCCGCCGTGCTCGGCCAGGTACACGCCGGGCTCGACGGTCACGACATGGCCGTCACCGAGGATAGCAGTCGAGGTCGACGCCACCCTGGGGTCCTCGTGGATGTCGAGGCCCACGCCGTGGCCGGTCCCGTGGAGGAAGGCGTCGAGCCAACCAGCGTCGTCGATGACCGACCGGCAGGCCCGGTCGACGGCGCTGGCGGCGGTGCCGGCGGCGACGGCGGCCACCCCGGCGGCCTGGCTGGCGGCCACCACCTCCAGCATCCGGCGCTGGGTCGGCGACGGTTCGCCCACCATGATGGTGCGGGTCATGTCGGAGTGGTAGCCGTCCACCAGGGCGCCGAAGTCGACGACCACCAGATCGCCCTCGGTGACGGTGCGGCTGCCGGGCCGGGCGTGGGGACGGGCCCCGTTGGGCCCGCTGGCCACGATGGTCTCGAAGCTGGCGCCGTCGGCCCCCAGGCGGCGCACCTCGCTGTCGAGCTCCAGGGCGAACTGGGCCTCGGTGGGCTCCTCACCCAGGCGGTGGCGGACCGACGCCAGGGCGGCGTCGGCGATGGCGGCGGCGGCGGCCAGACGGTCCAGCTCGCCGGTGTCCTTGCGCTGGCGCAGCCCCTCCACCAGCCCTTCGGTGGGCACCAGGGTGGCGCCGGCGAACCACTCCCCGGCGTAGCGCCGCTGGGCCGACCAGCTCACGTGGGCCGCCTCCAGCCCCAGGCGGCCGGCCCCCCCCACAGCCGCGGCCAGCGCCTCCCGGCGCTGGCTCGTGGTCTGGGCCATCACCACCGAAGCCTCCACCCCGGCAGCCGCCAGCTGGTGGGCGGCCTGGTCCCGGTAGCGCCCGTCGGTGACGAGCGCCAGCTCGCCGGGCGTGACCACCAGCACCCCGGCCGAGCCGGTGAAGCCGCTCAGGTAGCGGATGTTGACGAGGTGGGTCACGAGCAGGGCGTCGCACCCGGCCTCCTCGAAGCCGGCCCGCAGGCGCCGGGCCCGGCCGGCCACGTCCATCGGGGCCAGGGTGGCGGCGGGGGTCACCGGCGGTCGGCCAGCAGGCGGGCGACGGCCTCGACCGCCAGGGCGTAGCCGTGGCCCCCCAGCCCGGCGATGGTGCCGTCGACCACCGGCGCCACCACCGACGTGTGCCGCCACCGCTCCCGAGCACCGGGGTTGGAGAGGTGCAACTCCACCTTGACCCCACCGAAGGCGGCCAGGGCGTCGTGCAGTGACCACCCGTAGTGGGTCAGCGCCCCGGCGTTGACCACGATGGCGGCGCAGCGCCCCCGGGCCCGGTGCACGGCCTCCACCAGCTCGCCCTCGGCGTTGGACTGGAGGTGCTCGAGGGCCAGGCCCCGGGCGCCCGCGGCGTCCTCGGCGGCCGCCACGTGCTCGGCCAGGGTGGCGGGACCGTAGACCTCCGGTTGGCGCTCGCCCAGGAGGTTCAAGTTGGGCCCGCTCAACAAGAGCACGACCGGCCGCCGCCCGTCCGGGCCGCCCGGCCCGCCTGCGCCCTCCCCCCTCTCGTTCTCTGTCGGCTCGGCCGTCACCGGCACTGCTCACCCGACAAAGAACGGGACGGTGGGGTGAGGTCGGCGAGGGTCGCGGCCACCGCCTCCACCGGGACGCCGGCCACCACCTCCACCCCCCGGGGACCGTCGAGCACGAAGGTGGGCCCGGCCACCGCCTTCTTGTCCCGCTGGACGAGGCGGACCAGCTCGTCGGTGTCCACCCCGGCGGGCAGGGTCGAGGGCAGGCCGTAGGCCTCCACCACCTCCCGGTGCTCGGCCACCCGGGCCGCGCCGATGCGGCCCAGCCGGGCTGCCAGCTCGGCGGCGAACACCAGCCCGATGGCCACGGCCTCGCCGTGGCGCAGGTCGTAGCCCCCGGCCGTCTCCAGGGCGTGGGCCAGGGTGTGGCCGTAGTTGAGGGTGGCCCGCCGGCCCGACGCCCCCTCGTGCTCGTCAGCCGCCACCACCGCCGCCTTGGCCCGCACGCAGGCGGCCACCTGCTCGTCGATGGGCAGTGCCAGCAGGTCGTCCACACCGAGGAAGCGGTACTTGGCCATCTCCCCCTGGCCGCTGCGGCGCTCGCGCGGTGCCAGGGTGGCCAGCACCTCGGTGTCGCAGAGCACGGCTGCCGGCTGCCAAAAGGCACCGACCAGGTTCTTGCCCTCGGCCAGGTTGACCCCGGTCTTGCCCCCGATGGCGGCGTCGACCTGGGCGAGGAGGGTGGTGGCCACGTGCACCACCGTCACTCCCCGGTGGTAGACGGCGGCGGCGAAGCCGGCGGTGTCGGTCACGACGCCGCCCCCCACGGCCACCACGACGTCGCCCCGGGTCAGGCCCCAGCGGGCGAAGGCCCGGCACAGCTCCTCCACGGTGGCCAGCGACTTGGCCGTCTCGCCGCTGCCCATGAGGAAGACCTGGTGCTCGATGCCGGGGTCGACGGCCACGCCGATCCCGGCCTGGGTCACCACGGCCGCCCGCCGGGCCCCGGGCGGGATCACCTCGGCCAGCCGGTGGCGGGCGCCGGCCCCGACCACCGCCGGGTAGCTCCGCTCAGCCAGGTCGACGGCCACGGTGATCATCCGAGCACCGCCAGGACGGCGTCGACGGCCTCGTCGACGGAGCGATGGCTGACGTCGACCTCCCGGCCGCCCGCCACCTCCTGGTAGAGCGAGCTGCGCTGCTCGGCCATCGCCTCGAGCGCGCCCAGCGAGTCCTCGCCGAGGAGCGGGCGGTGGTCGCCGTGGGCGACCCGGGAAACGAGGGCGGCCGGTTCGGCCCGCAGCCACACCACCTGGGCCCGGCGCAGGCGGGCCCGGTTGGCGGGGTCGAGGACCACGCCCCCGGCAGCCCCGATCACCACCGGCTCGGGCTGGCCGAGGGCCTCGGCCAGCGCCTCGGACTCCAGGCGCCGGAAGGTGACTTCGCCCTCCTGCTCGAAGATCTGGCGGACGGTGCGCCCGGTGCGGGCCTCGACCTGGGCGTCGCTGTCGACGAAGCACCGGCCCAGGCGCTCGGCCACCCGCCGGCCCACGCTGGTCTTGCCGGTGCCCATGAGACCCACGAGCACCACGTGCTCAGAGGGAGTCGACGTAGGCACCATGGTTACGCTCCAGCTCGGCCATCGAGTCACCCCCGAACTTGCGCAGCACCTCGCCGGCCAGCACCAGGGCGACCATGGTCTCGGCCACCACCCCCATAGCCGGCACGGCGGTCACGTCGGTCCGCTCCTTGAACGAGACGGTGGCCTCCTTGGTTTCGGTGTCGACGGTGGCCAGCACCGGCCGGTTGAGGGTGGCCAGCGGCTTCATGGCCACATGGGCCACCACCAGCCCCCCGTTGGAGATCCCCCCCTCGAC
>DATMJI010000181.1:0-5524 GCA_035553895.1 Acidimicrobiales bacterium | reverse complement strand
GCCAACCTGGTGTCCCGCATCAGCCAGGACCGGTGCGGCGGCGGCCGGGAACCGGCACCGGGTCCGACCAGACCCACCCTGGTGGCGGCCGGCGCCGCGGCGGACCGCCAGGGCGGGGCGGGGCCGCACCGCCCTGCCGGTCCGCCGCGGCGCCGGCCGCCACCAGGGTGGGTCTAGTCGGACCCGGTGCCCGTTCCCGGCCGCCGCCGCACCGGTCCTGGCTGATGCGGGACACCAGGTTGGCCAGGGCGGCGTCTTTGGAGAACATCCCGATCTCGCTGGCCAGTGTGCGGATCTCCGCACTGGCGGTCACCTCCAGCTCGTGCGCCGGCCCCCGCCACCCCGGGCGGTGCACCACCCGGCGCCGGCGGCGGGCGTTGATGCCGAAGCGCAGGAGGAGGTGGGCGATGTCGGCCACCACCTCGGCCGAGAGGTTGCAGTAGGAAATGCAGGCGCTGCCGCCGCCCCGCGGCGCCCACCAGGCCGAGCCACCGTCGCCCAGGACCCGGTTGAGGAAGAGGGCCAGCTGGTGGCGGGGGAGGCGGAACACGGCATCGGGGACCCGGCGGCGGTGAGGTCGCACGCCGAGGAGCCCGTGGCGGGCCAGGAGCTGGGCCAGGGCGTCGGGCCGGCTGCGGTCGGGGGTGACCAGGCAGGCCCGGGCCCCGGGGACGCCCCGCTCGGCGACGCCGCCGATGCCGATGCGGCGGCCGTGAGCGGCGATGTCCGCCATCACCGGAGCAGTGGCGGCGCCGAACCGCAACGCCGTCGTGGCCTGGGCCTGATCGTCCATCAGGTGGGCGATCATCACCACCTCGTCCTCGGGCATCTCCTCGGTGCCGAAGAGCGGCAGTGTCCGGGGCACGGCGATGGGGGTCCCCTCCCCGATGCTCGACAGGGGCCGCCACCCGGTGGGAGTGAGGAAGGGGTGGGCGGCGGTGGTGCGGATGTGGCGACCGGAGCGGGTGCGCACCCGGAACACCGGGTGGACCCCATCGTCGACGAAGGCGCTGGGCCGGCGCACCCGCAGGCGCCGGTCGTCGCCGAGGGTGGTGACCTCGACGTCGGCGCCCGCCCGTCCCCGGTGGTGGAGGTCGTCGAGGCGAGTGCGAGCCCCGGTACGGGGATCGACGAGCAGGGTGTCGCCGGTGAGGCACTTGCCGGTGGCCGGGCGGGCGCCGACGATGACCAGGCTGGAGGGCTGGAGGCCGCTCAGGAGCTCGTCGAGGCCCTGGTAGCCGGTGGGAATGCCGGTGATGGCGTCGGCCTTCTCGTAGAGCATCTCCAGGCGGGTCAAGCTCTCGTCCAGGAGATCTCGGATGGCGGCCATGGAGTCGCTCACCCGGTGCTGAGCCACGTCGAAGACCATGGCCTCGGCCCGGTCGACAGCCTCGGCCACGTCGTCGGGCACCTGGTAGCCCATCTCGGCGATCTCCCCGGCCACGGCGATGAGGCGGCGGAGCAGCGCATGCTCGTTGACGATGCGGGCGTAGCGGGCGGCACTGGAGGTGGCGGGCGTGCGCACCTGGAGGCTGACCAGCAGGGCCGGGCCGCCGATGTCGGCGAGCAGCCCGGAGCGGCGCAGGGTCTCGGCCACGGTCACGGGGTCAGCCGGCTCACCGGCGGCGTAGAGGGAGGTGATGGCGTCGAAGATGTGTCCGTGCACCGGCTTGTAGAAGTCGGCGGCGGTGACGCCCAGCTCGGAGGCGGCCACGATGGCGTCCTTGCTCAAGAGCATGGCGCCGAGCAGGGACTCCTCGGCCTCGAGGTTGTAGGGCGGCACCCGGCCGTCGCCGCGCGACGGACCCGGGGGCACCTCGGCGATGGCCATCACCTCACCTTCCTTCACCCGGGCTGTGGGCTGCCAGGGGCACAAGGTTGTGAATTGTCGGTGGACGGTTGGTGGACGCCCGGTGACGGGGCGTCGAGGGGCCCGCGCGCATCGAGACCAGCTTGGCCCACCGCCGGGCCGGGCCGGCGGACCTCTGCGCCCTCGGAACCTGGAGTGGGCGCCGGGTCGTCAGGCCCGGGTGACCTCGACGGTGACGGGGAACTCCACCTCGGCGTGGAGCTTCACCAGGACCCGGTGGGTGCCCAGCTCGCGGATGGACTCGTCGAGGTGCATCTTGCGCCGGTCCAGCTCCAGGCCGGTCTGGGCGAGGACCGCCTCAGCCACGTCCGAGGTGGTCACGGACCCGAAGAGCTTGCCCTCGCTGCTGGCCCGGGCGGCGACGTGGATCACCGCCGGCACCAGGCGGCGGGCCACGTCCTCGGCCGCGGAGCGGGCGGTGGCGTCCTTTTGGTCGCGGGCCCGGCGCATGGCGCCGGCCTGGGCGACGGCCCCGGGACTGGCCTTCATGGCCAGGCCCCGGGGGACCAGGTAGTTGCGGGCGAAGCCGTCGGCAACGCTCAAGATGTCGCCTCGCTTGCCCACGTTGGCCACGTCGGCTCGCAAGATGATCTCCATCACCGCTCCTCGTCGCCGGAGGGAATGAAGCTGCCGGCGTCGCCGTCGTCATCGGAGGACCCCGGCGAGGGCCGTCCGCCCACGGGGGGCGGGGCATCGCCGGGTCCCGGCTGCGGTGGGCGGTCGTCCCGGGGGGGCCGGTCGTCGCGGCTGCGGGAACCGCCGCCGCGCCCGCCCCGGCTGCTCGTGACCTTGGTGGCGTAGGGCAGCAGCGCCAGCTCCCGGGCCGTCTTGATCGCCATGGCCACGTCGCTCTGGTGCTGCACGCAGTTGCCGTTGACCCGGCGGGCCTTGATCTTGGAGCGGTCGGACATGTAGCGCCGGAGCAGGTTGACGTCTTTGTAGTCGACCCAGTCGATGTGGTCCTGGCAGAACAGGCACGGCTTCTTCTTGAACTTCTTGCCGCTGTCCTTGGTCTTGCGATCGTTGCGGGGAGGGGCGGCTTTGGACTTGCGACCCATCAGAAGGGCTCCTCATCGGGATAGGCGGGAGCGCCGGCCGGCTCCCGGGGCGGCGGTGCGTCCGAGGATCCCCCCTCGCCCCCCCGGCGCTCGTTGCGCACGACGGTGGCGGTGGCCCAGCGCAGGCTCGGCCCCACCTCGTCCGCCACCACCTCGACGGTGGAGCGCTTGTCGCCTTCCTGGGTCTCCCAGGAGCGCTGGTCCAAGCGGCCGGTGACGACCACCCGGGTTCCCTTCTGGACCGATTCTCCGATGTTCTCGGCCATCTCCCGCCAGGCCACGATGTCGAAGAAGCTGACCGACTCCTCCCACGCCTGGGTCTGGCGGTTCTGCCAGCGGCGGTTGACGGCCAGCCCGAACTTGGCCATGGCCTGGCCCGACGCGGTGTAGCGCAACTCGGGGTCGCGGGTGACGTTGCCGACCAGGGTGATGTTGTTTCCCGTCATGTCTGTGCTCTCTCTCGCTACCGGTGCTCGGTGGACCTACTGCTCGGACCCGGCCAGAGCCGGGTCGGCCGGCGCCGGGGCGGCGCGCCCGGCTCGCTCGGGCAGGCGGACGATCTTGTGACGCACGACGCCGTCCGTGAGGCGCAGCGAGCGGTCGATCTCGGCCACGGCGTCGGGGTGGAGGGCGAGCTCGAGGAGGAGGTAGTACCCCTCCGAGCGGTGGTCGATCTCGTAGGCGAAGCGGCGCTTGCCCCACTTGTCGGCCCGGGTCAGCTGGCTCCCGGAGGGTTCCAGCAGCTCGCTGGTTCGGTTGATGACGCCCTGGACGGCAGACTCCTCCATCGAGGCGTCGAGGATCACCATGGCTTCGTACGGACGCATACGCGTCTCCTCCCTCTGGACCCGGCTCGGCGTGCCCGGGGCCCCCGGATGGGGGCAGGGTGCGGACGGAACGTTCTATCGTAGGCCGGTTCGCCCCGTGCCACAATCGCTTGACCCACGACGCCGACCCTAGCGAGGGGGTGAGACAGTCTCGCTGGGGCCGGCCCGGGCGGCCGCCGGGTCAGGCCTCGACGTCCCGGCGGCCCTCCAGGGCCCGGCCGAGGGTGAGCTCGTCGGCGTACTCGAGGTCGCCACCCACCGGAAGGCCGCTGGCGATGCGGGTGACCCGCACCCCGAGGGGGTGCAGGAGTCGGGCCAGGTACATGGCGGTGGCCTCGCCCTCGATGTTGGGGTTGGTGCAGAGGATGACCTCGGTGATGCCCTCGGGCTCCAGGCGGGCCAGCAGCTCACGCACCTTCAGCTGATCGGGACCGATGCCCTCGATGGGGCTGATGGCGCCCTGGAGCACGTGGTAGCGCCCCCGGAACTCATGGGTCTTCTCCACGGCCACGATGTCGCGGGGCTCCTCGACCACGCACAGCACCGTGGTGTCCCGCTGGGAGTCGGCGCAGATCCCGCACTCGGGGCCCTCGGACACGTTGAAGCACCGGGCGCACATCGACACCCGCTCCTTGACCTCGTGCACTGCCCGGGCCAGGCGCAGGGCGTCCTCCTTGGGCACCTTGAGGAGATAAAAGGCGATGCGCTGGGCCGACTTGGGGCCCACGCCGGGGAGGCGGCCCAGTTCGTTGATGAGGTCCTGGACGGGCCCGGCGTACACAGGCGGCGGGGGCGGGCCCGGCGGTCAGCCGAGCAGGCCGCCGAGATCGCCGAAGCCGGCGGTGAGCCCCGCCTGGAGCTCGTTGACCTGGTGGGTGGCGTCGTGGAGGGCGGCCAGCACCAGGTCCTGGAGCATCTCCACGTCGTCGGGGTCGACGGCCGAGGGGTCGATGGTGACGGAGCGGAACTCCATGGCCCCGCTGACCTCGATGCGCACCACGCCACCGCCGGCCTGGCCCTGGACCACCTGCCCGGCCACCTCGGCCTGGGCCGCCTGGAGCTGGGCCTGCATCTCCTGGGCCTGGGCCATGAGCCCACCCAGATCCCCCATGCCGCCGAGGCCGGCGAGCGGGGACGGGTCGGAGGGACCGGGCGTCATGGACACGGGCGCCAGGCTACCCGGCGCCGGTCCTACCCGCCGGGCTCGTCCCCGAGCACCTCGGCGCCCGGGAAGGCCTCGGTGAGGCGGTCCAGGCCCCGGCTGTCCGGTGGTGCGTCCTGGAGGTCGTCGAGGTCGACGGCCTCGACGAGGGGTGCAGCACCGTCGCCGCGCGGCACTGCGGGGGACGGGTCGACGATCACCCGCAGGGGGACGGGGCGCCCGTAGTGGTCGGCCAGGGCGGCCTCCACATCGCCCCGGCGGGACTCGCACTTGGCCCGCATGGCGTCGGTGGGCACGGCGAAGGTGACCGCGTGGTCGTCCACTGCGGCGAAGCGGCCGGCCCCGTAGAGACCCCGGGCCAGGGGGCGGAGGCGCACCAGGATGTGGTCGGCCCACGCCAGGGTGAGCTCCTCGCGGGTGGGCAGGGGTGGCGGCGGGCCGCCCCGGACGCCGTCGTCGCCCGGTGGTGCCGGCGGCGTCCGGGGCGGCCCGCCGCCACCCCTGCCCACACGCGAGGAGCTCACCCTGGCGTGGGCCGACCACATCCTGGTGCGCCTCCGCCCCCTGGCCCGGGGTCTCTACGGGGCCGGCCGCTTCGCCGCAGTGG
>DATMJI010000180.1:0-6586 GCA_035553895.1 Acidimicrobiales bacterium | reverse complement strand
GCCAGCACCGGCGGTGGCTGTTGCCTCGGCGGAGGGTCGGACCAGAGCGCCACCGTGACCAACGTCGGGGTGGCCAACGCCAACACCGGCAACAACGTCGCCGTCGGCAACGCCTCCAACAACACCGCCACCAACAACCAGTTGGCCCTGGCCCTCGGGGGCGGCAACTGCTGCGGCGACGCCGTGGCCTCCAACATCGGTGGCGCCTCCAACCACAGCGACGGCACCGCCACCATCCACACCGGCGACGCCAGCGCCACCGGCGTTGCCGCCCACACCACCATCAACCAGCTGGAGTCCGGTGGGGACTGTTGCCCCGCCACTCCGTCGCCGTGCCAGCCGTGTCAACCCCAGCCCAAGCCATGCGGGACGCACTGCGACCCCCAGCCCAGGCCATGCGGGACGCACTGCGACCCCCAGCCCAGGCCATGCGGGACGCACTGCGACCCCCAGCCCGAGCCCGACCCGTGCCGGACCTGCTGCCCCCGCTCCTGGGGGCAATGGTAGGACCGCCAGCACCCTGACGACCGGCTCCACCGGAGAAGGGGTGGGGGTCATGGCCCCCACCCCTTCGCCCCCCGCCGAGGGAGAAGACCATGAGCAATCCAACGACGTGCCCCCGCTCGCCTCGAGCAGGCGTCCAACCCCGAGGCCGCAGCACCGGGCACCGTGCATCCAAGAGTCCCGGTCACTCCCTCGATCACGACCGCTCCACCGTGCCGGCCACCTCGGCACCGAGAACCCCGGTGAGCATCCGATCGGTCGGCTGCCCGCCCCAGAAGCTCCGGTGGCGGTACCGCCTGCCGAAGCGCCACCGCCGCCACCTCCGGGACCGGCCGCCCCGGTCCGGTGAGTGAGGGCCCGGGCCCGGTCTCACGCCCCCTGCGGCCAGGAACGCACCTGAGCCGAGCAGCCCCATCACCAGGACGCTGACGGGCTGGCCCTATGCTGAGCGGCGCGCCAAGACCATCGGCAGAGGAGACGAGGCTTGCCCGGCACCGCGGTCGTGGGCACCCAGTGGGGAGATGAGGGCAAGGGCAAGCTCACCGACCTCCTCGCCGGCCAGATGGATATGGTGGTGCGCTACCAGGGCGGTCACAACGCCGGGCACACCATCGTCGTGGGCGAGCAGCACTTCGCCGTGCGGCTGGTGCCGAGCGGCATTTTGCACCCGGGGACCATGAACGTGATCGGCAACGGCGTGGTGGTCGACCCCGAGGTGCTCCTCGGCGAGATCGAGACCCTCGAGTCCCGGGGCATCGACACCGCCAACCTCGTGGTGAGCGGCAACGCCCACCTCATCCTGCCCTACCACCAGGAGCTGGACCGGCTGGCCGAGCGCTACCTCGGGCGCAACAAGCTGGGGACCACCAAGAGCGGCATCGGCCCCACCTACGCCGACAAGGCGGCCCGGGTCGGACTGCGGGTCCAGGACCTGCTCGACCCCAAGATCTTCCGCCAGAAGCTCGACGTGGTGCTCAAGGAGAAGAACGCCATCCTGGCCAAGGTCTACAACCAGCTCCCGCTCTCCGCCGACGACATCGCCGGGCGCTACCTCGATGAGATGGCCCCCCAGCTGGCCCCCCGGATCGCCGACTCCGTGCACCTGGTCCACCAGGCGCTGGAGGCGGGCCACGAGGTGATGTTCGAGGGAGCCCAGGCCACCTTCCTCGACCTCGACCACGGCACCTATCCCTTCGTCACCTCGTCCAATCCCGTCGCCGGGGGAGCCTGTGCCGGCGCCGGGGTCGGTCCCCGCCACCTCGACCGCGTCATCGGGATCACCAAGGCCTACCTCACCCGGGTGGGCTCGGGACCATTTCCCACGGAGCTGTTCGACGACGTGGGTGCGCTCCTCGTGGAGCGGGGCCGGGAGTGGGGGACCAACACCGGGCGGCGGCGGCGAGCGGGCTGGTTCGACGCCGTGATGCTGCGCCACGCCGTGCGCCTCAACAGCTTGACCGACATCTTCCTCACCAAGCTCGATGTGCTCGATCCCTGCGAGGTCGTGCGGGTGTGCGTGGCCTACGAGGTCGATGGCGAGCGGCTGGACCACCTCCCGTACCACCAGTCCGTCCTGCACCGGGTGGCCCCCGTCTACGAGGAGTTGCCGGGGTGGAAGCAGGACTGCTCCGGCGCCACCACCCTCGACGAGTTGCCCCCGGCGGCCCGCGACTACGTGCTCTTCCTGGCCGACCAGGGCGGGGTCCCGGTGAGCTATGTGGGAGTCGGGCCAGAGCGGCTCCAGACCGTCCACGTGGCCTGATGCGGGTGTGCGTGGTCGGCTCGGGCGGGCGCGAGCACGCCCTGGCCGATGTGCTGAGCCGGGCGGGCGACGAGGTCGTGGTCAGTCCCGGCAACGCCGGCATCCCCAACTCGGTGCCCACCGACCCCGGCGACATCGACGCCGATCTGTTCGTGATCGGCCCCGAGGTCCCGCTGGTGGCCGGGCTGGCCGACCGGCTGCGAGCCCAGGGCAAGGCCACCTTCGGTCCCGGGGCCGACGGCGCCCGCCTGGAAGGCTCGAAGCGCTGGATGAAGCAGGTCCTCGATGAGGCCGGTGTGCCCACGGCCCGGCACCGGTCCTTCACCGACGCGGATGAGGCCCGGTCGTTCCTGCGCACCCTCAGCCCGCCCTGGGTGGTCAAGACCGACGGCCTGGCCGCCGGCAAGGGCGTGCTGGTGACCACCGACCGGGCCGAGGCCGAGGCCGACGTGGAGGCCAAGCTGTCGGGCCGGGCCTTCGGTGACGCCGGCCGCCGCATCGTCATCGAGGAGGGGCTGTCGGGGCCCGAGCTGTCGGTGCTGGCCGTCTGCGACGGCACCACGGCGGTGGCCCTGGCCGGGGCCCAGGACTTCAAGCGCCTGGGCGACGGGGACAGCGGCCCCAACACCGGTGGCATGGGTGCCTACTCGCCGGTGCCCGTCGCCCCCGACGCCCTGGTCGACGAGGTGCTGGAGACAGCGGTGCTGCCCACCCTGGCGGCCCTGCGCCGGCGGGGGATCGACTACCGGGGCGTGCTCTACGCCGGGTTGATGCTCACGGGCGACGGTCCCCGGGTGCTCGAGTTCAACGTGCGCTTCGGCGACCCCGAGGCCCAAGTGGTCCTGCCCCGCCTCGACAGTGACCTGGCCACCTTGCTGGCCGAGGCGGCCGAAGGCCGTTTGCGCTCCACGCCGGTCTTCGCCGACGATGCGGCGGTGACCGTCGTGGCCGCCGCCGAGGGCTACCCCGCGGCACCGCGTCCCGGTGACCGGATCGACGGCATCGACGCCGCCCGCACCGTCGACGGGGTCAGGGTGTACTGCGCCGGCGTGGCGGCCGGGCCGGACGGCGCCCTGGTGACGGCCGGCGGCAGGGTGCTGGACGTGACCGCCATGGGCCCGACACTGGCCCGGGCCCGGGACCGGGCCTACCAGGGCCTGTGCTGCCTCTCGTGGCCGGGGATGCACCACCGCCGCGACATCGCCGCTGCCGCCGCCGGTCTGGCTCCGGGCGCAGGTGCGGGAAAGCTCACCGGCGGAGCCACAATGGCCGGGACACCGACGACGGAAGGGGACCGGCAGTGAAGGTGGCGGTGTTGATGGGCTCGGCCAGCGATGCCTCCAAGATGGCGCCGGCGGTGGAGACCCTCACCAGCTTCGGGATCGAGGTCGACGAGCGGGTGCTCTCGGCCCATCGCACCCCGGCGGCGGTGGCCGAGCTCGCCGGCGGGGCCCGGGAGGCAGGCTACGTGGCCTTCATCTGCGGGGCCGGCCTGGCCGCCCACCTGGCCGGGGCGGTGGCCGCCCACACCACCCTGCCGGTGGTGGGCGTCCCTCTCTCCGGTGGCGCCCTCAACGGCGTCGACGCCCTCTACGCCACCGTGCAGATGCCCAAGGGCGTCCCGGTGGCCACCGTCGCCATCGACGGGGCCCTCAACGCCGCCCTGCTGGTGGTGGAGATGCTGGCCGTCAGCGACGAAGGCCTGGCCGCCGCCCTGGCCGAGGACCGGCGCCGCCGCGCCTCCCCGGGATGACGTCCTCGCTGCCCAACGTCCTGGCCCAGCGCTACGCCAGCGAGGCGATGGTGGCGCTGTGGTCGCCCCGCCACAAGGTGATCCTCGAACGCCGCCTGTGGCTGGCCGTCCTTGAGGCCCAGAGCCGGCTGGGGATGGATGTGCCGGCGGGAGTGGTCGAGGACTACCAGCGGGTGCTCGACGACGTCGACCTGGCCTCCATCGAGGCCCGGGAGCGGGTCACCCGCCACGACGTCAAGGCCCGCATCGAGGAATTCTGCGCCCTGGCCGGCCACCAGCACATCCACGCCGCCATGACCTCCCGCGACCTCACCGAGAACGTCGAGCAGGCCCAGGTGCGCGACGCCCTGGCCATCGTGGGCGACCGGATGGTGGCCGCCCTGGCCCGCCTGGCCCGCCTGGCCACCGAGCACGCCGGGATGGTGATGGCCGCCCGCACCCACAACGTGCCCGCCCAGGCCACCACCCTCGGCAAGCGCTTCGCCTCGGCCGGAACCGAGCTGCTGGTCGCCCTGGCCCGGGTCGAAGCCCTCCTGGCCCGCTACCCCCTCCGGGGGATCAAGGGGCCGGTGGGGACGAGCCTCGACCAGCTCGACCTGCTCGGGGGCGACGCCGGCCGCCTGGCCGAGCTCGAGGCCGAGGTGGCCGAGCGACTGGGCTTCGAGGCCGGTCTCACTAGCGTGGGCCAGGTCTACCCCCGCTCGCTCGATCTCGACGTGGTCAGCGCCCTGGTCCAGGCCGCCGCCGCCCCGGCCAGCCTGGCCACCACCATCCGCCTCATGGCCGGCCACGGGCTGGCCACCGAGGGCTTCGCCGCCGGCCAGGTCGGCTCCTCGGCCATGCCCCACAAGGTCAACACCCGCTCGTGCGAGCGCCTCTGCGGGTTGTCGAGCGTACTCGGGGGCCACCTCACCATGGTGGGGACCCTGGCCGGGACCCAGTGGAACGAGGGGGACGTGAGCTGCTCGGTCGTGCGCCGGGTGGCCCTGCCCGACGCCTTCCTGGCCGCCGACGGGCTCTTCGAGACCTTCCTGCACGTCCTCGACGGATTTGCCCCCTACCCTCGGGCCATCGCCGCCGAGCTGGCCGCCGAGCTGCCGTTCCTGGCCACCACCCGCGTGCTGGTGGCCGCCGTGCGGGCGGGCATGGGCCGCGAAGAGGCCCATGCCGCCATCCAGGGACACGCCCTGGCCGCGGCCGAGGCCCGGCGATCGGGCGGCGACGTTGGCGATCTCTTCCAGCGCCTGGCAGCCGACGAGCGCATCCCCCTCGACCGGGCCGCCCTCGACGAGCTGGTGGCCGACCCCTCGGCCTTCGTCGGGGCGGCCGCCGCCCAGGTGCAGGCCTTCGCCGACGAGGTGGCCAAGGTCAGCGCCCGCCACCCCGGTGCCGCCGCCTACTCCCCGGGACCGCTGCTGTGAGCGCCTCGCTTCCCCACCTCTACGCCGGAAAGGTCCGCGACCTCTACGACGCCGGCGACGGCCGGCTCCTGCTGGTGGCCTCGGACCGCATCAGCGCGTTCGACGTGGTCATGGCCGAGCCCGTGCCGGGCAAGGGCCGGGCGCTCACCGCCATGTCCGCCTTCTGGTTCGACCACCTCGCCGGCGTGGCCCCCAGCCACCTCATCTCCACCGAGATGGACGACTTCCCCGAGTCCGCCCGCCGGCCGGAGCTGGCCGGGCGTTCCATGTTGTGCCGGAAGGCGGAGATGCTGCCCATCGAGTGCATCGTGCGGGGCTACCTCTCGGGCTCGGCCTGGCGGGAGTACCGGCGCGAGGGCACCGTGCACGGCCAGCGCCTGCCGAGCGGGCTGCGGGAGTCGGACCGCTTTCCCGAGCCCCTGTTCACGCCCTCGACCAAGGCCGACGAGGGCCACGACGAGAACATCTCCTTCGCTGCCGCCGTCGACCTCGTCGGGGCCGACCTGGCCGGGCGGGCCCGCGACATCAGCCTCGAGCTCTACCGGCGGGGTGCGGCCCGGGCGGCCGAGCGGGGGCTGTTGGTGGCCGACACCAAGTTCGAGCTGGGCCTGATCGACGGTGAGTTGGTGGTGGCCGACGAGGTGCTCACCCCGGACTCCTCCCGCTTCTGGCCGGCCGACGGCTGGGAACCGGGCACCACGCCCGTGTCGTTCGACAAGGAGCCCGTGCGCCGCTGGCTGGACGGCCAGGACTGGGACAAGAAGCCGCCGCCGCCCCACCTGCCCGCCGACGTGGTGGCCGGCACGGCGGCGCGCTACCGCGAGGCCTACGAGCGCCTGACCGGCCGGTCCTTCGCCGACTGGCCGGGAGGCGAGCAGGAGCGCTCGCCATGAGGTTCGACGCCCTGGTCGAGGTCCGGCTGCGACCCGGCATCGCCGACCCCCAGGGAGCCACCATCGAGCGGTCGCTGCCGGCGCTGGGCTTCGACGGCGTGTCGGCGGTCAAGGTGGGCAAGGCCATCCGCTTGGCCGTCGAGGCCCCCGACGAGACCACCGCCCGCCGGCGGGTCGACGAGCTGTGCCGGAGGTTCCTGGCCAACCCGGTGATCGAGGACACCGAGGTCACGCTGTCGGCGGGGTCGGCGGG
>DATMJI010000179.1:0-16446 GCA_035553895.1 Acidimicrobiales bacterium | reverse complement strand
TCGTAGGGCTGGGTCGGCGTGGCGGGGGCGGCAATTGGAGGCGATGAGGGGGCGCCGGGCCAGGCCCGAGCCGGTCCGTCGGCGCCGGGGGAGGGCTCGTCTCCGTCCGGGCCCGACGCTCCTGTCGATGCCGCTCCCGGCTCCTGGCTCCGGTCGATCACGTTCCCAGTCTGGACGGTTTCGTCCCGAAGGACTCCGCCCGCGGGAAATTCCTGAGAACCAAACCCGCGTTGGCGCCGTAGAAAGGAGTGGCGGGCGATTGGAGGCAGCGATGGACACCACCTGGATGGCCAAGGGAAACTGCCGGGACGAGCCACCGTCGCGGTTTTTCCCGAGCGACGGCGTGGGCGTCGAGGTGGCTCGGCGCATCTGCGAGGGCTGCCCGGTACGGACTCCCTGCCTCGAGTACGCCCTCGAGCAGCGGGTCGACCATGGCGTGTGGGGTGGAGCATCCGAGCGTGAGCGCCGCCGCATCCTCAAGCGCCGCCGCCAGGCGGCGGCCGGCAACGCCCCCAGCCCCATCTCCGGCTGAGCGGCCCGCCGGCCCGCCGGCCGGCACTGCTCAGGAGCTGGAGCCGTCCTTGGTGGGTGCGGGCCGGTCGGTGCCGTCGCTGGCGTTGGCCGACGACCGCTGCGCCTGCTCCTCGCGCTCGGCATCGGTCATACCATGCTTGAACTCGCGCTGTGCCTGTCCCAGTGACCGGGCCAGTTTCGGCAGCTTGGTGCTCCCGAAGACCAGCAGGATGATGGCCAGGACGATGATGAGCTCAGGTGCTCCGAGGCTACCCATGGGACCGAGCATAGCTTCGGTCCCCGTCATCGGGGCGCTGAAGCGGGCCTGATGGTGCTGCTGTGCCCCATGAACCTCAGCGAGGGCCGGCGCCTCGACCTCCTCGAGGCGCTGGCCGGTGCCGCCGGGGACGACCTGCTCGACATCCACCACGATGGCGACCACCACCGCAGCGTGTTCACCATGGTGGGTGAAGAGGCACCTCGGGCCGTGACCCGGGCGGCCATCGACATCCTGGACCTGCGCCACCACCGGGGTGCCCACCCCCGCCTGGGCACCGTCGACGTGGTCCCCTTCGTTCCCCTCGGCACCACGCCGATGGACCACGCCCGGCGGGCCCGCGACCGCTTCGCCACCTGGCTGGACGAGGAGCTGGGCGTCCCCGCCTTCGTCTACGGCCCCGAGGGCCCCAGCCTTCCGGAGATCCGGCGGGAGGCCTTTTCCGGCATGTCCCCCCGGTCCGGCCCGGCCACGCCCCACCCGCGCGCCGGCGCCACCGCCGTGGGCGCACGCGCGTTCCTGGTCGCCTACAACCTCTGGTTGGGCGAAGCCGACCTGGCCCTGGCCCGGACCGTCGCCCGGGACCTGCGCAGCCCCACGGTGCGGGCCCTCGGGCTGGCCGTGGGTGACGCCGTGCAGGTGTCGTGCAACCTGGTCGACCCGCTCGTCACCGGACCCGACGCCGTCTACGACGCCGTCGCCGCCCGGGCGCCGGTCGCTCGGGCCGAGCTGGTCGGGCTGGCGCCCCGAGCCGTGCTCGACCGGATCGACGGCCGCCACTGGGCTCGCCTCGACCTGGCGCCGGAGCGCACCATCGAGGCTCGCCTGGCCCGGCGCCTCCGGCGCGTGGGCCCTCGCCGCTCAGGCTGAAGCCGCTCCCCGCCGGTTGGCCCGGGCCCGGCGCACCTTGCGCCGCTCGCGCTCGCTCAGACCGCCCCAGATCCCGAAGCGCTCACCGTTGTCCACGGCGTAGTCGAGGCACTCCAGGCGCACCACGCAGCCCCGGCAGACCTCTTTGGCCTCCCGGGTGGAGGCTCCCCGCTCGGGAAAGAAGACGTCGGGGTCGAGGCCCAGGCAGTTGGCCAGGCGCTGCCACGCCATGGGGTCGTCTTCGGCTCGATCGTCGACTCCAGCTCGGCTCTGCACGGTCGACCTCCCTCTCGGCGTCGCCGGCTGGGTACCCAGATCGCCCCGGCGTAATTACACCAGTGTCATCATCCTCCGTCCCGGACGTGAACGCAAGGGGAAAATCTGGGGCCGGGCGCGCCGGCCCACCCGCGGCCGCCGGCGCCGGGCTACCCGGAGGTGCCGGTGAGCTCTTCGTCGGTGGGGGGCAGCACACCGGGCCGGTAGTGGATGAAGAGGTTCTCGACGACCTCCTGCACCCCAGCGCCGTCGGACCCCTTGGCCAGGTCGACGGTGATGACGTTGGAGTAGACGTGCACGGCGTCGATCCCGCCCCGCTCGAACAACCGCCGGGCCAGCTCGTCAGGCGGCCGGTGGCCGGTGATCTCGTCCCCCCGGCGGTAGCGCTCGTGGCCCATGCCGGTGAGGCTGCGGTTGGTCTCCAGGCGCAAGACCCCGGGCGTGACGGCCGGCTTGGCGACGACGGTGATCGGCTGGCCCATGGGCGCCGGAGCCTACCCGAGGTGTCCCGGGAGGCGGCGGCTCCCCCCTACCCGCTCGTGCTCCCCTGCGAGACGGCCCGGGAACCACGGCGCCGGGCCGGCCAGAAGCCGGTGGTGCGCCAGGCCGCCGCGGCCAGGCCGACGGAGACGGCGGCAAGGGCGGCGTGGACGGCCTGGAAGGCGAGCCCGTGCTGCGGGTCGAGGAGGATCTGGGGGACCCGCACGGCCCAGGCGACGACGGTGGCGCCGACGGCCACGGCCAGGACCGGTGCCAGCCCGCCCCGCCGGGCGGCAACGGCCACGGCGACGCCCAGGGCGGCCAGCCCGAGGGCCACCACCAGGTTCAGCGTCGAGCCCCCGTCCTCGGCGATGTTGCGCGCCCGGGTGGCCCACACGAAGACGGTCCACCCGGCGAAGGTGTAGACGGCGAGCACGCGGCCACGGTAGCGCTCCCTCCCGTTCCCCGGGCTTCTCCGGGAACCCAGCGGCGCCTGGCGCCGTCCCGGCACCGGAGAACGCCCGGGGGTGGGTCAGCCGGGAGGAGCGATGGTCTGGTCGTCGTCGCCGGTGTCGTCGTCACCGCTCTCGTAGAAGCGCTGCTCGTCGGGATCGATCAGCACGTCGGCGTCTTCGGCCGTGCGCCGGGCGGCGTCGATGTCGTCCTGGACGGCGTCGAGGCGGTCGTCGTCGGGGGTCCGGGGCTCGCTCATGGTGATGGCGTACCCATCCAGGCGCAGTTGGCCAACGTCGGGCTCGGGGGCCGGGCGGTGCAGGGCGGTCCACGGCAGGTGGTCCATGAAGACCCAGGCCCGGCGGTGGATCGACGTGGGCCCGTCGGCGGCCAGGGCCAGCTTGTGGCGGGGGCAGGGGTAGCCCTTGTTGAGGTCGAAGTCGTAGCCGGGGAAGTGGGGGGCGAGGGCCCGCATGATGCGGTCCCGGCTCACCTTGGCGAGGATCGACGCCGCCGCCACCGACAGGCAGCGGGCATCGGCACCGATCATCCGCTGGGTGCGCCCCCCGCCCACGAAGTCCCAGTTGCCGTCGACCACCACGTGGTCGGGCTCCAGACCCAGGCCCTCGATGGCCCGGCGGGCGGCCAGGCGCTGGGCGTCGGCCATGCCCAAGGCGTCGCACTCCTCGTGGCTGGCGTGGCCCACCGCCCACGCCCGGCACCAGGCGCTGATCCGCTCGAAGAGCGCCTCTCGCTCCGCCTCGGTCAGCAGCTTGGAATCCCGCACCTTGTAGACCCGCCGGTCCCGGGGCAGCACGGCCACCCCCACGGTCAGAGGTCCGGCCCAGGCCCCCCGACCGACCTCGTCCACCCCGGCGACCACGCCGTGGCCCGAGGCCCACAGGCGGCGTTCCAGGGCCAGCGACGGGGCCCGGGCCCTCAGGGCGGGGCGCAGGACGGGGGCGCTGGCGACCACGGCCGGCCAGGGTAGGCCAGGGCGGCTACGGAGGCGGAGATCCCGCCGCGGGGCGGTAGCGGGCGAGAGTGCCCTCGACCAAGGTCGCCACCAGGGCCTCGAACGACTCGTCGGCGTCGAGGGGGAAGCGGAACGCCCGCTCGGCCTCGAGGGTGACGAAGCCGTGCACGCCGCTGCGCAGGCAGCGGATGACGACCATGGCCTCGCCGGCGGGAATCCCCTCTTGGACCAGGGCGGCGCCCACCAGCATCACGATCTCCTCGACCACCGCCGTGATCTGGGGGTCCTCCTGCTCCCCCACCCGGGGCAGCAGGGCGGCGTAGCAGCCGGGGTGCTGCCGGGCGAAACGGCGGTAGGCGTGGGCCATCGCCCGTAGGGTGTGGCGACCGGTCCCCCGGCCGGCGGCGGACCGGAGGAAGGCGATGAGATCCCTCCCGGCCACCAGGGCCATCGCCCGGTGCAGTCCCCCGATGCCGTCGACGTGGGTGTAAAGCGATGGCGGGCGGACGCCGAGGCGGGCGGCGACCGAGGTGAGGGTCACGGCCTCCATGCCGCCGGCGTCGGCGATGGCGATGGCGGCGTCGATGATCTGCTTTTGGGTCAGTCCCGCTTTTTGGGCCATGGTTCGTTCGTCCCGATGACCGGCTTCCTTCTCGCTGGTGGTGCTCCCACGTAGGTTGCCAGATCGTCGTTCATGGCCACGAAACGCTCGGTCATGGTTTGGCGCAGCAGTTCGGACGTGGCCTCGGCCAGCGTGCCCCCCAGCTCCACCTCGTTCCTCAGATGGGTCCCGGCGTCGACGACGGCCAGTTCGAAGCGGTGGCAGACGGAGAACAGGCCGGGCACCTCGTGCTCCCAGCGCCACTCGAGTACCTCGGGCACCCTGAACTCGGTCACCCGGACGGTCACCGGTGTGTGGTGGCCGGGCGCCAGGTTCATGGCGAGGTCGAGGAAGGCGCCGTCAGCCACCTCGCCCCGGGCACCCACGATGTGGTGGTTCCACTCGGCGTAGCGCTCGAGATCGACCAAGGCGCTCCAGACCCGGGCCCGAGGGGCGCCGATGACCAACGCAGTCTCCACCCGCACCGCCCTGCCGCCCACCACGGCCACACTCTATGCCTAAGCAGCTTAAGCAGGCCAAACGGCACCGACGTCACGCTCCTGGGCAGCTCACCGCCCCCCGGCCAGCCGCAGCGCCACCCGCTCGGCCACCGTCTTGACGTCGCCCCCGGGCAGGGGATCCGGGCTGTCGGCCAAGATGACCAGGGTGGCGGCCCGCTCCTCTTGGAGAGCCAACAGGTCGAGGTGGATGGGCAGGATGCCTTCGGCGTCGGCGGCGGTGAGGCGAGCCTGGTGGGCCGCCGAACGCCCCGGGGCCTCGAAGCCGGCCACGGGGGCGGCCACATGGCCGAGAAGGGTGGCGGCCCCCTCCTCGGGATGGACCTCGGCCGCCATGCCCGTCACGAAGGCCGAGGCGAAGCGCTCGTGGGCCAGGGTGGCGAAGGCGATCTCGGCGGCCGCCTCGGAGGAGAAGACCCAGGCCACGGCATAAGCCAGGGCCCGGGCCCGGGTGAAGCGGTCCGACTCGGCCGAGGCGGTGACATCGGGGTCGGGGAAACCGGCCAAACAGGCGTCGAGCAGGTCGTCGCCCGATCCCAGCTCGTCGGCCCCGGTCGAGGCCGGACTCGCTCGCCATCCGCCGCCGGGCAGATCCGACGCCCGGAGCACGATCTGCGCTGCCCGGCCCGCGTCGGTGGCGTCCACCGGCTGCCTAGCCGGAACCTGACGTCGCCGGCGAGGCGGTGGCCGGCGCCGGCCGGGGTGCCGGGTCGGGCACCCGGCGGGGGGCGTCGACGGCCGTGGTGGGCCAGCGCTTGCGGCTCTTGACGCTGAGCTTGCGCAACAGGGCGATGGCACCGGGGTCGTCGTCGCCCGGACGGCCGATGAGGCTGCCGTCCTCGAGCATCTTGATCAGGATCTCCCGGCCCAGTTCGGTGCGCACGATGGTGAGGGTCCAGTCGTTGAAGGCCCCGATACCACCGGTGGAGATGTCGGCGTGCTCGGCGGCGAAGTCGGGGCAGGACTTGCAGCCTTCCCGGGTCCAGGCGTGGCACTCCTTGAGGGGCACCTCGTGGTAGTCGCCGTTGCGCATCCAGATCTGGAACACGCCTTTGATGTTCATCTTGACCATGTCCTGCTTGCGCAGCCCGTACTTGGCCTCGAACAGCTCTTCGAAGATGGCGTCGTCGAAGGTCTTGGAGCACAGCAGACCCACGTTGAGGGCGAAGCGCCGGGCCGGCTTGCCCGCCTTGCGCACCGACATCACCGGGGGCACCGAGCTGTGACAGCTCATGCCCACCAGGGCCAGCTTCTCGGCGCCGCCCGCCACCGCCTCGTCGTAGGCCATGGGGGTGGCCGAGTAGGTGTAGCGGCTCCCGGCGGCGGCGAGCACCTCCTCCCTGGTGCGGGCCACCCCGGGCACGGCCTTCCACGAGGTGCCGTCGCCCTCCAGGTAGGAGACCAGGGCGGCGTCGATGTAGCCGTGGTCGAGGCACCACACCAGCAGGGCCGACACCAGGCCACCGTCCTGGCCCAGCCGGTGGACGTAGTCGTCGCTGGCCCGGGCCAGGATGATGTCCTTGGAGATGCCGTCGACCTCCTCCGCCCGGCGGGGGCGGTCGAAGAGGTAGGTGTCGATCTCGGTCTCCCAGGTGCGGAACCGGGGGCAGGCGCGGGTGCACGAGGTGCAGCCTCGTTCCCCGTGGCCGCAGCCTCCGGGTCCCGACTCCTCCTCGAGGTGGAACGGCTTGTAGGCGCCGCTGGCCTCGTCGTAGCCCAGCACGTCGAACGGGCAGGCCACCACGCAGCCGGAGCAGCCGGTGCACAGGCCCGACGTCACCACCTCGTCGTAGAGCTGGGCCCAGTGCGGGGTCCAGCGAGGGGTGTCGGCCGCCATCGCCTGGCCATGCTACGACGGCACGGGTGAGCCTTCACCTTTGCCGTCCAGCGGCCTCCAGCGCTCGCCACACCCGCTCGGGGGTGCAGGGCAGATCGATGTGGCGCACCCGCCGGTGGGACACGGCGTCGATCACTGCGTTCTGCACGGCCACCGTCGAACCGATGGTGCCTGCCTCTCCCACCCCCTTGGCCCCCAGGCGGTTGACCGGGGTGGGCGTGGCCATGTCGAGCAGCCGGAACGACGGGAGGTCGCCGGCGGTGACGATGCCGTAGTCGTCCAGGGTGGTGGTGCGCGGCTGGCCCTCGTGGTCGTAGACCACCTCCTCGACCAGGGCCTGGGCCACCCCCTGGGCGATCCCGCCGTGGCGCTGGCCCTCGGCCAGCAGGGGGTTGAGGACCGTCCCGGCGTCGTCCACCGACGTGAGGCCCACCAGCGCGACGCCCCCGGTGCCGGTATCGACCTCGACCACCGCCAGGTGGGCGCCGAAGGGGTAGGTCGGGCTCCCGGCGGCGAACACGGCGTCACCGGCCAGGGGAGCGGCGCCGGAGGCAGTGGCGGCGGCGGCGATGGCCGACCAGCGACGGGTGCCCCCGGAGGCCGGGCTCGAGCCCCCGTCGGCCTCGAGCTCACCCGCCCTCCGGAGCAGATCCTCGCAGGCGGCGAGCACGGCGGCGCCGCCGAGCTGGAGGGAGCGTGACCCCGAGGTCCCCCCGCCCACCGGCACGGCATCGGTGTCGCCGTGCACCACGGTCACCGCCGCCACGGGAAGGTCCAGGCAGTCGGCGGCGATCATGGCCCAGGCGGTGTCGTGGCCCTGGCCGTGGGGAGAGGTCCCTGTGTACACCACGACCGTGCCGTCGTCGCCCAGCACCACCCGGGCCACCTCGCTGCCGGCGGCCAGCCCGGCCGTCACCTCCACGTAGCACGAGAGCCCGATGCCGAGCGCCAGCTCCTCGCCCGCCCGCCGGCGCCGGGCCTGCTCGGCCCGCAGCTCGTCGTAGCCGGCCGCCGCCAGGACCCGGTCGAGGGCGCCGGCGTAGTCGCCGGTGTCGTAGGTGGTGCCCACGGCCGTGGTGTGGGGGAAGTCGGCCGCCGTCACCAGGTTGCGGCGCCGGGCCTCGGCCGGGTCGAGCCCGACCTCGGCGGCGAAGCGGTCCATCGCCCGCTCGACGGCCGCGGTGGCCTCGGGCCGGCCCGCCCCCCGGTAGGAGGTGGTCGACATGGTGGTGGTGACCACGCTGCGGGCGCGGACCGCGACCCTGTCGATGCCGTAGACCCCCGGCGCCATGGCGGCCGTGAGCTCGGGGAGGATGGCGCCGTCCCGGGGGTAGGCGCCGGCGTCTTGGACCACGTCGAGGCGGTAGGCGAGCACCCGCCCGTCCCTGCGCCCCCCGATGGCCACCTCCTGGCGCTGGCCCCGGCCGTGGCCCATGGCCAGCAGGTTCTCGGTCCTCGCCTCGCTCCAGCGCACCGGCCGGCCCAGCCGGCGGGCCAGCCAGGCCACCACCACGTCCTCGCGGTGCAGCCCGATCTTGGGTCCGAACCCGCCCCCCACGTCGGGGGCCACCAGGTGGACGGCGCCGGGGTCGAGGCCCAGGGCGGCGGCGATGGCGTCACGGGCCGCCTGGGGGGTCTGGGTGCTCGACCACACGTGCAGCCGACCCGCCACCCAGGCGGCGGCCCCTGCCCGGGTCTCCAGCGGGCAGGCGGCCAGGCGCTGGTTGACCACCGTCTGGCGCACGACCACGTCGCAGCCGGCGAAGAGGTCGTCGTCGGCGTCGTCGCTGCCCGCCCGGAAGGTGGCGGCGGTGTTGGTGCCGGCGGCGGGGTGGACCAGCACCTCGCCGCCCAGGGCCCGATCCAGATCGACCACGGCGGGCAGGAGCCGCGTCTCGACCGCCACCAGCCCGGCGGCGTCGATCGCCTCGGCCCGGGTCTCGGCCACCACCACGGCCAGGGGCTCGCCCACGAAGCGCAGGGTGGCGGTGGCCAGGAAGGGCCGGACCATGGCCTGGTTGACCCGGGGATCGGACGGGGCCAGGTCGGGAAAGTCCACGTCCGCGCCCCCCAGCACGGCGACAACCCCGGGAGCCGCCCGGGCCCGATCCAGGTCGAGGCCAAGGATCTCGGCATGGGCGACATGGGACCGGGCGAAGGCGACGTGGCCGGCACCGTCGAGGGCGGGAGTTCGCAGGTCGGCCACGAAGGTGCCTCCCCGGGTGAGCAGGGCCTGATCCTCGGTGCGCACCAATCGCCGGCCCAGCATCGACACGGAGGTATTGTTGCCCGCGCCGGCGATGGTCCGCCGGCGCCCGTCGGCACGGTACCGCCACGAAGCTCCGTCCGAGCGGCGTGGGCGGCTCCGTGCCGGCCGTGAGCGCCAGGGTTACCAGCCACGTCGAGCACCTCATCGGCCCGGTCACCACCGAGACCTGGCTGGGAGGCCCGGCGCTGAGCTACCCCGACCGTCCCCGCACCGTGCTCGACGTGCTCGACCGGGCGGTGCACCGCTTCGGGCCACGCCCCTTCCTCACCACCCCGGCGGGCGAGGCGGTCACCGTCGCCCACTTCGCCGAGCTGGTGGAAGGGGCGGTCGAGGGCCTGGCCGAGGAGGGGGTGGGCCCCGGCGACCGCATGGCCGTGGTCGACCACAACAGCCTCGACCTCGCCGTCGCCCTCTTCGCCTGCGCCCGGGCCGGTGCCGTCATGGTGGGGATGTCGACCCGGATGGCCCCCCAGCAGTGGGCCTTCCTGCTGGAGCACTCGGGCGCCGTGCTGGCTCTGGCCGGCCCCGGGCTCGAGGGCGACCTGGCCGAGGCCGCCCGCCTGGCCGGCCTCGCCCCCCACCGGGCCCGCCCCTTCGCCGACCTCCTCACCGGCCGGCGGAGGCCGTGGTCTTACCAGGCCGACCAGCGCCCGGCCGAGGACGCCGGCTACGCCGTCGTCTACACCAGCGGCACCACGGGGCGACCCAAGGCCAGCCGGGTGGTGCACCGGGCCAGCGTGCACAGCGGGCTGAGCTACGCCCGGGTGCTCGGGGTCGGTCCCGACGACGTCACCGCCGTGGTCTTCTCCCTCACCTACATCAGCGCCATGCACGCCCACCTCCTGCCGATGCTGCTGGTGGGCGGGCGCTGCGTGCTCGTGGCCGAGCCCCGGCCCACCGATCTGGTCGCCACCGTCGCCCGGGAACGGGTCAGCTGGCTCTACGTCGTGCCTGCCCTGTGGCAGCGCCTGCTGCGGGTACGGGCGCTCTCCTCGCCCGCCCTCGACCACCTGCGCCTCGGGGGCTTCGGGGGATCGCCGATGCCGCTACCGGCCATCGCCGAGCTACGGGCCCGGCTCCCGGCCATGGCCCTGCGCGACATCTACGGGTTGTCCGAGACCCACTCCCCCGCCGCCATCCTCCTCGACCACGAGTTCGCCGAGCGGCCGGGCTCGGTCGGCCGGCCCCTCCCGTGCATGGAGGCCCGGGTGGTCGGTTCCGGCGGCGCCGAGGTCCCGGCCGGCACGCCCGGCGAGCTGCTCCTGCGGGGATCGCTGGTCACGACCGGCTACGACGGCGACCCCGAGGCCACCGCCGCCGCCATCAGCGCCGACGGCTGGTTCCGCACCGGTGACGTGGCCCGCTGCGATCCCGACGGCTACCTGTACATCCTCGACCGGGTCAAGGACATGATCGACCGGGGCGGGCACAAGGTCTTCTCGGCCGAGGTCGAGCGGGTGCTGCGCGACCACCCAGGGGTGGGCGACGCCGCCGTGGTCGGCGTGCCCGACGAGCTGGCCGGCCAGGCGGTGGTGGCCTTCGTCACCCCCGCGGCCGCACCCCCGCCGGACGCGGGCGAGCTGCGCCGCTGGGTCCGGGACCGCCTGGCCGACTACGCCGCCCCCCGGTGGGTGCACCACCTGGACGAGCTGCCCCGCAACGCCACCGGCAAGGTGCGCAAGCCCGAGCTGCGGGAGCGGGCCGCCGTTCTGGCCGCACGCTCCGGATAGGTTTTGACCATGACGATTTCCCACGTCCGGCGGTGGTGCACGTGCGCATAGCGGTCATCGCCCCTCCCTGGACCGCCATCCCCCCCGACGGCTACGGGGGCATCGAGCTGGTCGTCGACCGCCTGGCCACCGGCTTCCAGGAGGCCGGCCACGAGGTGATGCTCTTCGCTACCGGCGACTCCACGTGCCCCGTGCCCACCCAGTGGACGCTGGCTGAGCCCGACCAGCGCATGGGCTCGGTGGTCCCGGAGATGCGCCATGTCATGGCCGCCTACGACGCCGTGCAGGACTTCGACGTGGTCCACGATCACACCATGGCCGGGCCCGCCTACGCCGCCCGCTACCCCGACCTCAAGGTGGTCACCACCTTGCACGGACCGCTCGACGGCGAGCTGGGCGATCCCTACCTGCGCATCTGCGACCGGGTGCCCCTGATCGCCATCTCCCGGGCCCAGTGCAAACCCTTGCCCCAGCTCCGCGTGGCCCGGGTGATCCACCACGGCCTCGACGCCCGCGACTTCCCCGTGGGCGACGGCGACGGCGGTTACCTGCTCTTCCTCGGCCGGATGACCCCGGAGAAGGGCGCCCACCGGGCCATCGAGGCGGCCACCCGGGCCGGCTTGCCCCTGGTGCTGGCCGCCAAGATGCGCGAGCCGGCCGAGGTCGAGTACTACGAGCGCCACGTCGAGCCGTTGCTCACCAGCGACACCCGCTACGTGGGCGAGGTCGGGGTCAAGGACAAACTCGAGCTGCTGGCGGGGGCCAAGGCCCTGGTGTTCCCCATCCGCTGGAACGAGCCGTTCGGGATGGTGATGATCGAGGCCCTGGCCTGCGGCACGCCGGTGGTCGCCTTCCGGGAAGGGTCGGTCCCCGAGGTGGTCGACCACGGCCGCACCGGCTTCGTCTGCGCCGGTACCGGGGAGATGGCCGACGCCCTCGGGCGCATCGACACCCTCGATCGGGCAGCCTGCCGGGCCGAGGTGGCACAGGGCCGCTTCTCCACCGCCCGCATGGTCGGCGAGCACCTGGAGCTCTTCGAGTCCCTGGCCGCCTGAACGGGGCGGTCGCTCACCCCGGCCGCGGCTCACCCCCGGCCCGAGCTTCCCGAATTGGTGGTAGATGCGGGACCGAAGCGGTCCCGCTTCTACCACCAATTCGGGAGGCGCCGGGACCAGTGCGCCGCGGCCTCGCCTTTCTGGTCACGTCCGGACCGTATGGGTCCACCTGCGCCCACAAAGGTGGCGAGGGTGGGCCCCCGGTCCCTAGGCCAGGCGGGTGAGCTCCACCGCCACGTCGAGACCCTCGGCCGGCCCGCCGTGGAACACCCCCTTGAGGGGGGTGACGTCGGCGTAGTCGCGGGCCCGGCCCACCACCACGTGGCGCTCGCCGACGTCGGCCCCGCTGGTGGGATCCAGCGCCAACCAGTCGCCCACCCAGGCCTCGATCCAGGCGTGGCTCTCCCCCACCACCACGTCGCCCACGGCGGCATCGGGCTGGGGGTGGAGGTACCCGGACACGTAGCGGCAGGGGACACCGGCCGTGCGTAGCAGGGCCAGGGTCAGGTGGGCGAAGTCCTGGCAGACGCCGGCGCCCTGGGCCAGGGCGTGGGTGGCGTCACTGGAGACGGTGGTAGTACCGGACTCGTAGCGCAGGCGGGAGCGCACCCACTCGCTCGCCGCCCGGCATGCGTCCGCCGGCGAGTCCAGCCCGACCAGGGAGGCAGCCACGGCCCGGGTCTCGTCGCCCACGGTGACCAGCCGGGTGGTCACCAGCAGGTCGCCCAGACGATCGGCCACGTCGGGCTGGCCCATCTCGTCCCAACCCAGCTGGCGCTCGAGCTCGGGTGGGAGAGAGGTCTCCACCACCGAGGAGGCGGTGAGGCTCATCTCGGTGTGGGGCTCGAGCACGTCGAAGGCGTGGACCAGGGTGCCCCAGTAGTCCCAGTAGCGGTAGAGGCTGGTGGGGGGCGCCACCTCGACCTGGGCGTCGATGACCATCTGGCGGTGGGTCGACAGCGGGGAAATCCGGGCCTCGTTGTAGGAGGAGACCACGGGCGCGGCATAGCGGTTGTGGGTGTGGTGGCGGACCTGCAGGCGCCAGGTCACGACCAGCCCCCGGCGGCGCTCCACTCCAGGGCCGAGGTGGGGCGGAAGAACCGTTCGGCCACCGCCTGGCCCGCCCGGGCCCCGGCCGACTGGAGGTCCCGCAGGTGGGTGGGCAGATCGCTCAGCAGCTCCGCCACCTGGCGGAACTCGAGCTCGGTGCGGGCCCGCCCGACGATACGCCGGGCCTCGTCCTCGAGCCCGGCCCGGCCCCGGGTCGGGCGCAGCTCGGCCAGGCAGCGCTCGGCCACCTCCAGGGCGTGGTAGGCCGAACGGGGGAAGAGCCGGTCGAGGATCAAGAACTCGGCCACCAGCACCGGGCTCACCGCCCGCCGGTAGGTACGCAGGAAGGCTTCGTGGGCCGAGCAGCACAACAAGGTGGTGATCCACTCGCTCGGTCCCGACGGCTCCCGGAATCCGGCCGCCAGCACCCGGGTGGTCATGTCGAAGCGCTCCAGGCTCCGGCCCAGCACCAGGAAGCGCCAGCCGTCGTCGCGGCTCAAGGTGGCGTCGGCCAGGCCGGCGAGCATGGCCGAGCGCTCCTTGACGTGGCGGAAGAACAGGTGGGGGCCGGCGGCGTTGGCCTGGGCCAGGTGGTCGGGCAGCCCGAGGTAGACGGCGTTGAGGCACTCCCACATCTCGAGGGAGATGGCCTCACGCACGCCCCGGGCGTTCTCCCGGGCGGCCCCGAGCGCCCCGACGATCGACGTCCGGTCGTCGGGTGCGAAGGCCAGGGCCTGGCTGACGGCGGCCACGTCGGTCGCCCCTTCGGCCGGAGTCACGCCCATGACCTCGAGAAGGGTCCGGCACGCCAGCTCCTGGTCCACGGCGGGGTCCTCGAGGAGGTGGTGCACGTGGACGTCGAGGATCCGGGCCGTGTCCTCGGCCCGCTCCACGTAGCGCCCCACCCAGTACAGCGACTCGGCGATGCGGCTCAGCACCGCCGCCGCTCCCGCTGCTGTTGTTGTTGCTGTTGCTGGGCCTGGGTGATGGCCGGACCGGGGTCGAGGGGTGACGTCTCGGCGGGCTGGGCCCGGGTCACGGGGGCGGGCACCCGCAGCGGCGAGGTCGTGCGGGTCTGGCCCGGAGCGGCCAGCACCCAGGTGTCCTTGGAGCCGCCTCCCTGGCTGGAGTTGACGACCAGGCAGCCCTCGGGCAGCGCCACCCGGGTCAGGCCGCCGGGCACCACCCACACCCGCTCACCGTCGTTGACGGCGAAGGGCCGCAGGTCGACGTGGCGGGGGCTGAGGCGGTCGCCGATCTGGGTGGGAGAGGTCGACAGCGACACCACCTCCTGGGCTATCCAGCCCCGGGGGTCGGCCGTGACCACCCGGCGGAGCCGGGCCAGCTCCTCGTCCCCGGCCTGGGGCCCCATGACCAGCCCGTGGCCGCCGGAGCCGTCCACCGGCTTGACCACCAGCTGGTCGAGGCGGCCGAGCACGTGGTCGAGCTGGTCGGGCTCGCCCAGGCGGTAGGTGGTGACGTTGGGCAGCAGGGGCCGCTCGCCCAGGTAGTACTCGATCATGGCCGGAACGTAGGTGTAGGTGAGCTTGTCGTCGGCCACGCCGTTGCCCACGGCGTTGGCCAGGGTGATCCGCCCGGCCCGGGCGGCGTTGACGATGCCCGGGCAGCCCAGCACCGAACTGGGCCCGAAGTGCAAGGGGTCGAGGTAGTCGTCGTCGACCCGCCGGTAGACCACGTCGACCCGCTGCTCGCCCTCGGTGGTGCGCATGAAGACCTCGGTCCCCCGGCACAGCAGGTCCCGGCCCTCCACCAGCTCCACACCCATCTGGCGGGCCAGGAAGGTGTGCTCGAAGTAGGCGGCGTTGTGGACCCCGGGGGTGAGCACCACGACCGTGGGATCGGCCACACCGGCGGCCGCCGACGCCCGCAGGGCCTCCAGCAGGCGGGCGGGATAGCTGTCGACGGGTCGGACCCGGTGCGAAGCGAATAGCTCGGGGAAGACCCGCGACATGGTGCGGCGGTTCTCGACCACGTAGGAGATGCCCGACGGGATGCGGACGTTGTCCTCGATGACGCAGAACCGGCCCTCGCCGTCGCGGGCCAGATCGATGCCGGCCACGTGCACCCGCACCCCGTTGGGCGGCTCCAAACCGTGCACCGCCCGGTGGAAGTGGCGCGAGCTGAACACCAGGCGGTGGGGCACCACCCCGTCGCCCAGGATGGCGCCCTGGCCGTAGACGTCGGCCAGGAAGGCCTCCAGGGCCCGGACCCGTTGGGCCACTCCGGCTTCCACCGCCGCCCACTCGTCGGCCGAGAGGACCCGGGGCACGAGGTCGAGGGGAAAGGGCCGCTCCTCGCCGGCGTGGGAGAAGGTGATGCCCTGGTCCCGGAAGGAGCGGTCGCGGGCGGCGCAGCGGTCGTCGAGATCCTCGGGCGACAGGCGCCGCAGGGCGTCGTGAAGCAGGGTGTAGGGGCCCCGGGCGCTGCCCTCGCCGTCGAGCATCTCGTCCCAGGCGGGTGCGGCCCGGTAGCCGTCGAGCAGGTCCCCCACCCTCCGAGCTTGCCATCCCGGCGTGCCCCTCGCGCCGCAGTGCCCATCTGGTGGTCAGGGCGGGCCACCCGTGGCGCCGCTGGACCACCAGACGGGGTTGAACGCCCTGCGGCGCCGCTTGTGATCGGCGTAACATGTGGCCATGCCCCCGGCTCCGGTCGATCGCCCCGACCCGCCCGCCTGGGTCCGGGCCCGGCGGGCGCGGCGTCACCGGCGCCGGCTGCGCTGGTTGGGCTGCCTGGCCGCCCTGGTGGCCAGCAACCTCGGGGTGCAGGCCGCCGGCGTGGTCGACCAGCCGGTCGAAGACGCCGTTCCGGACCTGCTGCGGGCGGCGCCCGTGGCCGTGGCCGTGGCCGCCGAGGACGACAGCGCCATCGGCGGCATCGAGATCCCCCGCCTGGGCCTCGACGTCGCCCTCCACCAGGGCATCGAGATGAAGTACATCAACCGGGGACCGAGCCACTGGCCGGGCACGGCCCTGCCCGGCCAGCCCGGCAACGTGGTGGTGGCCGGGCACCGCACCACCCGCACCAAGCCCTTCCGCCACCTCGACTCGCTCCAGCCGGGCGACGAGGTCATCTTCACCATGGACGGCTCCCGGTGGGTGTACCGGGTCACCGGCTCGGAGGTCGTACCCGACACCGCCATGTGGATCACCGACCAGACAGTCGAGCCCACCGCCACCCTCTTCGCCTGCCACCCTCCGGGATCGGCCAAGTACCGCTGGGTCACCCGCCTCGCCCTCGACCAGGCCGCGTCGCAACCGGCTGCCCCCCAGGCGACGGCCACCGCCTCCGGAGCCTGACTACGCGCGGGCGATGGCCCACCGTCACCTCCATCGGCGCCGCTCCTCGCTGACCCTGGCCGGTCTCGTCGTGGCCTCGGCCTGCTCGGCCGGCCCGACCGACCTGGTGATGCATCGGGGCCAGCCGCTGGCCCCGGCGGCGGTCGCGGTGGAGACCGGGGCACCGGCACCGGGCCCGACCGTCACCGAGGCCCCGCCCCCGCCTGCCAGCACCGCTCCTGAAC
>DATMJI010000178.1:0-13416 GCA_035553895.1 Acidimicrobiales bacterium | reverse complement strand
CACGACGCCGGCCCCGCCGGCGTCGTGGTCGTGGTCGGGGGGGCCGCCGTCGTCGTGGTCACGGGCGCCGTCACCGTGGTCGTGGTGACCGGCGGCGGTGCCGGCGCCGTGGTGGTCGTCGATCTCGGGGCGGCCCGCAGGACGGCCCCCCGGGTGGCCCCGAGGGTCAGGGTGGTGATGGGGTTGCCGTCGTGGTCGAGGTATCTGCCCCCGAGGTCCAGGGTCACCGGGGAGGACGCGGCGGCATTGACGACGACCGTGCCGGCGCTGAAGTCCCGGCGGTAGACGCTCGAGCCCAGGTGGGTGTAGGGGCCGGTGGGCTGGCCCAGGTCCCAGTCGAACTCGGGGTAGCGGGGGGTGGCCACCTGCTCGGGCGGGGTGAGCGACGACGAACGGCGTACCCGGATCGGGCGGATGCTTCGGCCCTTGAGCATCGACGAGCTCCCGCAGCTCTGGAACGTCCTGGTGGGCGACATGTCCCTGGTCGGTCCCCGACCGGAGCGGCCCCACTTCGTCGACCAGTTCAGCCCGACGGTGCGGGGTTACAAGGATCGCCACCGCCTTCCTGTGGGCCTGACCGGTCTGGCCCAGGTCAACGGCTTGCGGGGTGACACGTCGATCGAGCAGCGGGCCCGGCTGGACAACTACTACATCGAGCACTGGTCGCCATGGCAGGACATCCTCATCCTGGTGTCCACCCTCGGGGAGGTGTGGCGCAACGCCCGGTCCGACTGGTACGACCGGCGCAGCCGGGTGCACGAGGTGTCGCGGCCGAGCCCGCCCGATCCCGACCGGGCGAAGGCCCTTGATGGGGCGCCGGGTCGGCCGTTGCGGTTGGCGGCGGCTCCGGGCACGCCGGCTCATGGCGCGCTGGCGGTGTCGTCGACTACGACCGAGCTGCGCCGGGTACGGCGGTCCGGATCGCGACGCCAGACCCGTCGACAGGAAGGGCCCGCCCGTGAACCACGCCAGCGCCGTCGAACCGTCGCCGGCGCTACCCCAGGGCGGGCGCCGGCCCCTCGGTCTGGTCGTCGTGGCTTGTTCGCTCGTACTGCTCGTCGCCGCCTGCGGCGACAGTGACCGCACCGGCGCCGGTGGCGACGGCGCCACCGGCAACGGCGACGGAGTCATCGAAGCCACCGAGGGCTTCGTCCCCGTCGTCGACGGCGAGGAGAAACTCGGCTGTGGTGCGTTCGGCTTCCGCCCCGGGGACAAGGAGTTCCGCGACGCCTTCAATGAGGAGCTGAACAACCTGCAGCAGGAAGGTGGCATCTTTCCTCTGGTCGAGGAGTTCGGCTTCACCAGGGCCGACGTGAACGCCGCCAAGGACGTGACCGTCTCCGACCTGGCCCCCAACGCCATCGAGGGAGAGGGCGGGGGTGGCCTGCTGGAGGAGCTCCGGGACGCCGGCCGCATCATCATCGGATTCGCCAACGAGCGCCCCTACGGCTTCGAAGGTCCCGACGGCGAGCCCGATGGGGGGGCCCCGGCGGTCGCCCGGGCCGTGCTCGAAGAGCTCGGCATCACCGAGGTCGACGGCGTGGTGGTGGAGTTCGGTGCCCTCATCAACGGCCTCAACGCCGACCAGTTCGACATGATCGCCGCCGGTATGTTCATCAACGACGAGCGGGCCCAGCAGATCCTGTTCTCCGACCCCGACTACTGCGCCTCGACGGCTCTGGCGGTCGAGGCCGGCAACCCTCTCGGCCTCAGTGACTTCGCCAGCATCGTCAAGACCGGGGAAGCGACGCTCGGCGTGCTCTCGGGAGCGGTGGAGGAGGGCTACGCCACCGGGGTGGGGATCCCCGACGAGCGGATCCAGCGCTTCGACAACACCGCCAACCTCTTCGACGCCCTGGTGGCGGGCCGCGTCGACGCCGTCGCCCTCACGTCGATCACCGTTGGCGAACAGGTGGAGCTCATCAACGAGCAGAGCTGATGACCGGCTCCCGCCGGTTTGTTGTTCTGGGTGTTCTACGTCGTGCCCCAGCTGCTCGGCGTGCAGCTCACCCCGCTGCCAGCCGGCGTGGCCGCTGGGGGCGTGGCTAGAGCGAGGTCAGGACCATCCCGGTGCGGTGGGCCGGCATGCCGCTGGCGCCGCCCGGTCCCCGCTTGACGGCGAGCACCTGGTTGACCCCGAGCTGGCCGTGCTCGAAGTTGCGGCAGCAGCCCGCCATGTAGAGGCGCCAGGTGCGGGCCCGGGCGGGGCCGGCCAGGCGCTGGGCCTGGGGCCAGTTCGACTCCAGGTTGGCCACCCAGCAGCGCAGGGTCCGGGCGTAGTGCTCCCGCAGGGACTCGACGTCACGCACCTCGAACCCCGACTCCTGCATGGCGGTGATGGTCCGGCCGAGCTCGAGCAGCTCGCTGTCGGGAAAGACGTAGCGGTTGATGAAGGATCTGCGGTGCACCCCCCGGGTGCCCGGCGGGCGGGCGATGGCGTGGTTGAGCAGCCGGCCTCGGGAAGCGAGCCCCTGGAAGAGGGTGTCGAAGTAGGCCCGGGCCTGGCCCGCCCCGACATGTTCGAACATGCCGATGCTGGCGATGGCGTCGTAGGGACCGTCGTCGATGTCGCGGTAGTCCCGACGTTCCACCCGGATCTGGTCGCCGAGCCCGGCCTCGGCCACCCGCTTGGCGGCCAGCTCCTGTTGGGCCCGAGACAGGGTGATGCCCACCGCCTGCACCCCGTGATGGCGGGCGGCGTGGAGCACCAGACCTCCCCAGCCGCAGCCCACGTCGAGCAGGCGCATGCCCGGGCGCAGCCCCAGCTTGCGGCACACCAGCTCGAACTTGGCTCGCTGCGCAGCCGCCAGGTCCATCTCGGCGGAGGCGAAGTAGGCGCAGGAGTAGACCATCTCCTCGTCCAGCACCAGGCGGTAGAAGTCGTTGGAGACGTCGTAGTGATGGGAGATGGCGCCGGCGTCGCCTCGGGGGGTGTGGCGGCGCCATCCTCGCCGGGCCTCCTCGGCCGGCGGCGCCGGTGGTGGGCCCAGGGCGCCCAGTCGCCGGGCCGCCTGCCAGGCGGCGCGGGCCCCCGTGACGCCGAGCGACAGGCCCCGGCCGTCCCCCCGACCCTCGATGACATCGTCGAGGCCGACCAGGGCGAACACGTCGCCCTCGAGGTCGAGGTCCCCGGCGACATAGGCCCGCGCCAGTCCCAGCTCGCCCGGCGCCCAGAGCAGGCGCCGCAGGGCACGGGGCGAGCGCACCACGACGGTCGCCGGCGCCCGGCCGGGACCAAGTCGACTCCCGTCCCAGCACCGGATGGCCACCGGCAGGTCTTCGCCGAGGAGGTGGCGAACCAGCGGTGCGAGCGCCGCCGCCACCCCACCGGGTACCTCCGCCGCTGAGGCTCCATGGGTCTCCCCTGCCATGGCCCCACCTCCTCGTCGCTCGCGGTCGCGCCGCGTCACCCGCCGAGTCCCCTCTCGGCCAACACCGGTATGGGGCGTTCCATTCCCGATCGCGCTCCACTTCACCCCTCGCCTCCCGGCGGCATGCCAACCTGGACGGCGCCATGCGCGGCTACCTCATCGTCCTCGCCGTCGCCACCTTCACCACGTTGCTCACCACCCCGCTGGTGCGGCTGGTGGCCCGGCGCGTCGGAGCCGTCGTGCGTCCCGACGAGCGGCGCATCCACGAGCGACCGACGCCGACGCTCGGCGGGGTGGCCATGTACCTCGGCTTCCTGGCCGCCATGGCCACGGCCCGGTCCATCCCCCAGTTCGACGGGGTGTTCGGCTCCACCTCCGAGCCCCTCGGGGTCGTCCTCGGCGCCACCGTGATCTTCGCCGTGGGGCTGGTCGACGACCTACGGGAGGTGTCGGCCCCGGCCAAGGTCGCCGGCCAGGTCCTGGCGGCGAGCATCCTGTCGCTGCTGGGCGTCACCATGTTGTTCTTCCGCATCCCCTTCGGCGACATCCTGCTGCTCTCGCCGGACCTGGCCCCGCTGGTCACGGTGCTGTGGGTGGTGGGCATGGCCAACGCCGTGAACCTCATCGACGGCCTCGACGGGCTGGCCGCCGGCATCGTCGCCATCGCCGCCGCCGCCTTCTTCCTCTATGCCGACCGGCTCTTCGACGAGGGCTTCCTTCCCGCCGACAGTGTCAGCCCGTTGATCGCCGTGGTCGTGCTCGGGATGTGTCTCGGCTTCCTCCCCCACAACGTGCATCCGGCCCGGATCTTCATGGGCGACGGTGGGTCCATGCTGCTGGGGCTGCTCATGGCCACGCCCACGCTGCTGGTGGGGGGCCAGACCAACGAGGGCTTCAGTGGCCAGACCTTCTTCTTCTTCGCCCCGCTGTTCATCCCCTTCTTCATCCTCGGGGTACCCATCGTCGACATGGCCTTCGCCATCGTGCGCCGGGCCAGCCGCCGGGCCGGCCTGGCCACGGCCGACAAGGATCACCTTCACCACCGGCTGATGCGCCTGGGGCACGGGCAACGTCGCTCGGTGGCCATCCTGTGGGTCTGGACGGCGCTGCTGTCGGGCTTCGTGCTCTACCCGGCCTACACCGATCGCGGCAACGCCGTCGTGCCCTTCGGGGTGGCCGCCCTCGGCGTGGCCCTCTACACCCTGTTCCACCCCCAGGCCCGCCGGGCCCGGGCCAACGGAGGCGAGCAGCTCGCCCTCGAGCTCGGAGCCGACGGTGCCGGGGGGGACGGCTCCGCGTCCGACCGCAGCGAGCGTTCGCCCTCCGGTGAGGGGGCGCACTAAGGTCGGGGCGCCCGGTGCGGAGGGACGAGGGATTTGCCGGGCCTTCCAGCGTTCCCGTACATTGATCAAACGTTCACAAGCGCGGCTGGGCCAGTCAGGGGTATGACCACAGTGGACCCGCGAGAGCGGAGCAGGATCTACAACGGCGCCAGTGACGCCTTCAGCCGGGCCATCGAGCTGGTCGCCACCCCGCTCATCTTCGGCTACCTCGGCCACCGCCTCGATCTGTGGCTGGGCACCGGTGCGCTGTTCGCCGCCGTGCTGGCCGGTTTTTGCCTCGGCTACGTGGTGTGGAAGCTCTGCGTCGCCTACCGGGCCGACATGGAGCGCCTGGAGGCCGAGATGAGGACCAAGCGCCCGGCCCGGCCCGCTCGTGTCCCCGCCGGTGGCGCGTGAGCAGCCTCAGCCTCCCCGTCGCCGCCCGTGCCGGGCGAGCCCCCGAGACCGAGATCGCCCACGACCTGGTCCGCCGGGCCCTGCCCGTCGCCCCGGTGCTGATCGTGCTCAGCGGCGTGGCCTGGGGCGCGGCCGGAGCGGCCTCGTCGGCCTACGCCGTGGCCCTGGTGGTGGTGAACTTCCTGGTGGCCGCCGCCTTGATGGCGTGGGCGGCCAAGATCTCCGTCGGCGTGCTGATGGGCACCGTGCTGGGCGGCTATCTGCTGCGCCTCGGTGCCATCACCCTCGCCATCATGGCCGTGCGTGACGCGGCGTGGGTGGAGATGGTGCCGCTCGGGCTCACCCTGGTGGCCACCCACCTGGGCCTGCTCATCTGGGAAGCCCGCTACGTCTCGCTGTCCCTGGCCTTCCCGGGCCTCAAGCCCCGTCCCGAGAAGGGTTGAGTCCGTCGATGCTGCCTTTGGCCCTCGAGTTCCCCCCCGTCAGCCACGTCACCGAGTGGCCGTCGATCTTCGGGGGAGACGGTCCGCTGGCCGTCAACAAGGTCGTCATCTTGATGTGGATCTCGGTGGCCCTGATCTTCGGTTTGTTCATGGTGGCCGGCAGGGCCCGCCGGCTGGTGCCCCAGGGCGCCCAGAACTTCGCCGAGGCCATCTGGGACTTCGTGCGTGACGGCATCGTGCTCCAGACCATGGGCCCCGAGGGCCTCAAGTTCATGCCCTTCCTGGTGATGATGTTCTGCTTCATCTTCGTCACCAACATCTGGGAGGTCATCCCCGTGGCCCAGATGCCGGTGAACGCCCGCATCGCCCTGCCGGCCTACATGGCCGTCCTCGTCTGGGTCATCTTCAACTTCATGGGGGTGCTCAAGCAGGGGTTCTTCGGCTATCTCAAGTCGGTGTGCTTCCCGCCGGGTGTGCCCAAGGCCCTGTACATCCTGGTCACCCCCATCGAGTTCGTCTCCACCTTCATCGTGCGGCCGCTCTCGCTGTCCGTACGACTCTTCGCCAACATGCTGGCCGGCCACCTGCTGCTGGTGAGCTTCATCGTCATCACCGCCGCGCTGTTCACCGTCGGGCCGTCTCTGGCCATCTGGCCCGTGTCGTTCGGCCTTCTCGTGGCCCTCACCGGCTTCGAGGTCCTGGTGGCCGTGCTGCAGGCCTTCATCTTCACCATCCTGACCGCCGTCTACATCGGTGGTGCGATGCACCCCGAGCACTAGGAGGAACACAGTGGAACTGCTCCAAGTCCTGGCCCAGCAGGAGCCGGGGGAGCTCGCCGAGGGCCTCACCGCCGTCGGGCGAGGCATCGTCTACGGCGCCGCTGCCATCGGTCCGGGCATCGGCATCGGCATCGTGGTCGGCAACGCCATCACCGCCATGGCCCGCCAGCCCGAGTCGGCCGGCATGGTCCGCACGACCATGTTCCTCGGCATCGCCTTCACCGAGGCCCTGGCCCTGTTCGGCTTCGTGCTCTCGTTCATCGTCGCCGGTTAGGAGGTCCGCCGTGCGCAACCGCAGGATCGTGACCGTCTTGGCCGTGGCCGTGGCCGTGGCCCTGGCCCTGGCGCCCGGCACCGCTCATGCGGCCGAGGGCGGCGGGGAGGGGGGCGAGGAGATCAGCCACGCGGCCGAGGAGTGCATCGAGATCCTCGAGGGCGGGGGCGAGATCGACGACTGCCAGGAGGCGCCCAACCCCATCCTGCCCGTGCTCAACGAGCTCATCTGGGGAGCGGCGTCGTTCATCGTCCTGCTCTTGCTGCTGAACCGCTTCGCCTTCCCCGCCCTCCGGCAGGCGATGGCCGACCGCAGCGACAAGATCCGCAACAGCCTCGACGAAGCCGAGCAGGCCCGAACCGAGGCGGCCGGCGTGCTGGCCGAGTACCAGCGCCAGCTGGCCGACGCCAAGGCCGAGTCTGGGCGCATCATCGACGAGGCCCGCCAGAGCGCCGACGGGGTCAAGCGCGACCTCATGGCCAAGGCCGAGTCCGAGGCCACCGAGGCCCGCCGGCGCAACGCCGAGCAGATCGAGGCCGAGCGGGACCGGGTCATGTCCGAGCTGCAGTCCCAGGTGGCGACCCTCGCCGTCGACATGGCCGAGCGGGTGGTGGAGTCGAGCCTCGACCGCGACGCCAGCATGCGCCTCATCGAGAACTACATCAACACCGTCGGGGCCAGCGGCGGTGGCCGGTCGTCGGGGACCACCGGCTGATGGCCGACGCCCCCGACGAGCGCATCGACGGTTACGCCACCGCCCTGTTCGAGGTGGCCCGGGTCGAGGGCTCCCTCGACGAGGTGGAGGACGAGCTGTTCCGCTTCGGGCGCCTGGTGGAGGGCAACGACGAGCTGCGGGCCACCCTCACCGACGAGACCGTGCCCGTCGAGCGCCGGCGGGCCGTGGTGGCCGAGCTCCTGGGCAGCCGGGCGTCTCCGGTCACCGCCAACCTGGTGGCCCTGGTGGTGGGAGGCGGCCGGGCCCGCCAGCTGCCCGAGATCATCGACGCCCTGGTGCGCCGGGCGGCCGCCGCCCACGACCGCGAGGTGGCCGAGGTGCGCTCGGCCGTTCCCCTCGACGACGACCAGCGTTCCCGCCTGGCCGAGGCCTTGCGCTCGGCTACCGGGAAGCAGGTCGAGGTCAAGGTCATCGTCGACCCGTCGGTGCTGGGGGGCCTGGTGGCCCAGGTGGGCGACACCGTCATCGACGGCAGCGTCCGCACCAAGCTCGACCAGCTCCGAGAGACGATCAGGTAAGCCTGCCGGGTTCCGGCAGCAAGGGAAGGAAGATCTGACGTGGCAGAGCTCACCATCAACCCCGACGAGATCACCGCAGCGCTGCGCAAGCACCTGGAGGGCTACAGCCCCTCGACGGAGACGGCCCAGGTAGGGCGGGTCACCGAGGTGGGCGACGGCATCGCCCGGGTGAGCGGGCTGCCGGGCGTGGCCGTCAACGAGCTCCTCGAGTTCGAGGACGGCACGCTGGGCCTGGCCCTCAACCTGGAGGAGGCGTCCATCGGCGCCGTCATCCTGGGCGAGGCCGGCCACATCGAGGAGGGCCAGGCGGTCAAGGCCACCGGCAACATCCTCCAGGTGACGGTGGGCGACGCCCTACTGGGCCGGGTGGTCGACTCCCTCGGCCAGCCCATCGACGGCAAGGGGCCGTTGCGCACGGAGCACACCCGGCGTATGGAGGTCCAGGCCCCGGGCATCACCGGCCGCCAGCCCGTGCACGAGCCCCTCCAGACGGGCATCAAGGCCATCGACTCCATGACCCCCATCGGGCGGGGTCAGCGGGAGCTGATCATCGGCGACCGCAAGACGGGCAAGACCACCATCGCCATCGACACCATCATCAACCAGAAGGGCCTGGGGGTGAAGTGCGTCTACGTGGGCATCGGCCAGAAGGCCACCACCGTGGCCCAGGCCGTGGCGACCCTCGAGGAGCACGGCGCCCTGGAGTACACCGTGGTGGTCATGGCCCCGGCGTCGGACCCGGCACCGTTCAAGTACCTGGCCCCCTACGCCGGTTGCGCCATGGGCCAGCACTGGATGGACAACGGCGAGCACGCCCTCATCGTCTACGACGACTTGTCCAAGCAGGCCGAGGCCTACCGCCAGGTCTCGCTGCTGCTGCGCCGGCCACCGGGGCGCGAGGCCTACCCGGGCGACGTGTTCTACCTCCACAGCCGCCTGCTGGAGCGGGCGGCCAAGCTCTCCGACGAGAAGGGGGGCGGCTCGCTCACCGCCCTGCCGGTGATCGAGACCAAGGCGGGCGACGTGTCGGCCTACATCCCCACCAACGTGATCTCCATCACCGACGGCCAGGTCTACCTCCAGGACGACCTGTTCAAGTCGGGCGTGCGCCCGGCCATCGACGTGGGCATCTCGGTGTCACGAGTGGGATCGGCCGCCCAGGTCAAGGCCATGAAGACGGCCACCGGCACCCTCAAGGGCGACCTGGCCCAGTTCCGGGAGCTGGAGGCCTTCGCCGCCTTCGGCTCCGAGCTGGACAAGGTTTCCCAGGCCCAGCTCGACCGGGGCTACCGCCTCACCGAGCTGCTCAAGCAGGGGCTCAACTCGCCCATGCCGGTGGCCGACCAGGTGGTCTCGCTCTACGCCGGCACCCGGGGCTTCCTCGACGCCATCCCGGTGGGCGACGTCGTGCGCTTCGAGGCCGAGCTCATCGAGTGGTTCCACACCCGCCACTCCGACATCCTCGATGCGGTGGCCAAGGAGGGCAAGATTCCCGACGAGGACGCCTTCAAGGGAGGCATCCAGGCTTTCGCCGAGCAGTTCCGCTCCAGCGAGGCCGACGGCGCCGAGCCCGAGGCCGCCGACCAGGGCGACGAGCAGGCCCGCCGGGCCGGGGGTCGGGGCGAGGGCATCCTCCCCGAGGACGAGATCGAACGGGAGCGGGAGTGACCGCTCTCCGTTCTGGCCCCACAAGTGGTCGTTTTGGCGACCACCTATGGGGCCAGAACGGGGGAAGCGGGGGGGGCTAGGCCGTGGCCGGAGGTCAGGAGCGGGCCCTCAAGCGCCGGGTCCGCAGCATCCAGTCGACCAAGAAGATCACCCGGGCCATGGAGCTCATCGCCGCCACCCGGGTGGTCAAGGCCCAGCAGCGGGCCCAGGCGGCGCGGCCCTACGCCGAGCAGATCACCGAGGTCATCCAGCACCTGTCCCAGGCGGGGGCGGGCAAGGACCACCCGCTGCTGCGCCAGGCCGAGTCGGTCGACAAGGTGGCCTTCGTGGTCATCACCTCCGACCGGGGGCTGGCCGGCGCCTACAACACGTCGGTGATCCGGGCCGCCGAGCGCGATCTGCAGGGAGCCCAGCACGACGGAGTTGACTACTCCCTGGTGCTCATCGGCAAGAAGGCGGCCAGCTACTTCTCCTTCCGCAACTACCGCATCGACGCCTCCTTCTCCGACATGAGCGACACCCCCCGCTACGAGGACGCCCGCAAGGTGGCCGACATGGTCACCGAGGCCTTCATCGACGGCGACGTCGACCAGGTGCGCCTGGTCTACACCCGCTTCCTGTCAGCGGCCTCCCAGAGGGTGGTGGTGCGCCGCTTCATGCCCCTCCAAGCGGTGCCCGCACCCGAGGGCGAAGGCCTCACCGCCGACTACGAGTACGAGCCGTCGCCCGAGGCGATCTTCGACCGCCTGCTGCCCCGCTACGTCGAGGCCCGCCTCTTCGCCGCCCTGCTCGACGCCGCCGCCTCCGAGCACGCCGCCCGCCAGCGGGCCATGAAGTCGGCCACCGACAACGCCGAGGAGCTCGAGACCAAGCTCAGCCGGGCCATGAACCGGGCCCGCCAGGACTCCATCACCAGCGAGATCATGGAGATCGTGGGCGGGGCCGAAGCCATGGCCAAGAGCTGAACGAGACCGCCCCGCAACACCCCAGAGGAGCGACCATGACGATGACCGAAGAGCCCAAGTCCGACCAGGCCCGCAAGGAGGGCCGGGTCGTCGCCATCGCCGGACCGGTGGTCGACGTCGAGTTCCCGCCGGATTGCCTCCCCGAGATCCACCACGCCGTGGAGATGACCCTGACCCTCGACGGCACCGAGGTCACCGTGACCGGGGAGGTGGCCCAACAGATCGGCGACAACCAGGTGCGGGCCATCTGCATGCAGCCCACCGACGGCATGGTCCGGGGCACGGCCGTTCGCAACACCGGCCGGGGCCTCAGCGTGCCGGTGGGCGACGCCACCCTCGGGCACGTGTTCAACGTCTTGGGCCAGCCCCTCGACACCGACTCCATCGGTGAGCCCGAGGACCACTGGGAGATCCACCGCCAGCCTCCGCCCTTCGACGCCCTCGAGCCCAAGCGGGAGATGTTCGAGACCGGCATCAAGGTCATTGACCTGCTCACGCCCTACGTCCAGGGCGGAAAGATCGGCCTCTTCGGCGGCGCTGGGGTGGGCAAGACGGTCCTTATCACCGAGATGATCCGCCGGGTCGCCCAGGAGCACGGCGGCGTCTCCGTGTTCGCCGGCGTGGGGGAGCGCACCCGGGAGGGCACCGACCTGCTCCTCGAGATGGGTGAATCCGGTGTGCTGGAGAAGGCGGCCCTGGTCTTCGGCCAGATGGACGAGCCGCCCGGCGTGCGCCTGCGGGTGGCGCTGGCGGCGCTGACCATGGCCGAGTACTTCCGCGACGTCAAGCAGCAGGACGTGCTGCTGTTCGTGGACAACATCTTCCGCTTCGTCCAGGCCGGCTCCGAGGTCTCCACCCTGCTCGGGCGCATGCCGTCGGCGGTGGGCTACCAGCCCACCCTGGCCGACGAGATGGGCGAGCTGCAGGAGCGCATCACCTCCACCCGGGGGCGCTCCATCACCTCGCTGCAGGCGGTGTACGTGCCCGCCGACGACTACACCGACCCGGCTCCGTTCACCAGCTTCACCCACTTCGACGGCACCACCGAGCTGTCCCGCGACATCGCCTCCCAGGGCATCTACCCGGCCGTCGACCCCCTGGCCTCGACGTCGACCATCCTCGCCCCCGAGGTGGTGGGGGAGCGCCATTATCGGGTGGCCCGGCGGGTCCAGGAGGTCCTCCAGCGCTACAAGGAGCTCCAGGACATCATCGCCATCCTCGGCATCGACGAGCTGGCCGAGGAGGACCGCCTCACCGTGGCCCGGGCCCGCAAGGTCCAGCGCTTCCTCTCCCAGCCCATGTATGTGGCCGAGACCTTCACCGGCCTGCCCGGGGTCACCACCCCGGTGGAGGAGACGGTGGAGTCTTTCGAGGCCCTGGTCAACGGCGACCTCGACGACCTCCCCGAGCAGGCCTTCCTCAACGTGGGTGGCGCCGACTCCGCCCGGGAGAAGGCCAAGAAGCTCCAGCAGGAGAGCTGAGCGGTGACCCTGCAGGTGGAGCTGGTCTCGCCCGAGAAGATCCTCTACAGCGGCGAGGCCGACATGGTGATCGCCCGCACCACCGACGGCGAGATTGCTTTCATGACCGGCCACGCCCCCTTCATCGGCAGCCTCGGCATCGGGGCCGTCACCATCCGCACCAGCGAGGGCGACGACGTGGTGGCGGCCGTCCACGAGGGTTTCGTGGAGGTGACGGACGACCGGGTCACCGTCCTCTCCGACGCGGCCGAACTGGTGGACGACATCGACACCGGCCGGGCCGAGGACGCCCTGCGCCGGGCCGAGGAGGCCCGGTCCCAGGCGGCCGACGACGACGACGCCCGCCAGGACGCTCGGGCCGCCGCCGACCGGGCCCGCCTCCGGGTCGAGCTCTCCGGGGGCTGATCGGCCCCTCCCTCCCCCTCAGCCGCAAGGAACGAGGGGGGTGCTGGCCCCGGGTGATCGGGGTGGCAAGATCGGCTGGTGCCCCGCCTGCGCCTCGGTGTCGCCGTGGTGGTGCCGGAGCCGGTGGCGGGCGAGGTCGACGTCCTGCGCCGGGCCTGCGGTGATCCGGCCTGGGGGCGCATCGCCCCCCACCTCACCCTGGTCCCACCGGTCAACGTGGCCGAGGACCGCCTGGAGGACGCCCTGGCCGTGCTGCGGGGCGCCGCCGCCCAGGTCCCGTCCTTCGCCGTCACCCTGGGCCCGCCGACCACCTTCCTGCCTGCCAACCCGGTGCTGTACCTGGCCGTCGGCGGGGACGTCGAGGCCCTCCGCCGCCTGCGCGATGCCGTGTTCGCCGAGCCCCTGGCCCGCTCGCTGACATGGCCCTTCCACCCCCATGTCACCGTGGTCGACAGCGGGGAGCCCCCCCGGCTCGTTGCTGCCACCGAGGCCCTGGCCGGGTACCGGGCCGAGGTCGTCGTCGAGCGGGTGCACCTGCTGCAGGAGCGACGGGACGAGGGGGGGCAGCGGGTGTGGCGGCCGGTGGCCGACGCCCACCTCGGGCCTCCGGCCGTGGTCGGGCGAGGCGGCCTGGCCCTGGAGCTGGCCACCTCCGGCCAGCTCGACCCGCTGGCCGGGCGTTTCCGGGACGGCGAGTGGGCCGCCCTGGGGAGCGAGCCACCCTCGCCGGGGGAGGGCCTGGCCGTCACCGGGCGGAGGGACGGCCAGGTGGTGGGGGCCATCGAGGGGCGGATCGACAGCGAGGGTGGCGAGGTCGCCGATCTCATCGTGGCCGCCGCCCACCGGGGCGAGGGCATCGGCCGCCATCTGGTGGCCGCCTTCGTCGCCGCCGTGGCCGAGCGGGGGTGCCGGCTGGTCCGGGTCCGCTCCCCGGCCCCGGCCGCCGGGTTCTGGCGCCACCTCGGGTGGACCGACGAGGCCGTGGTCGCATGCCGGCCCACCGTCGACCTGCGCCGGGACCTGCCGTAGCCGCCACC
>DATMJI010000177.1:0-11495 GCA_035553895.1 Acidimicrobiales bacterium | reverse complement strand
GGCTCGGCGGGCACCGGGGCCTGGGCCGGGGCCACCGGCGCCGGGGTCGAGGCCGCTGCCGAGGCCGAGGCCGGGGCCGCCTCGCCCGGGCTGGGCGGGGCGTCGCCGCCGCCGAGGCCGAGGGCGGCCCGCCGCTCCCGGGAACGCTGCAGCAGGTGCTCGGGAACCTCGGTCACCGGCTCGACCTCTCCTGCTGGATGACCTCCACGTCCACGGCCGCCAGCCTAGGGTCGCCCGCCGGCCCAGGGCCAAGTTGGCGGGGCTGGCGAGCAGACCCTGGCGGGGTGCCGGCGATGTGCCACTGCCGCGACGGCGGTGGTAGACCAGAGCGCGCCGGATGCCGTGGTGGTAGCCGTATCGGGGACCGGCGACGTAGAATTGTGACGGCTTTCACGAGGAGGGAGGAGCGGCCGCAGGTGATCGCTTTCGTCATATCGCTGCTGGTGACCATCGTGCCGATGGTCCTGGCCATGCGCTACGCCGAGCGCCGCCCGGTCGGGACGCCACTCAGCTGGGGCGAGGCCATGGCCGCCGCCACCTTGGTGTTCTTCCTCCTCTTCATGGCCTACGGTGTCGTTCCCCACCAGTGGCTCACCTGGGCCGACAACGAGCTCAGCTGGCGGCCCGACCGCCTGCTGCTCGGGCCCGGAAAGCTCCTCGCGACCGTCTTGCCCTTCGAGCTGACCTACCTGGTACTGCGTGACATCATCGTCAGCATCATCTACGGCGGCTTCCTGGTCGCCCAGGTCGTCGTCTGGAAGCGCTGGCAGGACCGGGACAAGCCCAAGGCGCCCAGGCGCAAGGAGCTGGAGACCTCGCCGTTCGGCCGTCCACTCGTCAAGTTGACCCAAGAGGGCTGATCTCATGGCCAAGACCGATGCCAACCCACCGATGCCCGCCTTCTCGGGCGACTACGTCCTCCAGGAGATCGCCCCGGAGGCTCTGTCGAAGTCGGTGAAGCCCAAGCAGTTCCTCCACATCGACCAGGCCGAGTGCATCATGTGCGAGGGCTGCGTGGACATCTGCCCCTGGAAGTGCATCCACATGCTGTCGACCGATTCCGTCGCCGAGGGGACCAACACCATCCAGCCGGGCGTCGATCCCGACGACCACGTGATCTTCGTGGTCGACGAGGACATCTGCACCCGCTGCGCCCTGTGCGTCGACCGCTGTCCCACCGGGGTCATCGTGCTCGGCAAGGCCGGGGTGTCGGCCCGCGACGGCGACCAGCACCAGCGGGACAACAACTACGGCTACGCCTACGGGATGCGCTTCTGATGGCCCGGACCGTGCAGGGGGGCGGCCACAAAGGCTTCTCGGAGAAGCTCAGCGAGCGGGTCGAGGCCATGCAGGCCTCGCAGGCCTGGAACTCGATCTTCCGGCCCGGATCCATCTTCCGCAAGGGCTACACCGACAGCCCGAGGAACCGGTCCTACGTGATCATGAACTCGGTGCTGTACCACCTGCACCCGGTCAAGGTCAAGCGCCACGCCGTCAAGGTCAGCTACACGCTGTGCCTGGGCGGGCTGTCGTTCTTCTTGTTCATCCTGCTCACGGTGACGGGCATCTTCTTGATGTTCTTCTACCGGCCCACGGCAGCCCAGGCCTGGACCGACATCGAGACCCTCCACACCTCGGTCACCTTCGGCCTCCTCGTGCGCAACATGCACCGCTGGGGCGCCCACCTCATGGTGCTGACGGTGTTCTTGCACATGGCTCGGGTGTTCTACCACGGGGCCTACAAGCCGCCCCGGGAGTTCAACTGGGTCATCGGCGTCATCCTGCTCACTTTGACCCTGCTGCTGTCGTTCACCGGCTACCTGCTGCCCTGGGACCAGCTGGCCCTGTGGGCGGTCACGGTGGGCACGAACATGATGGGCTACACCCCGGTGTTCGGCGACCAGGTCCGCTTCGTCCTGCTCGGCGGGGTGGAGATCGGCACCGACACCTTGCTGCGCTGGTACGTGCTTCATGTCCTGATGCTTCCCTTCGTCCTCGTGCTCTTCCTCGCCGTGCACTTCTGGCGGGTGCGCAAGGACGGCGGCATCTCGGGCCCGCTGTAGGCCAAAGGAGGCGGCTGATGACCGAGATCCCCGAGCACCTGCGCAAGCGAGCCGAAGAGGCCAGAGCCAAGGCGGCGGCCAAGTCGGGCGGTGGCGCGCCCGGCGGTGGGGGCGATGGCGGCGACGCTGCTCCCGCCGGGGGGGGCGACGACGCCGGCAAGATCCCGGCCCACCTGCTGGCCCGGTCCCAGGCGGCCCGCTCGGCCGCAGGCGGCGGCGGGGCCGGCGGCGAGGGTGGGGGTGTGGCCACGGCCGAGCGCCCCGGGGCCGGCGTGGCCGTGCCCGGTGCCGCCCAGCCCCCGCCGCTCGCCACCGGTCCCGAGGGCCACACCCAGCGCCTGCTCACCGTGGTCAAGGCGGGCTCCATCCAAGACGTCAAGGCCAAGCCCGTGGACAAGGTCCACACCTGGCCCCACCTGCTGGTGGGCGAGTTCGTGGCCGCCCTGGTGGTCACCGCCTTCCTGCTGGTGTTCTCGGCGGTGGTCAACGCCCCGCTGCTCAGCCTGGCCAACTTCAACCTCACCCCCAACCCCTCCAAGGCGCCGTGGTACTTCCTCGGCCTCCAGGAGCTGTTGACCATGTTCCACCCGATGGTGGCGGGGGTGACCATCCCCGGCATGGGCATCTTCGCCCTCATCCTCGCCCCCTATACCGACAGGAACCCCTCGCCCCGGCCGGAGGACCGCAAGTTCGCCATCTCGTTGTTCACCATCTTCTGCATGTTCTGGGCGGTGCTGGTGATCATCGGCTCGTTCTTCCGGGGCCCCGGGTTCAACTTCACCTTTCCCTGGGTCGACGGCGTGTACTTCGATCTGTAGGAGGCGGGCGTACTGATGGAAGGCACGACGATACTGACCATCGCCATCCCGGTGCTGGTGGCGCTGGCGGCACTGGTGCTGTTCACCACCGCCCGGCGCCGCGACCAGGACCGCACCAGCGGGGGTGAGCAGGCGGGCGACGACGACACCCGCTGGCGCTCCCGGGGCCGGGAGGTCGAGCGGGCGGCCGTGCTGGCCCGCACGTCGGGGGGCACCGAGCTGGCCCGGGCCGAGTCGGCGCCGCCGGCGGCCTACGTTCCGCCCGACGAGGACGCCATCGGCGTCACCCGCCGCCAGTTCCTCAACCGCTCCACCGTGGGCATGATGGGCTTCGCCATCACCGGCTTCGGTGCCTCGTGCATCGCCTTCTTGTGGCCCACCCTCAGCGGCGGGTTCGGCTCGGTCATCCGCGTCGGCACCCTCGACGACATCCTCGCCACCATCAAGGACACCCGCGAGCCGTTCTACGTCCCCGAGGGGCGCTTCTACCTGAACCCCTATCCGGCCGACGCCGTGGATGCGGCCCAGCGGGTGTATCCCCCCAGCGTCATCCCGGGCATGGAGGCGGGTGTCATCGCCTTGTACCAGAAGTGCCCCCACCTGGGCTGCCGGGTGCCGTGGTGCCTCACCTCGCAGTGGTTCGAGTGCCCCTGCCACGGATCGCAGTACAACCGGGTGGGCCAGAAGAAGGGTGGGCCCGCCCCCCGGGGCATGGACAGCTTCCCCGTCGAGGTGGTGGGCGGCACCGTCTCGGTCGATACCGGCACCGTCGTCGACGGCCCGCCCATCGGCACCAACACCACCGGCCAGGAAGCCGAGGGCCCCAACTGCGTCGGCGGCTCGAGCGAGCACTAGGAACGATCTCGACACCGTGTCCACTCAACAAGCCATCGCCGTCGCCATCGCCCTGGCCATCGTGGCCGGGTGGGGCCTGTACCTCCTCGCCAACGTGCGGCGGGCCAAGCCCGAGGTCGGCGCCGAGATCGAGCTGGCGCCCAACCGCAAGCCCTACCTCGACGACGACGCCCTCGAGGGTCCCCGGCTGGAACGGGCCCTCACCTGGGGCCTGGTGGCGCTGACCATCTGTGGCGTCGGCCTCCCGCTGTACTGGCTGGCCGAGCCGGGCCGCCAGGCCGGCGCCGTGGATGACTTCGAGGAACGCCTGGGCGGCGTCTTCTTCATCCACGGCCAGCCCATCGGCGGCGGGGCGCTGTTCTCCCCCACGTCCGAAGGGGGGTTCAACTGCGCCGGCTGCCATGGCGGTCTCGAGGGCCTCGGCGGGGTGGTCGACTACACCCTCTCCGACCCGGTCACCGGTGACCTGCGCCAGGTCCAGTGGAAGGCGCCCTCGCTCAACGACGTCACCCTGCGCATGACCGACGAGCAGATCGAGAAGGTCCTCGTCTACGGCCGACCCTTCTCCCCCATGCCCGCCTGGGGCCTCGAGGGTGGCGGTCCCCTCAACGACCAGCAGATCGACAACCTGATCCTGTACCTGCACCAGATCGCCATCACCCCCGAGGAGGCCCAGCAGCAGAACACCGAGGCCGCCGAAGCCGAGCTGGCCCGGCTGCAGGAGGAGGGCGGCGACCAGGAGGCCACCATGGGTGCCGCCCTGTTCAACACCAACTGCGCCCGCTGCCACACCGAGGGGTGGTCCTACGGGGAGCCCGAGCTGCCCGGTGGCGGCTACTTCGGCCCGAGCATGTACAACGCGACCAACCAGTTCCCCGCCATCGAGGACCACTTGGAGTTCGTCACCGACGGGGCCGAGCTCGGCGAGCAGTACGGCGTGGGCGGCTTCAGCGACGGCAACATGCCCTTCTTCGGCCAGATCCTCAGTCCCGAGCAGATCCAGGCCATCGTCGACTATGAGCGCTCGCTGGCCGAGGCCGCCGAACGGGATCCCGACCCGGGATCGACCACCACCACGGCGGCCCCGCCGGCGCCCGCCGGTGGTGCGCCGCCAGAAGGCGACTCGCCGCCGGGTGAGGCAGCCCCGCCCGAGGGAGGCCAGGCACCGTGAGCACCGCCGTGGCCCTCGCCCTGGAGATCACCTGGGACCCCACCATCCGGGGGATCCTCGTGGTGTTGGTGTCCTTCCTGGTGCTGTGCGGGTCGGTCTACGTCGTGCTCGGCACCGACCTCGGCGCACGCCTGGGGTTCCTGGTGGCCGCCGGTGCCTTCTGGGGCTGGATGGCCATCATGGGCATGGCCTGGTGGGCATACGGCATCGGCCTGGTCGGTCCGGGTCCCTCCTGGATGGTCCAGGAGGTACTGACCAGCCCGACCGCCACCGAGACCTCGGCCGCCGCCCTCCCCGAAGCTCGGGACCTCTCGGACTGGCGGGAGCTGCCCGAGGGCGACGTCATCCGCGGTGAGGCCCAGACGGCAGCCGACGAGGCCCTCACCGGTGAGGAGAGCCCGGTGGCCCGCTTCGAGGAAACGGGGGAGTACGTCACCGTCAACGCCTTCGCCATCGGTGGTCCCGATCCCGACGCCCTCTCCACCCGTCTCCCCGGCCCGGTGCCGAGCCAGCACGCCATCATCCAGGTCCAGGAGGCGGTCGAAGTCGTGACCCTGAATGAGGGTGAGACCTGCCCGCCCGAGGCCACGTGCATCGAGTTCGGCGAGACCCCGCCCCCGGCCGAGGCCCTCGAGGACGCCCCGGTGATCTCGGTCATCATGGTGCGGGACTTTGGTTCCGAACGGCTGCCGCCGGCCATCGTCACCCTGTCCTCGCTGGTGGTCTTCGGGATCATCTGCAACAGCCTGCACCGGCGCGACCAGCTGGTCGCACGGCACCGCGAGCAGACGCCCGTCTAGCCGGGACGTCCCCTCCCCGCGAGCCTTGACATTCCGGGCAGAGGGCTCTATACCTCTGCCGCTCCCGGGACAGGTGAGCGACGAACGGAGGTCGACAATGGCGGCAAGGTGCGCATCCAGTTGGAGCAAGGCGGCCCTGAGCGCCTTGCTGGCCATTGCCGGCATGAGCCTGGCCGCGGTGTCGGCCTCCGGAGAGCCCGACACGTCCAACCTGACATGCCAGAGCCCGGCGGTGGGGACCACGGTCACGTGCACCGCCACCGAGATGGCGCCCGACACCATCAAGGGAGTGGCGGTAACCCACCCGGGAACCCACGGTGGCCTCCAGAAGTTCCCGGTCGGATGCCAGGCCGGGCTCTCGAGCTTCACCTTCTCCTTCGAGATCACCGCGGCGGAGACCGGCGCCGCCGGGGCCCACGTGGTGGAGATCGGCGATTGCCAGGAGCCGATCGACATCGACCGCTTCCGCGTCGGGCGGCGGGCCGACGGCCGGGTGGGAGTGCAGCGCCTGGGCCCCACCAGCTCGTCGACCACCAGCTCGTCGACCACATCGAGCTCGACCAGCTCCACCAGCACCAGTTCGACCACGACGCCGCCGGCCAGCACCACCCTCGAGCTCCAAAAGACCGGGCCCACCGGCGCCTTCCCCAACCAGGAGTTCGACTTCACCATCACCGTCACCAACACCGGATCGTCGGCGGCCACCGGCGTCCGGGTGGTCGACACCCTGCCCACCCAGGGCTCGTTCGTCTCCAGCACGCCCTCCGGCACCCCCAGCGCTCCCGCTCCGGGTGACACCTACACGGTCGAGCTGGGTGACATCCCCGCCTCGTCCTCGGCGGCCGTCACCCTGCGGTGGCGGGCACCCGACGGTGCTGGCGACCTCACCAACACGGCCACCGCCAGCGCCGGCAACGCCCCCACCGCCGGTCCGGTTTCGGCCGTCGTGCCCGTGGGCATCAGCTCGGCGTGCGACCCCTGCGGGGTCGTGGCCGCCGGCACCGGGCTGCGCAACCGCGACCAGGGGACCATTTCCCTCGCCGGCATCCCCGCCGGTGCCACCGTCGGGCGGGCCGTCCTCGTCTGGGGCGTCCTCTACGACGGCCCGACCCCACCGAACACCATCACCTTCGAGGGCCAGCAGGTGAGCGCCGACGTCACCGCCACCGTCTCAGGGAGCCTGTGCTGGAGCGACAGCGCCACCATCGGCTACGCCGCCGACGTGACCGGGCTGGTGAACGGCAACGGCGACTACGTCGTCAGCGATCCGCCTCGTGGCATCACCCGGATCGACGACGACCCGGCGGGAACGCTGCCCTACACCGACGGGGCCACCCTGGTGGTCTTCTACACCGGCGGAGGATCGAACAACCAGGTCCTGAGCGACTTCTCCTACGACACCAACACCGATGCCGACGGGACCATCCACCGGGAGTTCAGCGGGATCACCAGTGTGGGGGCCCCCGCCTCGCTCATCCTGGCCGGTCCCGACGGGCAGTCGAACGCTGGCGAGACCTTCACCTTGACCGGCGCCGCCACGATGACGCTGCAGGACACCTGGGACGGGAGCGACCCCCAGCAGGGACCCTCGTTCCCCATCGGCAACCTGTGGGACACCGATCGCTACGACGTCACCTCCATCCTTCCCAGCGGCCAGACCAGCCTCACGTTCGACCACTCTCAAACCAACGACTGCATCGGGCTGGGGGCGGCGATCCTGGAGGTGTCCCAGGGCTGAGCCCGGCCCCGGCGTGGGGGCGGCTTTCCCTGCCGGGCCGCACTCACTACAGTTCCGCTGGCGGGAACATCGAGCGCCGCAGACCCGGCTCGGGTTTCCTGGCTGCCCTGGCGGGGGCCTATCGAAAAGGCGGAGGTCGGTCATGTACAGGAGCGGCGGGGTCGGGGTGGTCGGTGGCGGCACGCTGGCCGCCACGGGGTTCTCCGCCTTCGCCCTGGTGGTGGTCGGTCTGGCGTTGCTGATCATCGGGCTGGCGTTGGTGCGCACGTCCGTGACCAGGCGAGCGGCGACCACCGACCACTAGCCACCAGAACCAGGGGCGGGCGGGCGTGGCGGCGACGACGATCGAGCGGGTGGGCCGCCTTCCCGGGCCGGCCCCGGCACTGGCGGGTGGTGCCCTGGCGGCGGTGGGCATCGCCGTCGCCGTGGCCCAGAGCACCGTACGCAGCATCGAGGCGTGGCTCTCCGCCGGCCTGGGCCGGGGGCTGGGGCTGGTGGAGGCCGAACCGCTGCGCAGCGCAGTGGTGTTCGAGCTCGAGGGCCGCAGCGTCGGCTTCACCATCACCCCCGGCTGCTCCGTGGCCTTCCTGGTGCCGTTCTTCTTCGTGGTGGCCGCCGGCCTGGTGGCGGTGGGCCGCATCCACCTCCGTCGGGCGGTGACGGCGGTGACGGTGGTGACCGCCGCCCTCTTCGCCGTGAACCAGCTGCGGCTGCTGATCGTGACCGCCTCCATGCGAGGCTGGGGCTTCGAGGCCGGCTACGAGCGCAGCCACGTCCTCCTCGGCACCTTGGCCAGCACGGTCGGCGTCGTCCTCGCCGTGTTCCTCTTCTTGTTCGTGGTGACCCGCCATCGCCCGGAGCCCGACGGTGGGTAGCCCCGGGGCGGTCGTCCTCGACGCCGTCAACGCCGCCGCCTTCTTCCTGGTGGCCAGCTACGTCGCCTATGTCGTGCTCATCGTCGTTCCCATGGTCCGGCGCCACCCGGCGGTCCCCGGGGACGCCGGCAACCTGGCGTGGCACTTCATCGTCCCGTGCCTCAACGAGCAGGCGGTGGTGGCCGACACCGTCCGGCGCCTGGTCTCCCAGTTCCCCGAGGCCGGCATCTGGTGCGTGGACGACGGCTCCGACGACGCCACCGCGTCGGTGCTCGCCGGGCTGCAGGCCGAGTACCCCCAGGTCCACGTGGTCACCCGGCGGGCGCCGGACGCCCGCACCGGCAAGGGCCCGGCGCTCAACGCCGGGTGGCGGGCCGTCGTGGCCGCACTTCCGGCGGGCGCCGATCCCGAGCGGACGGTGGTGGCGGTGATCGACGCCGACGGTCACCTCGACCCCGCCTGCCTCGACATGGTCGCCGGGCCGTCATTTCTGGGGGACCCGGCGGTGGGCGCCGTGCAGATCAAGGTACGGGTCTCGGATCGCTCGGCTCCGGCCGGCTTCCGTCTGCCCCGGCGCCAACGGCTGCTCATCCGGCTCCAGGACGTGGAGTTCACCGGGGTGATCGCCGCCCAGCAGATGCTGCGGCGCCACCTCGGCAGTGTGGGCATGGGGGGCAACGGGCAGTTCACCCGGCTGTCGGTGCTCCAGGAGATCGCCCGCACCTACGGAACCCCCTGGCACGGGTCGTTGCTGGAGGACTTCGAGCTCGGACTGCACGTGCTGCTGGTGGGCCACCGCACCCAGTACTGCCATGAGACCTGGGTGGAGCAGGAGGGCCTGGCCAGCTTCTGGGGCCTGGTCCGCCAGCGCAGCCGCTGGGCCCAGGGCAACATGCAGTGCTGGCGCTACCTGGGTGCGGTGTTGCGCTCCCGCAACATCGCCACGCCGGGCGCGTTGGAGATCGCCTACTTCCTCCTGCTGCCCTGGGTCCAGGTGGTCGGCAGCGTCTTGTACGTCGTGGTCCTGTCCCTCTTCAGCTACTACGCCCTGGCGACGCCAGGAGGGCCTTTGGCTTGGTTCGACGGCGGTGCCTGGGGGATCATCCCCCTGCTCATCCTCTTCGGCATCGGGCCCCTCGCCATCTGGGGCCCGGTCTACCGCCGCTGCACCGATCGCCGCCTGAGCCGAGTCCGGGCCCTGGCCCTGGGCCTGGCCAACTGGCCCTACACGACCGTCCACTACCTGGCCACGTGGTGGGCCTTCTCCCGGGTGGTGCGGGCTCGCCACGACTGGAAGAAGACCGCTCGGGTCGCTCCTGGTCCCTCGCCCGTTCCCCCTCTTCCTGCACCAGTCCGTCCCCAGCCGGTCCCGCGCCCGGCGGCAGCAACCGTTGCAGCACCGATCACCGCGGTACCGACCCACCTGGTGGCCGGCACCTTCGCCCGCTCCCACCGGCGACGGTTCGAGTACCGACGCACGACTGCCGTCGGCCGGTTCCGGCCGCGCGCTATGGCGAACCCCCTGCCAACCATCGAAAGGAACTCCCATGACGTTTCCATCCCGTAGGCACCGGTACACCGGGCGCCGGCTGGCCGCCGCCTTCACCGTGGCGACTGCGGTCGCCGTCTTGACCTCGGGTGTGGCTGCGGCCGACACCTCCCAAGCCAGTGCCCAGGCCGCCCAGCTGGACCTGCTGGGTACGACCGTGCTCGATACCGGAACCGTGAACGCCAGTAACGACGGCAGCGGTGAGGTCGTGACCGGTGACAACACACCGGGCCTCGGACTATTGGCCACCCAGGACGTGCTGACCGCCGGTGCCCTGGCCCAGGATGCCACGGCAGCGAACGACGGGACTTCGGCCGCCTGTGCCGGGGTGACCGGACCCGGCGGCCTCATCGCCCTCGGCAACGCCGGCGACTGCACCGAGACCATCGGGACCACCGACGGCGTGGTCGTCGACCTCGACGATCTCGATCTCGGCGACCTCCTGGGTACCACCCTGGGCGGCTTCTTGGACCTCGGCGGTCTGCTCGACCTCGGGACCATCACGGCCGACGCCGTCTATGCCGAGTGCACGGCCAGCTCCGACGGCTCCACGACCGGGTCCTCGACCCTGGTCGACGCCCAACTCGCCGGCCTCCTCGGCAGCGATGCGCTGCCCAGCGACCCGGCGGTGAACCTCGAGGTCGACCTGGCCCTGGCGGTGGACCTGGACCCGCTGGTGCGGCTCGTGCTCAACGAGCAGACCTCGTCGGGTGCTGGCCAGATCAGCGTGACCGCACTGCACCTGACGGTGCTGGACGACGTGGGCGGCTCGCCCGTGCTCGACCTGCGCATCGGCACGGTGACCTGCGGGCCCAACGCCCAGACTCCGCCCATCCCCGCCATCCCGGCCGAAGGGCTGCCCATCGCCGCCGCCGGCTTCGGCGTGGCCATCCTCGGCGCGGTCGCCTGGATGGTGGCCCGGAACCGGCGCCCCGCCGGCGGTCCTGCTGCCGGCTAGGAACCGGCCAGCGCCGGCGGTCCCCGGGCCGGGGACCGGAGCCGGAGCTGACGCCCCCTTCGGCGGCGTCAGCTCCGGCGATCTCGATCTGGTCCTGGGCGCCCTCCTGTCGGCGCCCGGCGCGGTGGACCATCCGGGCGCCGGTCGGCTGGTGGGGGCGCTGGTCACGGCCCTGATCGAGCGGGGCGACGACGCCGTGGTCGAGCACCATCTGGGACCGGCCCCAGAAGATGTACTCGAGGTGGCCACCTACCGGATCGGCAGCCTGGACCCCGTGGCCCAGGCCGAGTACCGGTCCATGCCCGACGCCCTGCGGGCCGTACTCGACGGAGTCGAGCCCGGGCAGAACCGGGAGCTGGTCCGGTGGAGCGAGGGGGACCAGGTGAGCGTCTTCGCCCGCCTCGGCACCGGGCCCCTCGTGTGCCGGCTGGACGCCCTGGGCGGGCTCGGCGGCGGGGAACCGGGGACGGGACCGCCACCGGCAGGCGGGCCCGCCGAGGTCGCCGAGGCCCTCCGCCGGGCCCTGGCTGACACGACCATCGAGGTCGACCTCGGGAACCTCGATGGTCGTGTCAGCCAGGGCCCGGCGGAGGGCCTCGGCGACCTCGGCGGGCCCGCCTGCCGGTGGCGGTCCCGTCCCCGGTTCCCCGCCGCCGAGCCCGCCCAGG
>DATMJI010000176.1:0-9914 GCA_035553895.1 Acidimicrobiales bacterium | reverse complement strand
GGGCGGGGCGGTCGCCCCCGCCGGGGGGCGGGTTCTCCCAGCGGGCGCGGACCTCGTCGTAGTGCCGATCGCCGTGCATCGACCATGCCATGGTCGCTCCTCGCGCCCTGGGCCCGGCGCCGATCGCCGAAGCTCTCCCTCCTGCATCGGCAGGATCGGCCCGCCGCTGAAGCCCCGATCGCCGTGCAGGGCGTGCGGTAGCGTGCGTCGATGGCGAAGGTCCACGACCTGTTGGATGCCGGGCGTTGCTACTCCTTCGAGTTCTTCCCCCCCCGCACCGACGAGGCCGCCCGCGCCCTGGAGAAGGCGCTGGGGGAGCTGGAGCCGTTGGCCCCCTCGTTCGTCTCCGTCACCTACGGGGCCGGAGGCAGCACCCGGGCCCGGACCCGCGACATCGTCGTGCACATCCTGCGCTCGACGACCATGACGCCGATGGCCCATCTCACCTGTGTCGGCCACCGGCGGGCCGAGCTGGTGGAGATCCTCGACGGGTACCGCCAGGCCGGGGTGGAGAACATCCTCGCCCTGGCCGGGGACCCGCCGGCCGACGCCCCGGCCGCCGGTGCCGGGGGCGACTTCCGCTACGCCCTGGAGCTGGTCGAGGTGGTCCGCGAGCGTGGCCCGTTCTCGGTGGGGGTGGCCGCCCACCCCGAGTGCCATCCCCGCTCGCCCGACCGGCAGGGCGACCGCCGCCACCTGGCGGCCAAGCTGGCGGCGGCCGACTTCGGCGTCACCCAGTTCTTCTTCCGGGCCGGCGACTACTTCGCCATGGTCGACGAGCTGGCGGCGCTGGGCTGCGAGACCCCGGTGGTGCCCGGCGTGATGCCGGTCACCAACGTCAACCAGGTGGAGCGCTTCGCCGCCCTCTCGGGGGCGGCATTCCCCGCCGACCTGGCCGAGCGCCTGCACGCCGCCGGCGGCCCCGAGGAGGTCCGCCGCATCGGCGTCGACGTGGCCACCGCCCTCTGCCAGGAGCTCCTCGACGGGGGGGCGCCGGGTCTGCACTTCTACACCCTCAACCGCTCCACCGCCACGAGGGAGATCTACGCCAACCTCGGCCTCGGCCCCTCGGGACCTGACCGCTAGCCTCTCCCGGTGGCCCCTGCACCGATCACGCTGGACCCCGACGGCGCCCTGGTGGTGCCTGACGAGCCCATCGTCCCCTACATCGAGGGTGACGGCACGGGCGTCGACATCTGGCCCGCCGCTCGCGCCGTGCTCGACGCCGCCGCTGCTCGCCACGGCCACCGGGTCGCCTGGCGGGAGGTGCTGGCCGGGGCCAAGGCGTTCCACGAGGTGGGGGAGTGGCTGCCCACCGAGACGGTGGAGGCCTTCCGCACCTACCGGGTCGGCATCAAGGGGCCGCTCACCACACCGGTCGGCGGTGGCATCCGCAGCCTCAACGTAGCCCTGCGCCAGATCCTCGACCTCTACGTGTGCCTGCGCCCGGTGCGGTGGTTCCCGGGCGTGCCCTCACCGGTGCGCCATCCCGAGAAGGTCGACATGGTCGTGTTCCGGGAGAACACCGAGGACGTCTACGCCGGCTTCGAGCTGGCCGAGGGCACGCCTGAGGCGGCCGCCCTCCTCGCCTACCTGCACGACGCCCTCGGCTGGGAGCTGCGGGCCGACTCCGGCCTGGGCCTCAAGCCGGTGTCGGTCACCGGCTCCAAGCGCCTCCAGCGGGCCGCCCTGGACTACGCCCTGGCCCGGGGCCGGCGCTCGGTCACCCTGGTGCACAAGGGAAACATCATGAAGTTCACCGAAGGTGCCTTCAAGAGCTGGGGCTACGACCTGGTGGCCGAGGAGTACGAGGGCCGGGCCGTGGGCTGGGACGAGTGCCAGGGGGAACCGGGTGGGCGCGTCCTGGTCAAGGACGTCATCGCCGACGCCTTCCTCCAGCAGGTGCTCACCCGCCCCGACGAGTACGACGTGATCGCCACCACCAACCTCAACGGTGACTACATCTCCGACGCCCTGGCCGCCCAGGTGGGGGGCATCGGCATTGCCCCGGGGGCCAACATCAACGGCATCACCGGCCACGGCATCTTCGAGGCCACCCACGGCACCGCCCCCCGCTACGCCGGCCAGGACAAGGTGAACCCCGGCTCCCTGCTGCTGTCGGGCGTGTTGATGTTCGAGCACCTGGGATGGCTCGACGCCGCCGCCGACATCGAGGCGGCCCTGGAGGCCACCATCGCCGAGGGGATCGTCACCTACGACTTCGCCCGGCTCATGGACGGGGTCTCGCCGGTCAAGACCTCCGAGTTCGCCGCCGCCATCGTCGAGCGCCTCTAGCTCCTCGCGCCCCTCCCCGTTCTCGGCGCGTTTCGCCCCCGTATGGGGGGCGAAACCGCGCCGAGAACGGGGAGGAATAGGCAGCGTGTAATCATCGTTACATCAGGTATGCCTGACACCCGGACTCTCACCCTGCCGGTCCTGCCCCTGACCAGCGGCGTGGTCGGCCCCGCCATGGTCGTCAACATCGTGCTGGAGACCCCCGAGGCCCGCACGGCGCTGGAGGCGGCCCAGGCGGCCGAGACCGGCACCGGCCGGCTCCTGCTCGTGCCCCAGATCGACGGGCGCTACGCCCGGGTCGGTACCGTCGTCAAGATCGAGGACGTGGGCCAGCTGCCCAACGGCCTGCAGGCCGTGGTGGTGCGGGGCCAGGAGCGGGCCGTGGTGGGCGCCGGAGTGAGCGGCGCCGGTGAGGGCCTGTGGGTCTCGGCCGAGCCCGTCGTCGAGGCCCACGCCACGGAGCGGGCCCACGAGCTGGCCCGGGAGTACCGGGCCGTGGTCGAGGCCATCCTCGAGGAGCGGGGCGCCGCCCGCCTGGCCGAAGGTCTGCGTGGCATCGCCGATCCCGGGGCGGTCGCCGACACCTCCTTGTACCTGCCCGAATTGAGCCTGGCCCGCAAGGTCGAGGTGCTGGAGGCCCTCGACGTGGAGGAGCGCCTGGAGCTGGTGCTCGGTTGGGTGCGGGAGATTCTCGCCGAGGTCACCGTGCGGGCCGAGGTCAACCGGGACGTGGCCGAGGGCATCGACAAGACCCAGCGTGAGCACGTCCTGCGGCGCCAGCTGGAGGCCATCAGGGCCGAGCTGGGGGAGGGCGACGACGACGTCATCGCCGGCTACCGGGCCCGCCTGGCCGAGTCGGGCGCTCCCGGAGAGGTCGTGGCCGCCGTCGAGCGGGAGCTGGAGAAGCTGGAGCGCACCGGGCCCCAGAGCCCCGAGCACGGCTGGATCCTGTCCTGGCTCGACACCGTCCTCGAGCTGCCCTGGTCGGTACGGGTCGGCGACGCCATCGACCTGGGGGAGGCCCGGGCCGTGCTCGACGCCGACCACGCCGGTCTCGACGACGTCAAGGAGCGCATCGTCGAGCTGCTGGCCGTCCGCAAGCTGCGGGCCGAGCGGGGCCGTGACGCTTCGCCAGGGGCGGACGGCGAGGTGGCGTCGGGGGGGCGGGCCGGCCGAGGGACCGGCGCCATCCTCGCCCTGGTCGGCCCCCCGGGCGTGGGCAAGACGTCGCTGGGCCAGTCGGTGGCCCGGGCCATGGGCCGGCCCTTCGCCCGGGTGGCCCTGGGCGGGGTGCGGGACGAGGCCGAGATCCGGGGCCACCGCCGCACCTACGTCGGTGCCCGCCCCGGGCGCGTAGTGCGGGCCCTCACCGAGGCCGGCGCCATGAACCCGGTGCTCTTGCTGGACGAGGTCGACAAGGTGGGCAACGACTGGCGGGGCGACCCGTCCTCGGCCCTCCTCGAGGTGCTCGACCCGGCCCAGAACCACACCTTCCGGGACCACTACCTGGAGGTCGACCTCGATCTCTCCGACGTGGTCTTCATCGCCACCGCCAACGTCATCGAGACCATCCCCGGCCCCCTGCTGGACCGCATGGAGCTGGTGCGCCTCGACGGCTACACCGACGAGGAGAAGGTGGCCATCGCCCGGGACCACCTGCTGCCCCGGCTGCTGGAGCGCAGCGGCCTGCGGGAGGGCGAGGTGGCCATCGACGACGAAGCCATCGCCGAGGTGGCTGCCGGCTACACCCGGGAGGCCGGGGTCCGGGAGTTGGAGCGCCAGCTCGGGCGGATCCTGCGCAAGGTGGCCACCACCGTCGCCACCTCCCCCGCACCGCCTTCTGGTGGTCAGACCGAGGCGGGGCTGGCCCACCCCGACCACCAGAACGCCGAGGTGGGCCAGCGAGAGGGCGGCGGCGGCGGCGACGCCGGGGCGGTGGTGGTCGACCCCCGGGCCCTGCGGGGGCTGCTGGGTCGTCGCCGCTTCCACTCCGAGGTGGCGGAGCGGACATCGATCGCCGGGGTGGCCACCGGGCTGGCGGTGACCGGGGCCGGCGGTGAGGTGCTCTTCGTCGAGGCCACCGCCATGGCGGGGGAGACGGGGCTGTCGCTCACCGGCCAGCTGGGCGACGTCATGAAGGAGTCGGCCGAGATCGCCTACTCCTTCGTGCGCTCCCACGCCGATGAGCTCGGCCTCGACGCCGGCTGCTTCGAGGGGCGCCGCTTCCACCTCCACGTGCCCGCCGGAGCCGTCCCCAAGGACGGGCCGTCGGCCGGCGTGGCCCTCACCACCGCCCTGGTGAGCCTGCTCGGGGGCCGGCCGGTGCGCCACGTGGTGGGCATGACCGGCGAGGTCACCCTCCAGGGCAAGGTCCTGCCCATCGGGGGGGTCAAGCAGAAGGTGCTCGCCGCCCACCGGGCCGGGCTCAGCGAGGTCATCGTGCCCGCCCGCAACGAGGCCGACCTCGACGATGTCCCCGAGGCGGTGCGGGCCGCCATCACCGTGCACCTCGCCTCCGACGTCCGCCACGCCCTGGCCCTGGCCCTGGAGCCGGCGGAGGCCGCGGCCGCCGCCTGAGAGCTTTCCCCGTTCTGGCCCCAGGAGGCCCCCGGAAACCGCTACCCCCTGGGGCCAGAAGCGGCAGGGCCGGCGCCGCCTCCCCCTCGAGGGCCTGGCCCCGCCACCCGATTCCGCTTGACTGGGGCGATGCCCACCCCTGCGCCCGCCCGCGTCGCCGTCACCGGAGCCGCCGGCCAGATCGGCTACAGCCTGGTCTTCCGCATCGCCGCCGGGGCCATGCTCGGGGCCGACCGCCCGGTCGAGCTGCGGCTGCTGGAGATCCCCCCGGCGCTGGGTGCCCTGCAGGGCGTCGCCATGGAGCTGGTCGACTGTGCCTTCCCGCTGCTGGCCGGCGTGGTCTGCTCCGACGAACCGGCGGTGGCCTTCGACGGGGCCGAGATCGCCGTCCTGGTCGGCTCCCGGCCCCGCACCAAGGGGATGGAGCGCTCGGAGCTGCTGGAGGCCAACGGCGCCATCTTCACCACCCAGGGCCAGGCCCTCGCCGCCCACGCCGACCCGGGTGTGCGGGTCCTGGTGGTGGGTAACCCGGCCAACACCAACTGCCTCATTGCCCAGCGGTCGGGCCCGACCCTCGATCCCCGCCACTTCAGCGCCATGACCCGCCTCGACCACAACCGGGCCTCGGCCCAGCTGGCGGCCAAGGTAGCCGTCCCCGTCGGCGACGTCAGCCGCATGACCATCTGGGGCAACCACTCGGCCACCCAGTACCCCGATCTGTTCCGGGCCCGGGTGGGCGGCGCCGGAGCCTGGGAGGCCCTGGGCCGGGACTGGCGATGGGTCGAGGACGAGTTCATCCCCGGCGTGCAGCGGCGGGGGGCGGAGATCATCGCCGCCCGGGGAACCTCCAGCGCCGCCTCGGCCGCCGCCGCCGCCGTCGACCACGTCCGGGACTGGATGCTCGGCACCCGGGCCGACGAGTGGGTCTCGATGGCCGTGGTCTCGGACGGGTCCTACGGGGTTCCCGCGGGGCTGGTGTGCTCCATGCCGGTCACCTGCGCCGGGGGCGAGTACCGCATCGTGGCGGGACTCGATCTCGACGACTTCTCCCGGGTCCGCATCGACCGATCGGTGGCCGAGCTGGCCGACGAGGCCGAGACCGTCACCCGCCTCGGCCTGCTGGGCTGACCGGACGCCCTCTTGCCCTCGGACCCCCGGACCCCCCCCGCTCCTCCTCCGATCTGGTGGTAGAAGCGGCGCCGGACCGGCGCCGCTTCTACCACCAGATCGGGATGGTGGAGGGAGGTTCAGGCGCCTTCGGTCCGGGCCAGGGCGGCCACCACCAGGGCGGCCTGGGCGCCGGCGTCGCCGTCGGCCGGGGTGAGCACCAGCTCGGCCCCCTCCGGGGCCTCGTAGGGTCCGTCGACGCCGGTGAGGCCGGCCAGCTCGCCGGCCCGGGCCCGGGCGTAGAGGCCCTTGGGATCGCGGCGCTCGCACTCGCCGAGGGGCGTGTCGACGTGGACCTCGACGAAGGTCAGGCCGGCGGCGGCATGGGCCTGGCGCACGGCAGCCCGCCCGGCCCGGAACGGGCTGATGGCCGGCACCAGCGCCACCAGTCCGGCGTCGGCCAGCAGCTTGGCCACCTCACCCAGCCGGCGCACGTTCTCGGCCCGGTCGGCGTCGCCGAAGCCGAGGTCGGCGTTGAGGCCGTGGCGCACGTTGTCCCCGTCGAGCACGTAGGCCGGCCGCCCGGAGGCCACCAGCAGCCGCTCCACCACCACGGCCACCGTCGACTTCCCCGAGCCCGACAGCCCGGTGAACCAGATGGTGGCCCCGGCGGCGGCCGGGGCCAGCGCGGCCCAGCGTCGGGCCCGCTCGAGCTCGCCCGGGTGCCAGGTCAGGTTCCGGTCGGCGCCGTCCACCGTTCTGGGTGCTCGATGGTCACCTCCGAGCGCATCCGCTTGGTCCACGCGAGCTAGGTTCGCCTCGGCAGGTGGTCAGGGCGGAGGGTGCCGAGCTTGGCCCGGTGCCCGGAGCACCACCAGCTCGCCCGGACGGAGAGAGCGAAGCGAACGAGTGAGAGCGACACCTCAGCCGGTGACCTGGCTCGGGTCGAGCATCATGCCACCCGCCACGGTGGCGTTGGTGGCCTCGTCGACGAGGATGAAGCTGCCGGTGGCCCGGTTGCGCCGGTACTCGTCGTAGAAGAGCGGGACCGTGGTGCGAAGGCTCAGGCGGCCGATCTCGTTGAGGGTCAGTTCGTGGGCGGCCTCGTCCCGGTGCAGGGTGTTGACGTCGAGTCGGTAGGCCAGGTCCTTGACGACGGCCCGGGCCGAGCGGCTGGTGTGCTGGATGGTGTAGCGGCCACCCACCCGCAACGGCGCCGGGTGCAGCCAGCACACCATGGCCTCGATGTCCTGGCCGGCGTGGGGCCGGTTGTGGGGCCGGCAGATGAGGTCGCCCCGGCTCACGTCGAGGTCGTCGTCCAGGCGCACGGTGACCGACATCGGGGCGAAGGCCTCGCCCACGGGGCCGTCGAAGGTCTCGATGGCCTTGACCTTGGTGGGCCATCCCGAGGGCAGCACCACCACGTCGTCGCCGGGCTTGAGCACCCCGCCCGCCATCTGGCCGGCGTAGCCCCGGTAGTCGTGGTGACTGTCGTCGCGGGGACGGATCACGTACTGCACGGGGAAGCGGACGTCGATGAGGTTGCGGTCGGAGGCGATGTGGACCGACTCGAGGTGGTGCAGCAGCGACGAGCCCTCGTACCACGGCATGGCCGCCGAGCGGTGGACCACGTTGTCACCGACCAGGGCCGAAACGGGGACGAAGCTGAGGTCGGAGACCTCCAGGCGCATGGCAAAGGTCCGGAACTCGGCCACGATGGCGTCGAAGACCCCCTGGTCGTAGTCGACCAGGTCCATCTTGTTCACGCACACCACCAGGTGGGGGACCTGGAGCAGCGAGGCCAGGAAGGCGTGGCGCCGGCTCTGCTCCACGATGCCGTTGCGGGCGTCGATGAGGATGAGGGCCAGGTCGGCGGTCGACGCCCCGGTGACCATGTTGCGGGTGTACTGCACGTGGCCCGGTGTGTCGGCGATGACGAAGCTGCGGGCGGGGGTGGCGAAGTAGCGGTAGGCCACGTCGATGGTGATGCCCTGCTCCCGCTCGGCCCGCAGGCCGTCGACCAGCAGGGCCAGGTTGGTCTCCTCGCCCCGCTGGAGCGAGGCCCGCTCCACCGCTTCGAGCTGGTCCTCGAAGATGGCCTTGGAGTCGAACAGGAGGCGCCCGATGAGGGTGGACTTGCCGTCGTCCACCGACCCGGCGGTGGCGAAGCGCAGCAGCTCCATCAGAAGTAGCCCTCCTTCTTCCGGTCCTCCATGGCCGCCTCGGAGAAGCGGTCGTCGGCCCGGGTGGCGCCCCGCTCGGTGATGCGGGTGGCCGCCACCTCGACGATGACCTCGGCGGCGGTGGTGGCCGCCGACTCCACGGCCGCCGTGCACGTGGCGTCGCCGACCGTTCGGTAGCGCACCATGGCCTCGAGAACCTCTTCTCCCTCCGCCGGTTGGATCCACTCGCACAGCGACATCAACATGTTGTCCCGCCGCACGACCCGGCGGTGGTGGGCGTAGTAAAGGGGCGGGAGCTCGATGGACTCGGCGTCGATGTAGCGCCAGATGTCGAGCTCGGTCCAGTTGGACAGGGGGAAGACCCGGATGTGCTCGCCCGGCCGGTGGCGACCGTTGTAGAGGTTCCACAGCTCGGGGCGCTGGTTCTTGGGATCCCACTGGCCGAACTCGTCGCGAAAGCTGAACACCCGCTCCTTGGCCCGGGCCTTCTCCTCGTCGCGCCGGGCCCCGCCGAAGGCGGCGTCGAAGCGGTGCTCGCCGATGGCGTCGAGCAGAGTGGTCGTCTGCAGGCGGTTGCGGGACACCCCGGGCTCGTCGACCACCCGGCCGGCATCGATGGAGGCCTGCACCGAGGCCACCACCAGGCGCACATCGAGCTCGCTCACCGTTTCGTCCCGGAACTCCATCACCTCGGGAAAGTTGTGACCGGTGTCGACATGCATGACCGGGAAGGGCAGCTTGGCCGGCCAGAAGGCCTTGCGGGCCAGGTGCAGCATCACCACCGAGTCCTTGCCGCCGGAGAACAGCAGGACCGGGCGTTCGAAGGTGGCGGCCACTTCCCGGAAGATGTACATGGCCTCGGATTCGAGGGCTCCGAGGTGGGAGAGCTGGTAGGTGGCGGTCATGGGAACCTCAGGGGGATGCGGACTCGGGCGGGCTGGACAGCGACCGCCGTCCGGTACCGTCACCGCCGTGACGAACCGGACCGACGACCACGTCCTCGCTGCCGAGGTTAGTGCCGAAGCCGGCCGGCTGCTCGTGGGCCTGCGGGAGGCGGACGGGGGGAACGACGCGGTCGCCCTGCGCGATCGCGGCGACCGCCGGTCCCACGAGCTCATCGTGGCCCGGCTGGGGGCGGCCCGGCCCGGCGACGCGGTGCTCTCGGAGGAGGGGGCCGACGACCGGGACCGCCTCGACGCCGAGCGGGTGTGGATCGTCGACCCCCTCGACGGCACCCGGGAGTTCGGGGAACCCGGGCGCCGGGACTGGGCCGTGCACGTGGCCCTGGCCGTGGCCGGCGTGGCCGTCGTGGGGGCGGTTGCCCTGCCCGCCGAGGGTGTGGTGCTGGCCACCGAGCCGGCGCCCCCCATGCCGCCGCCCCCGGATCGGGGCCTGCGGGTGGTCACCAGCCGGACCCGCAACCCGGCCGAGTCGGCAGCTGTGGCCGAGGCCCTGGGGGCCGAGCTGGTGCCGCTGGGATCGGCGGGGGCCAAGGCCATGGCGGTGGTGCGGGGCGAGGTCGACGTCTACGTCCACGCCGGCGGCATGTACGAGTGGGACTCGGCCGCGCCGGTGGCGGTGGCCGCCGCCGCCGGGCTCCACGTCAGCCGGGTCGACGGCTCCCCGCTGGTCTACAACCGGCCCGACCCCTACCTGCCCGACGTGCTCGTCTGCCGCCCGGAGCTGGCCGCCGCCTGCCTGGCCACCCTGGCCACCCTGGCTCCCTCCTGATCGCCGAACCCCTTCGTTCTT
>DATMJI010000175.1:0-3961 GCA_035553895.1 Acidimicrobiales bacterium | reverse complement strand
CACCCCCAGCGCCGCCACCCCCACCAGGGGCCGGGCCGGGTCGGCCAGGGAGCCGGCCCCGGCGTAGCCGGCACCGGCGAGCACCAGGGCGGCGCCCGTCCCCCCCCGCAGGCCGAGGACCGCACCGGCGGTGGGTGCGGCCAGCGCCCCGCATACCCCGGCCAGGGCCAGGCCGGCCAGGACCAGACCGAAGGCCGGGGCGCCCAGCCCCAGATCGTCGGTGGCCAGCAGGGCCAGGACCCCGAGCACGGCGCTGGTGGCCAAGGTGACGACCACGGCCAGGGCGGTCACCGGCCCCGTGCCGGGGGCCAGACCGGCCACGGCGACACGCCGGGCGGCTGGCCCGCCACCGCCCGGCAGCCGCCGGTGCACGGCGAGGGCGCTCAGGGCGGCGACGGCGAAGACGCCGACGTCAACCAGGAAGGGCAGGGCCGCCGCCACCTCGTAGGCCAGCCCGCCGAGGGGCAGGCCCACCACCGCCATCCCGGCCATGGCCGGTCGGCGCAGGTCGGGCCCGTCACCGGCGCCGGCGAGGATCCCCGAGCCAGTGACCGCCTCCTCGGCGGCATCGGCCAGGGCCGCCCCCCCACCGGCCACCAGGGCGACCACGACGAGGAACCCCGGCGTGGCCAGGCCGGCCAGGCCCAGACCGCCGACGACCACCATGGCTGCCGCCCGCAGCGTGGATCCGAGACCGAGCAGGGTGCGCTGATCGGCGGCGGTGAAGGCGCCGGTGCCGGTGAGGGCCAGGACGGCCCACGGCAGGTGGTAGCCGGCCACCACCGCGCTGAGCGCCAGGGGGCCGGGGCTCACCCCGGCGGCCAGCAGGAGCAGGGCCACGGCCAGGGCGCCGTCGCCCACGCCGGCCAGGGTGGACGAACGTTGCAGGCGCCGCCCGTCGGCTGGGTCGTCGGTCGCTCGGCCCACGCCGTCACCGTAGGCCTCCTCCCGGTTCGGCGGCGGGACGTGGCGTGGGACACAGTAGGGGCGGTGGCCCCCCCCTCGGAGCTCGCGGCGGCGTTCGTCGACTTCCCCGGCCGGGGCCGGCGCTTCTCGGCCCCCGGGCGCATCGGCTTCGCCGACACCGGTCCCGATCGCCGCCTGCGCCTCGACGCCCTGGCCCGCATGGTCCAAGACGCCGGCACCGAGGACCTCACCGACGCCGGCTTCGATCCCGCCTCGCCCTGGGTGCTGCGCCGGGCGGCGGTCTGGGTGCCCGGACCCTGGCCGACCCTCGGCGAAGCCGTCACCGTGACCACCTTCTGCGCCGGACTGTGCGCCCGCTGGGGCGAGCGGCGGACCACGGTGGCCTCCCCATCGGCCAGGGTGGAGATCAGCGCCGTGTGGATCTTCCTGGACGAACAGGGCCGGCCGGCCCGTCTGGGCCAGGCCTTCCTCGACGTCTACGGACCCTCGGCTGGCGGGCGCACCACGTCCAGCCGCCTGGGCCACCCGGGACCGCCACCCGACGCCGACGGCGAGGCCTGGCCGCTGCGCCGCAGTGATCTCGACGCCTTCGGCCACGTCAACAACGCCGCCTTGTGGATACCCGCCGAGGAGGCGCTGGCGGCCGAGGCGCTGGTGCCGCAGGTGGCCGAGCTCGAGTTCCGCGCTCCCGTAGCGGCCGGCGATGCGGTCTCGCTGGCCCGCCGGCGCCACGGTGACGAGCTGTGGGTGTGGATCCGGTCCGGGGGCCAGGTGCGGGCGTCGGCCCGCCTGACCGGGGCGCCCTCCGAGCGGTGACCCTGGACCTCATCGCCTTCCTCGGCGGCTGGGTCGCCGGATGGTGGCTGCTGTGGCACGTGCCCCTGCCCCCGCCCGCCGCCCCCCGGGACGGGCCGCGCCGGAGCGTGTCGGTGATCGTCCCCGCACGCGACGAGGCGGTGATGCTGCCGCACCTGTTGAGCTCCCTGCGCAGCGAGCTGGCGGCGGCGGACGAGCTCATCGTCGTCGACGACCACTCCAGCGACGCCACCCCCTCCATCGCCCGCAACGCCGGCGCCACGGTGTTGGCCGCCCCCGATCCGCCCGAAGGCTGGAACCCCAAGTCCTGGGCCTGCCACACCGGGGCCGGGCAGGCCAGCGGCCGGCTGCTGGTCTTCCTCGACGCCGACACCCGCCTGGCGAAGGGTGGGCTGGAGCGCCTGGTCGGCGCCCACCTGGCCTCCGGCGGCCTGTACTCGGTGCAACCGTGGCACCGGGTGCGGCGGCCGGTGGAGCGCCTGGCGGCCCTGTTCAACGTGGTGTCCATGATGGGTACGGGGGCCTTCGCCCCCGGGCGGCGGGGCCGGCCGCGAACCGGCGCCTTCGGCCCGTGCCTGGTGACCAGCGGGCGCGACTACCGGGCCACCGGAGGCTTCGCCTCCGTCGGCCGGGAGCTGCTCGACGACTTGTCCCTGGCCCGGCGCTACCGCCAGAGCGGGTTGCCGGTCACCATCCACGGCGGGCGGGGGACGGTGGAGTTCCGCATGTACCCGCAAGGCTTCGGGCAGCTGGCCGAGGGCTTCACCAAGAACTTCGCCGCCGCCGCCCTGGCCGTGCCGTGGTGGACCACCGCCCTGGTCGCCCTGTGGGTGGGCGCCCTGTGCGCCCCGGCCGTGGTGGTGGGATCCTCGCCGGCGTTGGCCGCCGCCTGCTACGGCGCCGCCGCCGCCCAGGTGCTGGTCCACGTGCGCCGCCTGGGCAGCTTCGGCGCCCTCACCGCCGTGCTCTACCCGCTGGCCCTGGCCGCCTTCCTCGCCGTGTTCGCCCGGTCGCTGGCCGCCACCCTCATCCGGGGTCGGGTGCGCTGGAAGGGCCGGGAGCTGGCGACCCGGCCCCGGCCGCCTCGGGGCCCTTGAAGATGGCGCCGCGGTAGTAGCGCATCTCCCGGACGCTCTCCCGGACGTCGTCGAGGGCCCGGTGGCCGCCGGCCTTGGGGGGCGCCTGGGCCACGGCGTCGGGGTACCAGCGCCGGGCCAGCTCCTTGAGGGTGGACACGTCGACCGACCGGTAGTGGAGGTAGTCCTCGATCTCCGGCAGGTAGGCGGCGAGGAAGCGCCGGTCCGTGCCGATGGAGTTCCCGCACAGGGGGACCGTCCGGGGCTCGCCCACGTGCTCGGTGAGGAAGGCCAGCGTGGCCGCGCCCGCCTCCTCCAGGGTCACCGTCGACGCCTCGATGGCCCTCACCAGCCCGCTGCGGGTGTGCATCTCCCGGACCCGGTCGCCCATGGAGGCCAGCACGGTGTTCGGGTGGTGGATGACCAGATCGGGACCCTCGGCCACGATGTCGAGCTGGTCGTCGGTGATCAAGGTGGCGATCTCCACGATCACGTCCCGGCCAGGGTCGAGGCCGGTCATCTCCAGGTCCATCCACACGAGCACCGGCCGATGTTAATGGGGGCGCCTGGGAGCCGGGCTCCCGGCAGCCACCAGCGCCGGACCGCTACCCTCCCCCGGTGCTGGAGGTTCCGGTCCTGCGCCTCGATCCCGAGCTGGCCCTGCCCCGCTACGCCCACGGCGGCGACGCCGGGGCCGACCTGGTGGCCCGGACGGGGGTGCGCCTTGCGGCCGGAGGCGGCCGGGCGGTGGTGCCCACCGGGTTGGCCCTGGCCCTGCCCGAGGGGTGGGCCGCCCTGGTGCTGCCCCGCAGCGGTTTGGCCCTGCGCCACGGGGTCACCTGCCTCAACGCTCCCGGGCTCATCGATGCCGGCTACCGGGACGAGGTCAAGGTGGTGCTGGTCAACCTCGATCCCACCGAGGACTACGAGGTCGAGCGGGGCGACCGCATCGCCCAGCTCCTCGTCCAGGAGGTGGCCGAGGTGCGCTTCTGCGCCGTCGGGGGCCTGCCTCCCTCCACCCGGGGTACCGGCGGCTTCGGCTCCACCGGGCGCTGAGGGCAGCTCCCGCACCGGCGCCGGTCAGGTGTCGTCCTCCCAGAAGCGCTCCTCCCGGCGGGAGCGGTAGCGGCGGGGGTCGCCGC
>DATMJI010000174.1:0-9290 GCA_035553895.1 Acidimicrobiales bacterium | reverse complement strand
GTATGGGCGGCGCCGGCCGGCGACCCGCCCGGGTCCCCCCTGCCGCCTCCGGCCGGCGCCGCCCATACCGGGCCCCTCCCGCTGCACCCCATGACCGTCGGTGACATCCTCGACGGTGTCTTCAAGCTGTTCAAGGCCAATGCCGCCACCATCGTGGCCATCGTCGCCATCTTCAGCGTGCCGACCCAGCTGGTGTCGGCGTGGCTCCAGCGCCGCACCCTCGACGGCGCCGGCCTGCTGGACGCTTTCGGCGACCCGTCGGTCCTCGACGGGGAGGTGAGCCAGCCCCTCGGCGGGACCGATCTGTGGGTGACGGTGGTGGTGACCCTGGTCAGCCTCCTCGTGGTCCCCTTCGTCGCCGGAGCCGTCAGCCAGGTGGTGTCGGCGTCCTACCTCGGCCGGCGACTGCCCGCCGGACCGGCGCTGGCCGCCACCCTGAGGCGCTTTTGGGCCCTGCTCGGCGGCTGGTTGGTCTGCCACCTCCCCGCCCTGGCCACGGGCGTGCTGGCGATCGCCGTCCTGCTGGCCGGCCCCGGTCTCGGAACGCTGGCCATCGGGGCCGCTTTCGGGCTGCTGGTGGCCGGACCCGCACTGGTGGCCGTCTCCGCCCTGTCGGTCGCCGTGGCGCCGGCCATCGTGGTCGAGGGCCTAGGCCCGGTCTCGGGGGTGCGCCGGTCGTGGTCGCTGGTGCGCCGGCGCTTCTGGGCCGTGCTCGGGATCAGCCTCCTGGCCGGGCTCATCACCACCCTGGTGGCCGGTGCCCTGGGCTTCGTGCCCAGCGTGGCGGCGCTGGTGCTCGGCCTCGAGTACGGCTGGATCGTCCTGGCGGCCGGGGGCATCCTGGCTTCCCTGGTGTCGGAGCCCATCGTGGCCATCGCCGCCACCTTGATCTACTTCGACCTACGCATCCGCACCGAGGGCTTCGACCTGCAGATCATCGCCTCGGAGCTTTCGGGACCCTAGCGGGCGACGGCGGGCTGGTGCGGTGATCGACCCGGACGCCACCTTGGCCCTGGTGGAGTCCGAGGTCGGCGCCGGGCGGGCCCGGGAGGCCATCGAGCGCATCCTGGCCCGGCCCGAGTTCCGGCCCGAGCCCCGCTCGCTGCTGGAGCGAGGGCGTGACGCGGTCGTGGAGCGGCTCGGCCAGCTCCTCGACGGGCTCACGGGCACGGGTGCCGGCGTGGTCGTGGCCTGGCTGGTGGTGGCCGTCCTGGTCGGCCTCGCCGTGGTGGTGGCCCTGCGCTTCTCCCGCGGGATGCGCCCCGATCCGGTCCTGGACCCGGCACCCCCGGTGCAGGGGGCGGGGCGCACGGCGGCCGGCTGGCGGGCGGAGGCCGCCGAGTCGGAGGCGGCGGGCGCCTGGCGGGTGGCCCTGCGCTGCCGGTGGCGGGCCCTGGTGGCCGAGCTCGCCGACCGCGGCCTGGTGGAGGAGATCCCGGGGCGAACGGCCGGGGAGTACCGCCGCCAGCTGCGCCACTCGGCGCCGGCCGCGACCCTCGCCTTCGACGAGGCCACCACGATCTTCGAGGACGCCTGGTACGGGGACCGCCCGGCCGGGCGCAAGGACGCGGCGCGCCTCGGTGCCTTGTCGGCGCAGGTGCTGGCGTCACCCGGTGCCGGGGCGTCATGACCACCAGCGCCCCGCCAGTGGCTCCGGCGACTCCCGACCGCCGGCGGCAGGTGCTGGCCTGGGCCGCCGTGGTCGCCGTGGTCATCGCCGGCGTGGTGGTGGTCGGGCCACCGCCGTCGCCCGGCGCCCCTCTCGATCCGTCCTCCACCGGGCCCCTCGGCACCCGGGCCCTGGTGCTGTTGCTCCAGGACCTCGGTGCCAGTGTCGCAATTGGTGGTTCGGCGCCGGTAGCGGGCGACGACGTGGCGCTCGTGCTCGACGACGGCCTCGACGACGCCGCCCGAGCGGGCCTCGGCCGGTGGGTCGACGCCGGCGGGACCCTGGTGGTGGCCGACCCGTCCTCGCCCCTGCACCCGTTCCCCGTCGAGGGTTCCCCGTTGTCGACGGTGCAGGGTCGCTTCGACAGCACGTGCGAGGTCCCGGCGCTGGCCCCGGTCGATGAGGTGTCGCCGCCGGCGGGGAGCGTGGGCTTCGGGCCGGTGCCGGGCGCCGAGGGGTGCTTCCGGCGGGACGGGGCCGCCCTGGTGGCGGTGGCCGAGCAGGGATCGGGAGCGGTCGTGGCCGTCGGTGGCGCTGGCCTGTTCACCAACCGGGCCATCGGCGAACCCGGCAACGCCGTGCTGGTCGCCGCCCTGCTGGCCCCCAGGTCGAACACGTCCGTACGGCTGGTGGGCACCTCGGCGCCCCGCGGGGGCCAGGTGGGGTTGGCCGACCTGGTGAGCGACAACGTCAAAGCCGCCCTCGTCCAGGCGGCTCTGGCCTTCGGTGCCTACCTGCTGTGGCGCTCCCGGCGGTTGGGCTCGCCGGTCAGCGAACCCCGGGTGGTGACCCTGGCGGCCTCCGAGCTGGTCGTGGCCAGGGGCCACCTTCTCCAGCAGGGCGGCCACCACGACCACGCCGCCAGGCTGGTCAGCGACGACCTGCGGCGGCGGCTGGCCGAGCGCCTCGGCCTGGGTGCGGATGCGCCCGCCGGCCAGGTGGCGGCGATGGCGGCCGCCCGGTCCGGCCTTCCCGTCGAGCAGGTACGGTCGATCATCACCCCGCCACCGCTCTCCGGTCCCGACGACCTGGTGCGCCATACCGCCGCTGTCGAGTCCATGCACGCCGAGGTCGTCCGTGGCTGATGCCCGGGGATCGGGAGTTCCGGCCCGGACCGCACTCCTGGCCGTGCGCCCCGAGGTGGCCAAGGTCGTGGTGGGCCAGGACCACGTGCTCAGCGGGCTGGTGACCGCCCTGCTGGTGCAGGGCCACGTGCTCCTCGAGGGTGTGCCCGGCGTGGCCAAGACCCTGCTGGTCAAGGCCTTGGCGGCGGCGCTCGACGTCCAGAGCCGCCGGGTCCAGTTCACCCCCGACCTGATGCCCGCAGACGTCCTCGGCCAGTCGATCCTCGAGCAGCGGGCGGGAACGGCCTCCTTCCGCTTCCGCCCGGGTCCGGTCTTCACCAACCTGCTGCTCGCCGACGAGCTCAACCGCACACCGCCCCGGACCCAGGCGGCCCTGCTCGAGGCCATGGAGGAGCGCCAGGTCACGGTGGAGGGCTTGCCCCGGGACCTGCCCGACCCCTTCCTCGTCATCGCCACCCAGAACCCGGTCGACTACGAGGGCACCTACCCGCTGCCGGAGTCCCAGCTCGACCGGTTCCTGTTCAAGCTGTTGGTTGCCTACCCGGGTGCCGAGGAGGAGCAGGCCATCCTGGCCCGCCACGACCGGGGCCTCGATCCCCACGACCTGGCCTCCACCGGTATCGCCGCCGTGGCCGGGCCCCACCAGCTGGCCGCCGCCCGGGCCGAGATCGGCACCATCCGCTGCGAACAGGCCGTCTTGGCCTACGTGGTCTCGATCGTGCGGGCCACCCGGGCATCACCCTCACTCAGCCTGGGTGCCTCGCCGCGGGGCGCCGCCATGTTGCTGCGCGCCGCCAAGGCATGGGCCTGGCTCTCGGGCCGGGACTACGTGACGCCTGACGACGTCCAGGCCCTGGCCCGCCCCACCCTTCGCCACCGCCTGCTCCTGCGCCCGGAGCTGGAGCTGGAAGGGGCCACCGCCGACGGCGTGCTCGACGGCATCCTGGCCGCCGTCCCGGTCCCGCGCTGAACAGGGGAGCACCGTGCCCGTCCCCACCCGCCGGCTGGGTCTGGTCGCCCTGGCCCTGGCCGTCCCCCTGCTGGTGGTCCCGGGCGGGGCCTTCGCCGCCCTGGTCGTGGCAGATGCCGTTCTGGTCCTGGTGGCGGTGCTCGACTGGGTCCGCACACCCGATCCCCGCCGGCTGGAGGTGCGACGGGAGCTTCCCGGCGCCGTCTCCATCGGCACCGAAGCCCAAGTGGTGTGGGTGGTGACCAACCCGGGCCGGCGACCGGTCACCGTGGCCCTGGCCGACGGGCTGGCGCCGTCGCTCGCCGCCGGGACTCGACGGGCCCAGCTCAGGGTGCCCGCCGGCGGCCGGGCCCGGGCGTCGACCACCATCTGCCCTCGCCGCCGCGGTCGTTTCGAGATCTCCGAGGTGGTCCTGCGGGTGCCGGGACCGCTGGGGCTGGCGGCCCGGCAGCGGCGCGTCACCCAGAACAGCGTGCTCGCCGTGCACCCCCGCTACCGCTCAGCGGCCGAGGCCGAGCTCCGCATCAACCGGGCCCGCTTGCTCGAGGTGGGCCTACGCTCGGCGGCTGGCCGGGGAACGGGCACCGAGTTCGACAGCCTCCGGGAGTACTCGGTGGACGACGAGGCCCGCCGCATCGACTGGGCGGCCACCGCCCGCTCGCCCCGGGCCATCGTGCGCACCTACCGGGCCGAGCGCAGCCAGCGGGTGGTGTGCCTGCTCGACAACGGCCGGACCATGGCGGCCAACGTCGACGGCGTGGCCCGCAGCGAGCACGCCATGGACGCGGTGATGATGCTGACCCACGTGGCCGGGCGTCTGGGGGATCGGGTCGGCCTGTTGGCCTTCGACCGGCAGGTGCGCTCGACGGTGAGCCCGCGCCCGGGCGCCGGCCAGCTGGCCCGGGTGGCCGAGGCTCTCTACCAGCTACACCCGGTGCTGGCCGAGAGCGACTACCGGGAGGCTTTTCGCCAGACCCTCGCCCGCTCCCGCCGGCGCAGCCTGCTGGTGGTGTGCACCGAGCTGGCCGAGCAGGCCTTCGCCGAGACCCTGCTGCCGGCCCTGCCCCTGGTGAGCCGCCACCACCTGGTGGTGGTGGCGGCGGTGGCCGACCCGGCGGTGCTGGGCTGGGCCGCGGCCGTGCCCGGCGACGCCGGCGGCGCCTACCGCAAGGCGGCCGCCGTGGCCGCGCTGGCCGAGCGCCGGCGCCTGGCCGCTCGCCTCCGGGCCCTCGGGACCACCGTGGTCGACGCCCCACCCGGCGAGCTGGCCCCCCGCCTGGCCGATGCCTACCTCCGGGTCAAGGCCACCGGCCGCCTCTGACCGGCCGCCTCCTGCCGTCCGCCTCCACCGCCACCGTTTGTGGTCACGGGTGCACCCCCGCGGTACGGGAGTGACCAGAAAGCCGGGTAGGCACCGTGTCGTCGCTCTCGTCGAGGAGGCCGGTGAGGCCCAGGGCGGCCGCCCGCCGGCCCCGGATCACGACGGAGAGCCCGAAGGCGACCCACGCCGCCACCCCGATGCCCACCCGCAGGGTGGTGGGCCACGGCCGGCCGGTGACGAAGCCCTCGATGAGCCCGGCCCCGGCGAAGGCGGCGACCAGGCCGAGGACCACGGCCACCGACCGCCGCCCCTCCTCGGCCAGGGCGTCCCGGCGCCGGCGGTCCCCGGGTACGAGCCAGGCCCAGCCGAGGGCGAGGCCGGCCCCGCCGGCCACGGCCACGGCCGTCAGTTCCAGGAGGCCGTGGGGGAGGATGAGGCCGAAGAAGCGGGGGGACTGCCCGGCGGCGGCGAACAGTCCGCCGGCCACCCCCACGTTGGCCCCGTTGACGGCGAGCACGAAGGCGGTGGGTAGGCAGGCGAGGATGCCGCCGGCGAAGGCGAGGACGGCAACCCGGACGTTGTTGGTGAAGACCTGGGCGGCGAACTCCGACGCCGGCCGGGAGGAGTAGTAGGCCTCGAAGTCGTCCTCCAGGAACGACTGGCGCACCGCCGGGGGGGCGGCGGCGTCCACGGCCCGGGGCGAGGCGTCCAGCCACAGCCCCACGGCGAGGGCGGGGAGGAGGAGCAGGAGGGCGGAGGCGGCCACGAACCGGCGCAGGTGCCACACCGCCGCCGGGAAGGTGGTGGCGAAGAACCGCCCGAAGGTGCGGAGGCTGCGGGGGCGGGTCCCGTAGACGACGGCGGCGGCCGACGCCACCAGCCCGGTCAGGCGGGCCACCAGCGCGGGGTCGCGGGTGTAGGTCCGGGCCAGGGACAGGTGGGTGGATGCCCGCTGGTAGAGCCGGACCAGCTCGTCCAGCTCAGCGGCGTCGAGGTGGCGGATGCCCCGGTTGGCCCGGGCCACCAGGGCGCTCAGGCGATCCCAGGTGGCCTGGTTGGCGGCCACGAAACGATCGAGGTCCATCCCCGCCCGACGGTAGCCTGGCCAGGGATGCCCGAGGCCCCCCGCCTGGTCACCCCCGAGGGGGTGGCGCTGGAGCTCCAGACGGCCGGTCTCGGGTCCCGGGCCGTGGCCCTGCTGATCGACCTGGCCATCCAGGCGACCGTGGCCCTCGCCGCCGTGGTGGCCCTGGCGGGCCTTTCGGGAGCGGGAGAGGCGGGCACCGCCGGGGTGGTGGTGACGCTGCTGATCCTCACCGCCGTGGTCCTCGGCTACCCCATCGCCTTCGAGACGTTGTGGCGGGGGCGTACACCCGGCAAGGCCGCCCTGGGCCTGCGGGTGGTGACCACCGACGGCGCCCCCATCCGGTTCCGCCACGCCGCCGTGCGCGGCTTCCTGGTGCTCGTCGACCTCTACCTGACCAGCGGGGCCGCCGCCGTGCTGTCGGTGCTGCTCAGCCGCGACGACCAGCGCCTCGGCGACCTGGCGGCCGGGACCCTGGTGCTGCGCCAGCGCAGCGGTGCCCCCGCCCCCCGGCCGGCATCGTTCTCGGTGCCTCCCGGCTACGAGTCCTACGCCGCCACCCTGGACACGGCCGGGCTCAGCGGCGACGACCAGCGGGCCGTGCGGACGTTCCTCGTGCGCGCCCCCGACCTGCCCGCCGGCACCCGCTACGACCTGGCCAGCCGGCTGGCCACCACGGTGGCCGCCCACCTGGCCCACCGGCCCCCGCCGGGCCTGCACCCCGAGGCCTTCCTCGCCTGCGTCGCCGCCGTCCACCAGGCCCGCCGCGCCGCGGTGCCGTCGCCAGAGTTCCCACCTCGCTTCTGATGGTCCGGAGAGGTCGGATAGAGCACGTCCCGACCACCAGATCGGCGGTTGGCGGCCGGTAGCCTGGGTCTATGGTCACCTATCTCGACCACGCCGCCACCACGCCCATGCGGCCCGAGTGCACCGAGGCCATGATGCCCTTCCTCGGCGGCCGGTTCGGCAACCCCTCCGGGGGCCACGCCCTGGCCCGGGCCGCCCGTCAGGCCGTCGAGGAGGCCCGCGACGTCGTGGCCACGGCCCTCGGGGCCGAGCCGGGCGAGGTCGTCTTCACCGGCGGAGGCACCGAAGCCGACAACCTGGCCATCGCCGGGATGGTGGGCGCCCGGGGCGGCACGCCGGTGTGCAGCGCCGTCGAGCACCACGCCGTCCTGCACCCGGTCGAGGCCCTCGGGGGGCGGGTGGTCGGGGTCCATGCCGACGGTCAGATCGACCTGGCCGCCCTCGACGCCGCCCTCGACGGTGACGTGCGGGTGGTCTCGCTCATGCTCGTCAACAACGAGGTGGGCACCATCGAGCCCCTGGCCGACGCCGCCGCCCTGGTGGCGGAACGGGCGCCGGCGGCGGTGGTCCACACCGACGCCGTGCAGGCCTTCCCCTGGCTCGACGTGGCCACCGCCGCCCGGCCCGCCCACCTGGTGGCGGTGAGCGCCCACAAGTTCGGCGGGCCCCAGGGCACCGGGGCCCTGGTGGTGCGCGACGGGGTGGAGATCGAACCCCTCCTGCGGGGCGGGGGCCAGGAGCGCGAGCGCCGCAGCGGCACCCACAACGTGGCCGGCATCGTGGGCATGGCCGCCGCCATGCGGGCCACCGTCGAGCAGCGCCCGGCCGCCGTGGCGCGGGTGGCCAGGCTGCGCGACCGGCTGGCCGACGGGTTGGTGGCGGGTGTGGCCGGGGTGAGCGAGTCGGGCAGCCGGCCCACCAAGGTGGCGGGCACGTGCTCGCTGCTCGTCGAGGGCATCGAGAGCGAGGCCCTCCTCGTCCTGCTCGACCAGGCCGGGATCTGCGCCACGGCGGCGTCGTCGTGCGCCAGCGGGGCCATGGAGCCCTCCCACGTGCTGGCGGCCATGGGTGTCCCCCGGCGCCTGGCCTACGGCTCACTGCGGCTGTCGCTCGGGTGGACCACCACCGAGGCCGACATCGACCGCGCCCTCGAGGTCATCCCCGCCGCCGTGACCCAGCTGCGGGAGCGCTCGACCGTCACCATCGCCACCTGAGCGGGGAGCCGACCGATGGAGCGTCTGCCCTCCGAGCCCCGCTGGCCCGCCCTGCGCCAACTGGTGGGGCCCGACCGGCTGGGGCGGGCCGGGGCCGCCCGGTCCCGGCACAGCCTCGAGGCACCGGCCCGTACGGCCACAGCCGACCGGGTGGTCAAGAGCGTCTGCCCCTACTGCGCCGTGGGCTGCGGCCAGGACGTCTACGTCAGCGACGGCCAGGTGGTCCAGATCGAAGGCGACGACGACAGCCCCATCTCGCGCGGGCGGCTCTGCCCCAAGGGGGCGGCCAGCAAGGCCCTGGTGACCAGCCCCAGCCGGGTCACCCGGGTGCGCTACCGCCCGCCCCACGGCACCGAATGGGAGGAGCTCGACCTGGAGGAGGCCATGGACATGGTGGCCGACCGGGTCATCACCACGCGCCGCGAGCACTGGCAGTGGCAGGACGAGGGCCGGCGGGTGCGCCGCACCATGGCCCTGGCCAGCCTGGGGGGAGCGACCCTCGACAACGAGGAGAACTACCTCATGAAGAAGCTCTACACGGCGCTGGGGGCCATCCAGATCGAGAACCAGGCCCGCATCTGACACTCGGCCACCGTCCCCGGTCTGGGGACGTCCTTCGGCCGGGGCGGTGCCACCACCTTCCAGCAGGACCTGGCCAACGCCGATTGCATCGTCATTCAGGGCTCGAACATGGCCGAGTGCCACCCGGTGGGTTTCCAGTGGGTGATGGAGGCCAAGGCCCGCGGGGCCACCATCATCCACGTCGATCCCCGCTTCACCCGCACCAGCGCCGTGGCCGACCTCCACGTGCCCCTGCGGGCGGGGACCGACATCGCCTTCCTCGGCGGCCTCATCCACCACGTGCTCAGCAACGAGCTCGACTTCCGGGACTACGTCGTCGCCTACACCAACGCCGCCACCATCGTGGGCCAGGACTTCGCCGACACCGAGGACCTCGACGGGCTGTTCTCCGGCTTCGACCCGGAAGGCGGCACCTACGACCCGTCCACCTGGCAGTACGAGGGGGCCCCGGTGACACCGGCAGCCGGCCGGCGGGACGACGGCGGCCCGGCATCGGGCGCCGGCCCGGCGCCCACCGTGTGCTGGGTCCAGCCCACCGAGTAGGCGAAGGCGGTGGTG
>DATMJI010000173.1:0-10580 GCA_035553895.1 Acidimicrobiales bacterium | reverse complement strand
ACCGATTCGTAGATGTAGCACGTGAAGTCTCCCCACTCGGTGGGGATGCGGGCCTCGGCCACCCGCCGGACCAAGCGCTCCGACTGGCGGCGGTGTCGCACCAGGTCGGCGATGGAGATCATGGGCAGGTCGTGGATGGCGCAGAAGCGCTCCAGTTCGGGGATCCGCGCCATGGTGCCGTCCTCGTTCACGACCTCACACAGCACCCCGGCCGGCTTCAGCCCGGCCATGCGGGCCAGGTCGACCGCCGCCTCGGTGTGCCCGGCTCGCTTCAGCACCCCACCGGGGCGATAGCGCAGGGGGAAGATGTGCCCTGGCCGGGCCAGGTCGGCCGGTCGGGTGGCGGGGTCGATGAGGGCCTGGATGGTGGCTGATCGATCGGCCGCGGAGATCCCGGTGGTGGTGGTGGGCCGGTAGTCGACCGACACCGTGAAGGCGGTGCGCTGGCTCTCGGTGTTATCGGCGACCATCAGCGGCAGCTCGAGCTCGTCCAGGCGCTCGCCCTCCATGGGCATGCAGATGACCCCGGAGGTGTGGCGGACGAAGAAGGTGATGCGCTCGGGGGTGGCGAACTCGGCCGCCATCACCAGGTCGCCCTCGTTCTCCCGGTCCTCGTCGTCGACCACCACCACCACCTCGCCCCGGCCGATGGCGGCGACGGCTTGGTCGATGGTGGCCAGGCGCCGGCTGCGGGCCCCGGTCACGAGCTCACCACCAGGCGCTCGACGTACTTGGCCACCAGGTCGACCTCGAGGTTGACCCTGTCGCCGGGCCCCTTGGCCCCGAGCGTCGTGGCCACCGCCGTGTGGGGGATGACGGCGGCGGTGAAGGACTCGGCGCCGGCGGCCACGACGGTGAGGCTGACCCCATCGACGGCGATCGATCCCTTGGCCACCAGGTAGCGGGCCAGGCGGGCCGGCAAGCTCACGGCCAGCTCGGGCGGGGGGCGCAGCACCTCCCCGACGCCGTCCACGTGGCCCTGGACGAGGTGGCCCCCGAGGCGGTCGGCCAGGCGTAGCGGCCGCTCCAGGTTCACCCGGTCGCCCGGGCCCAGGCCGGCCAGGGTGGTCCGATCCCGGGTCTCGTCGCTCACGTCCGCCTCCCACCAGCCGTCTCCACGATCGACGACGGTGAGGCAGCAGCCGTCGACGGCGACCGAGTCCCCCACGGCCAGGCCCTCGCTCACCGTTTGGGCGCCGATGCGCACCCGCCCGGCGTCGCTGCCCAGTACCTCGCCGATCTCCTCCACCAACCCAGTGAACACCTACCGGCTCGCTTGCCTTGGGCGAGGCGCCACGGAATCGACGGCGCCCTGCCGCCCCGTCGCCTGGTGCGACGTCTCGTCCAGCCGGAACGCCGGTGCTCCTCCCGGGCCGGCCACGTCGAGGCGGAGGTCGTCGCCGAGGCGGGTGAGGGCCTCGATGCGACCTCGCCAGGCACCGGCCAGGGTGGCGGTCCCCGGTCCCGAGAACAGGGGCAAGCCGTCGTCACCCCCGAGGAGGGTGGGCGCCAGGTAGACCACGTAGCGGTCTACGACGCCGGCCCGGTGGAAGGCCCCGGCCACGGTGGGACCCCCCTCCACCAGCACCTGGACGCAGCCCCGCCGCCGGAGTTCGGCCAGCACCTCGTGGGGGTGGCCACTGAGCTCCAGAGCCGGATGGACCCGGGCGCTCGGCGGTGCCTTGCCCAGCACCACCCGCAGCGGATCGGGACCATCGGCCAGGCGCACGGTGAGGCTCGGGTCGTCGGCCCGCACCGTGCCCGCTCCCACCACCACGGCGTCGCTCTCCGCCCGTAGCCGGTGGGCGTCGGCCCGGGCGGCGGCGCCGGTGATCCACTTGGAGGAACCGTCGGCGGCGGCCGTGCGGCCGTCGAGGGTGGCGGCCAGCTTGAGGACGACCCAGGGCCGGCCCCGCCGCCGCTGGGCCAGGTAGGGGGCGAGCTGGTCCTCGACCTCGGTAGCCCGGACACCGGTGGTGACATCCACGCCGCCGGTGCGCAGGCGCTCCAGGCCCCGGCCCGACACCCGCAGGTCGGGGTCCTCCAACGCCACCACCACCCGGCGCACGCCCGCCGCCACCAGGGCGTCGGCGCACGGTGGCGTGCGCCCGTGGTGGGCGCAGGGCTCGAGGGTGCACCACAGGGTGGCCCCCCGGGCCCGCCCGCCTGCCGCCCCGAGGGCGGCGGCCTCGGCGTGGGGACCTCCCGGTTCGGCGGTGGCGCCTTCGAAGATTTGCCCGTCGGCGGCACGCAGCACGGCGCCGACCCAGGGGTTGGGATGGGCCCGCACCCGAGCGGTGCCGGCCAGGGCCAGGGCCCGGCCCATCATCGCCTGGTCCTGCCCGTCGCCGCCGCCTCCCCCGAGCCGGTCCCCGCCCACGTCAGTGCTCCCGGTGGCCGGCCAGCAGGCGCAGGGCATGAGGCAGGACGTCGACGACCGCCTCCAGGCACTCGACGGCTCCGGCCGGGGAACCCGGGGTGTTGAGCACCAGGGCGGTGCCGAGGGTGCCCGCCACCCCCCGGGAGAGGCGACCGAGAGGGTTGGCCAGCCGCATGGCCTCGGCCAGACCGGGGGCGAGGCGCTCGACGGCGACCCGGGTTCCCTCCGGGGTGAGGTCGCGCGGCCCGAAGCCGGTTCCCCCGGTGGTCACCACCAAGCCGGCGAAGCCGGTGCACAGCTCGGTGAGGGCGGCGGCGACCGTGTCCCGGCCGTCGGCCACCACCCGGCGGTCGACCACGGCGAAGCCGGCGGAGCGGAGGCGTTCGTCGAGGGCCGGGCCGGAGCGGTCCTGGCGGGTGCCGGCCACCACGCCGTCGGAGACGGTGAGCACCTTGGCCGAGAGAGCCTCGGGCAGCGGATCGACCATCAGCCCGAGCGTAGGCGCAGGCGCAGCACGTACATCCCGTCGGTGCCGGCGGCTTGAGGCAGGAGCAGCGCTCCCCGCCCGTGGCGGCGCCACGGTGTTCCCGGAGGGTCGAGGGCGACGAGGTGAGGATGGTCGGTGCCCACCCGGTCGTCAATGCCCCTGGTCTCTTCGGCCGTCAGTGTGCAGGCGCTGTAGACGAGGACCCCGCCCGGTCGCAGCAGCGAGGCCCCGGTCGCCACCAGGGACCGCTGGAGCTCGGCCAGGCGGGCCACGTCAGCGGGCTGGCGGCGCCACCGGGCGTCCGGTCGCCGGTGGAGCACGCCCAGGCCCGAGCACGGGGCGTCGACCAGCACGCGGTCGAAGTGGCCAGGGCGCCAGGGGGGCGACCGGCCGTCGGCCACGGCCACCGCCACGGTCGTGGTTCCGGTGCGGCGAGCAGCGTCGGCCACCAAGGCAGCCCGGGCCGGATCCACGTCGCTGGCCACGACCAGCGCCCCGCTTCCCGCCAGCGCCGTGGCTTTCCCCCCCGGGGCGGCGCACAGGTCGGCTACAAGCTCCCCCCCGCACGCCCCGACCGCCTCGGCCACCCACTGGGAGGCCCGGTCCTGGGCGTAGCCGTCGGCCCGGGTGGTGGTCGAGGGGGTGGCGTTCATGGCTTCCAGGGCGGCGACGGCGTCGACCTCTCCGAGGTCGCTCACCAGGCGGTCCACCACCCAGTCGGGATAGCTGAGCCGGGTGGCGGCGTCGGGCCAGGCGACGGGGGTGGTGGCCACCCGGCGCAGCACGGCGTTGACCAGGCCTCGGGAGCGCCGGGGCGCGACGGCCACGGTGGCCGAGACGGCGGCGTGGGCCGGCGTGGCGAGGAAGTGGAGCTGGTAGGCGCCGAGACGCAGGGCGATCCGGGTCGGGAGGTCGGTGCCTCGCAGGAGGAAGCGATCGACGAGGAAGTCGCACGCCCGGGCCATCCGGGTGGCGCCGTAGACCAGCTCGGTGGCAAAGGCCCGGTCCCGCCCCTGCAGCCCGCTGGGACCGAGGGCCCGGTCCAGAGCGGCGTTGGCCCACGCCCCCCGGTCGATGCGGCCCAGCACCTCGGCCGCCACCGCCCGGGCATCGGGGGCCGGCGCCGTCAAGCTCCCAACCGCTCGCCGGGGCCGGGGCGGGCACCGTGGCGCCAGGCCGCCGCCGGCTGGGGGCCCTTGCCCTCGGGCTGCACCTCGACCAACTCCAGGGCACCGTCGCCGGTGGCGACCGACGTTCCGTCGAGCGATCCCGGAGGGCCGCCCGGTACTGGCGCGGTGCTCATCCGGGCGGCCAGCACCTTCAGCCGCCGGCCCCGGAAGAAGGTCCAGGCCCCGCCGACCCGCACCACCCGGTGGAGCTGGCGAGCGGGCTGGCTCCAGTCCAGGGCCAGCTCGGAGCGGTCGAGCTTGGCGGCGTAGGTCGCCTCCCCCGCCTGGGGGGTGGGCGGGCCCAGACCGGTGGTGAGGCTGCGCACCAGGAGCTCGGTGCCGGCCGCCACCAGCCGGCGGCGGAGCTCGACTGCCGTCTCCTCGCCGCCGATGGCCACCCGCTCGCAGGCGTACACCGGGCCGGTGTCGAGGCCCTCCTCGAGGCCCATGAGGCAGACGCCCGTCTCCCCGTCGCCGGCCAGGATGGCCCGCTCCACCGGCGCCGCTCCCCGCCAGCGGGGGAGCAGGGAGAAATGGAGGTTGACGAAGTCGAGCTCGGCCAGCACGTGGGGGCGCACCAGGGCGCCGTAGGCGACGACCACGCCGAGATCGGCCCCCGCCTCGAGCACGTCGTCGACCCGGTGGGAGACCTCGAGGCCCAGCTCGATGGCGGCCGCTTTGACCGGGGTGGGGACCAGGGCCCCTCCCCGCCCCCGCCGGCGGTCGGCTCGGGACACCACGCGGGCGATCTCGAAGCCGTGCTCCACCAGGGCCCGCAGGGGGGGAACGGCGGCTTCGGGGCTGCCGAGGTAGACCAGCCGGCGGGGCGGCGCCACGCCTCCTAAGCCCGGCCCGGAAGGCGCAGGCGCCGCCGGGGCGGCTCGCTCTCGGCGGCGAGGGCCCGGTCCCGGAGGGTGCGTTTGGCCTGGCGCGCCTGATCGGGGTCGAGGCGCTCCAGCAGGAGCACGCCGTCGAGGTGGTCCACCTCGTGGAGGAACATCCGGGCCAGGAGCTCGCTGGCTTCGAAGCTGACCTCGTTGCCGTCGAGATCGACGGCGCTGAGATGGACCTCGGCGGGACGGACGATCTCCCAGGACAGATCGGGCACCGACAGGCAGCCCTCTTCGAAAACCCACTCGCCCCGGGTCTCGCGGATGACGGGGTTGATGATGACGTGCGATCCCGTCTCGTCGTGGATGTCGTAGACGAACATCCGCTTCTGGACGCCAACCTGGGGGGCGGCCAAGCCGATGCCGGGAGCCTCGTACATGGTGGTGATCATGTCCTCGGCCAGACTGGCCAGGCGGCCGTCGATCTCGGTGACCTCGGTGGCCGGCTGGCGGAGGACGGGGTCGCCCACCAGGCGGATGTCGTAGGGAGCCATCGGCGCCGAGGGTACCGGACAGCCTCATCCCTCTCTCGTTCTCGGCGCGCTTTGCACCCGCTCAGGGGGACGATCCGCGCCGAGAACGGTCGGGCCGGCTGATCCCGGCCCGAGGTCTGGGCGGAGGCCGCCGTGGGTACTGCGCCACCGTGGATCGGTGTCGGCGACCGCTTGGATCATCGGTCCGGTTCCGCTCCGGGCCGTGTCAGGAGGAGGGGTCGCGCTGGTGAAGGTGGTGGTGACCGGCGCCACCGGCAACGTGGGTACCAGCGTCATGCGCCGCCTGAGCGCCGACCCCGGCATCGACCACGTCGTCGGCTTGGCCCGGCGGGTGCCGGCGGCCACGGAGCCCGGTGTGACCTGGCAGTCAGTCGACGTGGCCGGCGGCGACCTCGACACCTCCTTCGCCGGCGCCGACGCTGTGGTCCACCTGGCCTGGGTGATCCAACCCAACCGGGACCGGGCCTTCCTGCGCCGGGTCAACGAGGAGGGCAGCCGGCGGGTGGCCGAGGCGGTGGTGCGCAACCGGGTGCCGGCGCTGGTCTACGCCTCGTCGGTCGGCACCTACTCCTACGGTCCCAAGGACCGTCCCGTCGACGAGTCGTGGTCCACGGCCGGCATCGACGGTTCCCTCTACTCCCGCCAGAAGTCCGCCGTGGAGGCACTGCTCGATCAGGTCGAGTCCGATCACCGGGAACTGCGGGTGGTGCGGCTGAGGACCGCCCTGGTCTTCCAGCGCCAGGCGGCGGCCGAGATTCACCGCTACTTCATCGGTCGGGCCGTGCCCATGCGCCTGCTGCGGCGCTCGTTGATCCCCGTCGTGCCTCACCATCCCCGCCTGGTGTTCCAGGTGGTCCACGCCGGCCCTGTCTAGTTCTCGGCGCGTTTGGCACCCGAATAGGGGGGCAAAACGCGCCGAGAACGCAGAGTGAAGGAGGGGGCATGAAGGCAGTGACCTGGCAGGGGCGGCGCGACGTGCGGGTCGAGTCGGTGCCCGATCCCCGCATCGTCGACCCCACCGACGCCATCGTACGGATCACCAGCTCCGGGTTGTGCGGTTCGGACCTCCACCTCTACGAGGTGCTCGGCATGTTCATGTCTCCCGGGGACATCCTCGGCCACGAGCCCATGGGCATCGTCGAGGAGGTCGGGAGCGGGGTGGGCAACCTCCGGCCCGGTGACCGGGTGGTGGTGCCGTTCAACATCTCCTGCGGCTCGTGCTTCATGTGCGATCGGTCGCTCTACTCCCAGTGCGAGACCACCCAGGTGGTGGACCAGGGAAAGGGGGCGGCGCTGTTCGGCTACACCCGCCTCTACGGGGCCATCCCCGGCGGCCAGGCCGAGTACCTGCGGGTGCCCCACGCCGGCTTCGGCCCCATCAAGGTGGCCGAGGGTCCCGACGACGATCGCTACCTCTACCTCTCCGACGTCCTGCCCACCGCCTGGCAGGCGGTCGAGTACGCCGGTGTTCCCGAGGGTGGGTCGCTGGCCGTCTTCGGGCTCGGCCCCATCGGCCAGATGGCCGCCCGCATCGCCGGGCACCGGGGTGCCGGGCTGGTGGTCGGGGTCGACCGGGTCCCCGAACGGCTGGCCATGGCTGCTCGCCACGGCGTCGAGGTCGTCGACGCCAGGGACGGCGACGCCGTCGGGGCCATCCGGGACAAGACCTCGGGCCGGGGCCCCGACAGCGTGATCGACGCCGTAGGGATGGAGGCCCACGGCGCACCCGTGGCCACGGCGATGCAACGGGCGGCGGGGATCCTCCCCGCCCGCCTGGCTGCCCCCATGACCGAGCGGGTGGGCATCGACCGGCTCTCGGTGCTCCACGACGCCATCGACGTCGTCCGCCGGGGGGGCACGGTGTCGATCAGCGGGGTGTACGGCGGCATGGTCGACCCCATGCCGATGATGACCCTGTTCGACAAGCAGATCACCCTGCGCATGGGCCAGGCCAACGTCAAGGCCTGGATCGACGACATCCTGCCCCTGGTCGAGGACGACGACGATCCCCTGGGCACCGCCGATCTGGCCACCCACCGCCTGCCTCTCGACGAGGCACCCGAGGCCTACGCCACCTTCCAGGCCAAGGCCGACGGTGCCGTCAAGGTGGTGTTCCGGCCCTAGACGTCGGGCGCACAGCCGCCCAGGGAATATGGGGTGTCGCCCGACTAGCGTGTTCTCCTTGAAGATCCCATGAGCGAACACGGTGTCATCCACACCCGAGGCCTCACCAAGCACTACGGGGACTTCCAGGCCCTGGTCGACCTCGACCTCGATGTCCGGGCCGGCGAGATCTTCGGCTTCCTCGGTCCCAACGGTGCGGGGAAGACCACGACCATCCGCACCCTGCTCGACGAGATCCGGCCGACGGCGGGCTCGGCCACCATCGTCGGCCTCGACGTCCACGACGACGCCGTAGAGATCCGGCGGCACCTCGGCTACCTCCCCGGCGACCTCGCCCTGTACCCCAACCTCACCGGGCGGGACACGCTCCGGCTCTTCGCCAACCTGCGAGGCGGTGTCGACTGGGGCTACGTCGAGGAACTGGCTGCTCGGTTCGAGACCGACCTGTCCCGCCGGGTAGGCGACCTGTCGACAGGCAACCGCCAGAAGGTCGGCATCATCCAGGCCTTCATGAACCGTCCCCGCGTGATCATCATGGACGAGCCGAGCACGGGCCTGGACCCACTTATGCAGCGGGAGCTGCAGGCCCTGATGGCTGAGATGGCGGCTGACGGGCGCACCGTCTTCCTCTCCAGCCACACCCTCTCTGAGGTGCAGCGTGTGGCCAACCGGGTCGGCATCATCCGCCAGGGTGCACTCATTGCCGTGGAGGGTGTGGCCAGCCTGCGATCCAAGGCCATCCGCCGGGTCGAGCTGTGGTTCGACCGCCCGGTGGAAGCGTCGGCGCTGCTCGACGTCACTGGAGTGCGCGACGCCGTGGTTGACGACCGCCACGCCACCCTCTCCTTCGACGGGCGCATGGAGGAGCTGCTGGACGCCGCCAGCCGTGCAGCCACCGTGGTGGACATCACCACCGAGGAGGCTGATCTGGAGGAGATCTTCCTGGCCTACTACCGGGAGGAGGTCTCGGGGTGATGTCGGCACCCTTGGTGGTCAAGGAGCTGCGGACCCGCTGGGTCGGAGCCGCCATCGCATCGGTCGCCATCGCCCTCTTCACCCTGGGTGGGATGGCCGTCTACCGGGACATCGACCTCTCGCTCTACACCGACTTGCCCGAGGCCATGCGAGTGCTCATGGGCATTCCCGCCGACGCTGATGCGGCCAGCCTCACCTACAACGTGATGCTCGGGACCATGGCATCGCTGGCCGTCGCCGGACTCGCCATCGCCATCGGTTCCGGGGCCATCGCCGGGGAGGAGCGGTCGGGCACCCTCGGCATCTTGTTGGCCAACCCTTCGTCCCGCCGCCGGGTGCTGGTGTCCAAAGCCACCTCGCTGGTCCTGCTCGTCGCCGCCATGAGCCTGATCGTGTGGGCCGGTGGGTTGGCGGCGCCGGAACTGCTCGGCGTCGACGTCGGGGGCACCCAGATCGGGGCGACGGTGCTGCACCTGGCGGCCAATGCCCTCCTGTGGGGCATGCTCGCCCTGGCCATCGGATCCTGGACGGGGAGCACCGTCGCCGCATCAGGGGCAGCTGGTGGAGCCATGGTGGCGTCCTTCGTCGCCGTCGGGCTGCTCCCGCTCATCGACGTCCTGCAAGGCGCCGTCAAGGTGGTCCCCTGGCACTACTTCGACGGGAGTCAACCGCTGCGCAATGGGGTCAGCGGGGGCCACCTGGCCGTCCAGCTCTCGGGTGCTGCGGTGATGGTCGCCCTTGCCGCCATCGGCTTCGACCGGCGGGATCTGAGGACGCGCAGCGCCGGCGAGAGCATCGCCGATCGCCTGCGAGCGAACCCGCTCACCGCCAAGGTCGCCGATCGCCTCGCCGGATCCGCGAGGGTCTCGGGTCTCGGCATCAAGGCCGCCTCCGAGCACCAGGGCCTGCTGTTCATCGTCGCCGGGCTCATGTTCTCGACCATGGGACTGCTCATGGGGCCGGTGTACTCCTTCATCGACGACTCCCTCAGCGAATTCTCCGCCGACCTGCCCGAGGCATTGCTGGCCATCGTCGGTGGTGCTGATCTCAGTACCCCGGCCGGATGGTTCGAGGCCGAGACGTTCTCCCTCATGGCGCCAATCGCCGTCATCCTCGTCGCCCTCGTCGTCGGCGGCCGGGGTCTCGCTCTGGACGAATCTGGTGGCACCTTGGGGCTCCTGCTCGCCAACCCCGTGCGCCGGTCACGGGTCGTCCTGTCCCGAGCCGGGGCCATGGCCGCCTATGCCGCGGTGGTCGGCGCCGCCACCTTCGCTGGGACGGCGGCGGGATCGCTGCTGGCCGGCCTCGACATCAGCATCGCCAACCTGGCGGCCACGTCGCTGCTGCTCACCCTGCTCGGGTTGGTCTTCGGCGGTCTGGCCCTGCTCGTCAGCGCCGCCACCGGAAGGGCCGGGCTGGCCACCTCCGTCACGATCGGCGCTGCCCTAGCCTTTCAGCTGGCCCAGGGGTTCCTCCCCCTCAGCGACCGGCTGGCCGGCTACGCCAAGCTGTCCCCATTCCACTACTACCTGGGGTCCGACCCCCTGAACAACGGCATGGCCTGGGGCCATGGCGCCGTCTTGGCGGCGCTGGCAGCCGGCCTGGTCGTCCTTGCCGTGGAGACGTTCGCCCGGCGCGACCTGCGCCGCCAGTGAGGCGGGCGGCAGGCGCCGGGGGGTCAGGTCACACTGGTGCAGTGGAGCTGGTGATCGCCCGCAACCCCGACGCCCTCAGCAGCCTGCCGTACCTCCTGCGCCTGCCCCTGGGCGACGGGTTGATCTTCCGGACCAAGGGGACCTGGCCGCGGACGGCGGCGCTGTACTGCCATCCGGTGCCCGCCGACGAGTGGCCCGTGGAGCCGGAGGTCGTCGAGCGGGTGCCCCTGCGGGCCTGCCAGCGGCGGGGGGCAGCCATCGACGTGGTGGCCGATCGGGCCCGGGAGCAGCGCTCGCAGCTGGTCTTCACCACCGCCCGGGGCCGCGAGGTGGTTTTCTGGCAGGCCCCCCGCACCCGCAAGCAGTCCCGGCCCCAGGTCAGCGTCCCTCGGGCCCGGGCTGCCGG
>DATMJI010000172.1:0-10346 GCA_035553895.1 Acidimicrobiales bacterium | reverse complement strand
CCCTCAGGCGCCGTCCACCGCGGCGCAGCCCGGCCGGGAGCCCCCAGGGTGCGCCGCCCCAGGAGACCCCCGGTCGTGACGTCCGCCAGAGCGCCATCGCCGGGGTGGCGCTGGCCGCCATCGCCCTCGGGATCTTCGCCCTCGGCCCGGTGCCCGGCCTCGTCCTGGTGGCCGGCATCGTGGCCGTCTGCACCGCCGAGCTGTACGACTCCCTCCGGCGCGGGGGCTACCAGCCGGCCGTCCTGCTCGGCCTGGTGGCGTCGGTTTCCCTCGTCGGTGCCGCCTACTGGAAGGGAGAGGTCGCCATCCCCCTGGTGCTCGGCCTGACGGTGGTCTTCACCTTGTTGTGGTACCTCCTCGGCGTCACCAGGGCGGCACCCACGGTCAACCTGGCCGTCAGCATCTTCGGCGTGGCCTACGTCGGGCTGCTGGGGTCCTTCGCCGCCTTGATCCTCACCTTCCCCAACGGCACGGGTGTGCTGATCGGCGTGGTCCTGGTGGTGGCGGTCAACGACGCCGGAGCCCTCTTCGCCGGGCGGCGCTTCGGCCGGCGGCTGCTGGCCCCCGAGATCAGCCCGGGCAAGACGGTGGAGGGCGTGGTCGGGGGAGGCGTGGCCGGGGTGGTGGCGGCCTGGCTCATCCTCGGCATCGTGGGCCTCGAGCCCTGGGACTCCGGGAGTGCCTTCGCCCTGGCTTTGGTGGTCGCCGTGGTCGCACCCCTGGGCGATCTGTGCGAGTCGATGCTCAAGCGGGATCTCGGCATCAAGGACATGGGCTCGGTGCTGCCCGGCCACGGCGGCCTGCTCGACCGCTTCGACGCTCTGCTCTTCGTCCTGCCCGCCGCCTACTACCTGAGCCGCCTCCTGGAGATCTTCTGAGCGGGCCACCAGGCGGGACCGCCACCGCTGGCTCCCCTGCTCCCCGTTCTTTGTCGGCTCAGCAGTGCCTGGCCCGGTCCAACCGACGAAGAACAGGGGAGGGGCGACGATGACGACCACGGTGGCGGTCATCGGGTCGACCGGGTCGATCGGTACCCAGGCCCTCGACGTGGTCGCCGGCGCCCCCGAGCGCTACCGGGTGGTGGCGCTGGCCGCCGCCTCGTCGGTGGACGTGCTGGCCGAGCAGGCCCGCCGCTTCCGCCCCGACGTGGTCGGCCTGGCCGACGGCGCCCGGGTGGCGGAGCTGCGGGCGCTGCTGCCGCCGGGCACCGACGTGGTTGCCGGCCCGGTGGCCCTGTCGTCCCTGGCCGTGGAGGCCGACGTGGTGCTCAACGCTGTGGTCGGTTTTGCCGGGCTGCCGGTCACCCTGGCCGCCCTGGGCGCCGGCCGGCGCCTGGCCCTGGCCAACAAGGAGTCGCTCATCGCCGGTGGGCCGGTGGTCCAGGCGGTGCGGACCACTCCCGGAGCGGAGATCATCCCCGTCGACTCCGAGCACTGCGCCCTGCACCAGTGCCTGCGGGGGGGGCGGGCCGACGAGGTGGCTCGCCTGGTCCTGACCGCCAGCGGCGGTCCATTCCGGGGCCGGGCGGCGGCCGACCTGGCCGAGGTCAGCGTCGACGACGCCCTGGCCCACCCCACGTGGAGCATGGGCCCCAAGATCACCATCGACTCCTCGACGCTCATGAACAAGGGCCTGGAGGTCATCGAGGCCCACGAGCTCTTCGGCGTGGACTACGACCGCATCGAGGTGGTGGTCCACCCCCAGTCGATCGTGCACTCCATGGTCACCTTCGACGACGGAGCCACCCTGGCCCAGCTGTCGATGCCCGACATGCGCCTGCCCATCGGCTACGCCCTGGCCTGGCCGCAGCGGGGCCGCCAGCCCTTCGGCGCCATCGACTGGGCCAGCGTCGGTCGCCTCGACTTCGAGGCCCCCGACACCCGCGCCTTTCCCTGCCTCGACCTGGCCCGCCAGGCCGGGGTTGCCGGGGGGTCGGCGCCGGCCTGGCTCAACGCCGCCAACGAGGTGGCGGTGGCGGCCTTCCTGGCCGGTCGCATCGGCTGGATCGACATCGCCGCGGTGTTGAAAGCGAGCCTGGACGGCCATGATGGGACCGACATGGACAGTGCCGACGCCGTGATCGAGGTGGACCGCCGGTCCCGGGTCCGGACCACCGACCTCATCGACGGGCGGGCGGCGTGAGCGAGACCGACGCCCGCCCCGCCCGTTCGGCGGCCGAGGAACCCGGCCGCCCGGCCGGCGACGCCACCAGCTGGGTCCGCCGGCTGGTGGTGGCTGCCATCGTCGTCTCCCTGGGCGTCTGGGTCTCGCTGCCGACGCTGGCCATCATCGCTGCCCTCGTCTTTTTCATCTTCATGCACGAGCTCGGGCACTACGTCACGGCCAAGGCGGCCGGCATGAAGGTCACCGAGTTCTTCATCGGCTTCGGTCCCCGCCTGTGGTCGTTCCAGCGGGGCGAGACCACCTACGGGGTCAAGGCCATCCCCGCCGGGGCCTACGTGCGCATCATCGGGATGTCCAACCTGGAGGAGGTCGACCCGGCCGAGGAGGGCCGCACGTACCGCCAGAAGCCCTACTGGCGCCGGATGTCGGTGGCCGTGGCCGGCTCCACCATGCACTTCCTCATGGCCATCGTCCTGTTCTTCGTGGTGGTGAGCGTCATCGGGACGCCCGATCCGACCTCGCCCCGCTGGACCGTGTCCGCCATCACCCAGGGCAGCGCCGCCGATGCCGCCGGGATCCAGCTCGGCGACCGCATCGTCAGCGTCGACGGCAACCGCTTCGCCAGCTTCGACGACATGTCCACCTACCTGCAGGCCAACCCGGGCAAGGACATCGACATCCGGGTCGAGCGCGACGGTCGCCAGAGCGCCCTCGACGCCACCCTCGGCACCCGGGAGGTCGACGGCTCCATGGTCGGCTTCCTCGGCGTCGGTCCCGAGTTTCCCGACACCCGGGTGGGACCGCTCAGCGGTGCCGTCGAGGCGGTGCAGGCCACCGGCGAGACCATGTGGCTGTCGATCAAGGGTCTGGGGGCCTTCTTCTCGCCCGACGGGCTCTCGGGCTATCTCGACACCCTTACCGGGAGCCGGCCGGCACCGGCCGAGGGGGAGCCACCGGACGAGAGTCGCATCATCTCGGTGGTCGGGGCCGTGCAGATCGCCAGCCAGTCCCCCGACATCGCCGGGGCGGTGTACTTCCTCTTCGCCATCAACGTGTTCATCGGGGTGTTCAACCTGGTGCCCCTGCTGCCCTTCGACGGTGGGCACGTCGCCATCGCCACCTACGAGCGCATCCGCAGCCGCCGGGGCCGGCGCTACTTCGCCGACGTGGCCAAGCTCATGCCCCTCACCTACGCGGTGGTGGCGGTGCTGGCCTTTGTGTTCTTGAGTTCGCTGTACCTCGACCTCGTCGATCCCGTCTCGTTGCAGTGAGCGGTGCCGCCCCGGCCCGGCGCCGCACCCGCCAGCTCACCCTCGCCCACCCGTCCCGGCCGGTGACCGTGGGCGGCGACGCCCCGGTCAGCGTCCAGTCGATGACCATCACCAAGACGGCCGACCACGAGGCCACGCTGGAGCAGATTTACGCCCTGGCCGGGGCCGGGGCCGACATCGTGCGCTGCACCTGCAACGACGCCGCCGCCGCCGAGGGCCTGGCCCGCATCGTGCCCCGCTCCCCGGTCCCTCTGGTGGCCGACATCCACTTCCAGCACCGCCTGGCCCTGGCCGCCCTGGAGGCGGGCGTATCGTGCCTGCGCCTCAATCCCGGCAACATCCGCAAGGCGGCCCACATCAAGGAGGTGGCGGCCGAGGCGCGGGACCGGGGGGTGCCCATCCGCATCGGGGTCAACGCCGGCTCCCTCGACCCTGACATCGAGGCCCGCCACGGCGTGACCCCCGAGGCCCTGGTGGCCTCGGCCCAGCGGGAGCTGGCGCACTTCGCCGAGGTCGGCTTCGACGACGTCAAGATCTCGGTCAAGGCCTCCGACGTGCGCCTCATGGTCGATTCGTACCGGATGCTGGCCGAAGAGGTCGACCATCCCCTGCACCTGGGTGTGACCGAGGCCGGGCCCCCGCCGGGTGGGCTGATCAAGGCCACCGCCGGCATCGCCACCCTGTTGCTGGAGGGCATCGGCGACACCATCCGCTACAGCCTCACCGCCGACCCGGTGGAGGAGGCCAAGGCCGGTCGCCAGCTCCTGGAGTCGCTGGGCCTGCGGGAGCGGACCGGGGTCGACCTCATCGCCTGCCCCAGCTGCGGGAGGGCCGAGATCGACGTCATCGCCGTGGCCGGCGAGGCCATGGCCGCCTTCGCCGAGCGCGAGCTGCCGGTGCAGGTGGCGGTCATGGGCTGCGTGGTGAACGGGCCCGGGGAGGCCCGGTCGGCCGACCTGGGGATCGCCGCCGGCCGGCGCCGGGGGCACCTGTTCATCCGCGGTCAGGTGGTGCGGGTGGTGCCCGAGGACGAGATGGTCGACGCCCTGGTGAGCGAGGCGGAGAAGCTGGTGGCCGAGGGGGTGCAGGCCCGCCTGGCCGCCGCCGACTCGGGGGCGGCGGCCGAGGCCGAGGCCGACCGGGCCGCCCTCCTGGCCGACCAGGGCGACGACGCCAACGCCTCCGAAGCCCGCGTCGCCCTCATCCGCTCCCGCACCCCCTGACCCCCCGCCCTTGCGTTCTGGCCCCATAAGTGGTCGCTAGAGCGACCACTTATGGGGCCAGAACGGGACAGGCGGGAGCGTCCTAGACGCATGCCACTACGTATAGATACATTTCGTGTATGCGACGTTGGGAGCTTGATCTGGCGATGCGGACCCTGGCGGGACGCCAGCACGGCGTCGTCGCTCGTCGACAGGTGATCCCTCTTGGCGCCAGCCGGAGCGCGTGGCGGGCTCGCTCGAGGTCGCCGGGCTGGGAGTTGATCACGGCCAACGTGCTCCGGCTGGTGGGATCGCCGGTGACACTGGCTCAGCGCTGCATGATCGCCGTGCTTGACGTGGCTCCGCAGGCTTACGTCTCCCGGCAATCGGCGGCGGCCCTGTGGGGGATCCCGGGGTTTCGCGTCGAGCGGGTCCACGTCACCAGGACCCGGTCCGCATCGAGCGCCCAAAGTCCGGTCGCTGTCGTGCACGAGTCCCGCTTCCTTCCGGGCCGCCACGGCACCGTCCGGGACGGCATCTCGGTGACGACGGTCGAGCGAACGATCTTCGATCTCGCTGGCTGCGTCCACCCCGAGCGCGTGGAGCGAGCGTTGGACAACGCCCTGCGCCAGCAGATCGTGTCGCTGGAACCCCTGCGCCGGGTCACGGTCGAGCTCCTCGCTCGGGGCCGAAAAGGCAGCCGCCTGATGCGCCAGCTACTGGCGGCTCGGGGATCGGGATACGTCCCGACCGGCAGCGGCCTCGAGGCAGACTTCCTGGCACTGCTCGTGGCTGCCGGCATCGAATTACCCGAGGGCCAGGTCGACCTCGGTGCCGACGGTTGGATCGGCCGAGTGGACTTCTACTACCGCCACCTCCGGCTGGTCATCGAGATCGACAGCGTCACCTTCCACAGCACCAAGCTCGATTGCGACGCGGACGCCCGGCGTGACGAGGCGATGCGGTCGGCTGGGTTCGCAGTGTTGCGGATCACCGAGCCCGAGCTCCGACACCACCCGGACGCCGTCGTCGCCCGAGTGCGGGCCGCCTTGGCCGTCCATCCCGACGCTTCTGGCCCCGCAAGTGGTCGCAGAAACGACCACATACGGGGCCAGAACCCAAGGGGACAGCGAGAAACGCCGACGGGGGTGGCGGGATAGCCTCCCCCGGTGGCCAAGGCTCCGGTGCTGACCCCTCGCGGGGAGGATTTTCCCCGGTGGTACCAGGACGTGGTGGCCAAGGCCGAGCTGGCCGAAAACGGGCCGGTGCGGGGCACCATGGTCATCCGGCCCTACGCCTACGCCATCTGGGAGCGCATGCAGGCCGAACTCGACCGCCGGATCAAAGCCGCCGGTGCCGACAACGCCTACTTCCCCCTGTTCATCCCCGAGGCCTACCTGCGGCGGGAGGCCGAGCACGTCGAGGGCTTCAGCCCCGAGCTGGCCGTGGTCACCCACGGCGGGGGCAAGGAGCTGGAGGAGCCGGTGGTGGTGCGGCCCACCAGCGAGACGGTCATCAACAGCTACTTCGCCAAGTGGATCCAGAGCCACCGGGACCTGCCCCTGGCCATCAACCAATGGGCCAACGTCGTGCGCTGGGAGCTGCGCCCCCGCCTGTTCCTGCGCACCAGCGAGTTCCTCTGGCAAGAAGGCCACACGGCCCACGCCACCCGGGCCGAGGCGGCCGCCTACGCCGAGCGAATCCTCACCGACGTGTACCAGGACTTCATGGCGGAGGTTCTCGCCCTGCCCGTGCTCACGGGCCGCAAGACCGCCAAGGAGCGCTTCGCCGGCGCCGTCAACACCCTTACCTGCGAGGCCATGATGGGCGACGGCAAGGCCCTGCAGATGGGGACCAGTCACGAGCTGGGCCAGAACTTCGCCCGGGCCTTCGACATCACCTTCTCGGACCAGGCGGGCCAGCGCGCCCACGTCTGGCAGACGTCGTGGGGGGTCTCGACCCGCCTGGTGGGCGGTCTCATCATGGCCCATGGCGACGACGCCGGGCTGCGGCTGCCTCCGGCCCTGGCTGGCACCCAGGTGGTCGTGCTGGTGGTGCGGGACGATCCCGGGGTGGGGGACGCGGCCGCCTCCCTCGCCCGGACCCTCGGCCAGCAGGGGGTGCGGGTCCACCTCGACGACCGGACCGACGTGGGCTTCGGCCGGCGCAGTGTCGACTGGGAGCTCAAGGGAGTCCCGGTGCGCCTCGAGGTCGGGCCCCGCGACCTGGCCGAGGGGCTGGTCACCCTGGTGCGCCGGGTGGAGGGCACGAAGGAGGCGGTCGCCCTCGACGGGGCCGCCGAGCGGGTGGCGGCCGCCCTCGACGGTGCCCAGCGGTCGCTCAGGGAAGAGGCCCGCCAGCGCCGGGAGGCGGCCACCACCGACGTGGGCACGCTGGACGAGGCGGTGGAGGCGTCGGCCGGGGGCTTCGCCCGGCTCCCGTGGGCCGCCGTGGGCGACGACGGCGAGGCCCGCCTGGCCGACCACGGTGTGACCGTGCGCTGCCTGCAGGGCCCCGGCGGCGACCTCCCGGACGCCGGCGAGGAAGACGACCTGGTGGCGGTGGTGGCCCGGGCGTACTAGGCCGGTCCGGTGGAGGCGGGCGTCGCCGCCGAGCCGGGGCCGGCGCCCGGCCCCACCGAGACCGCTGCGGCAGTGACGGCCGGCTGTCACCCCCGGCGCCGAGTACGCGATCCTCTGGCGATGGACAGCACAGCTCTGCGAGCCCTCCAGGAGCCCCTGAAGCATCGCTACCGCGACGACCCCCCGTCCGCTCTGGTCACCTTGTCGGCCGAGGGCACCCTGGGCGACGAGGAGCTGACTTGCTCGGTGCAGACCGGCCGGGCCCTGGTCGAGGCCGGGTTGCATCCGGCCACGGGTGGCGACGGGCTCTCCGGCTGTTCCGGCGACCTGCTCCTGCAGGCGCTGGTGGCGTGCGCCGGGGTCACGCTGCGGGCGGTGGCGACCGCCCTCGGTCTCGATGTCTCGGGAACGGTGCGGGCCGAGGGCGACCTCGACGTCCGGGGGACGCTCGCCGTGGACAAGGAGGTCCCCGTCGGTTCCACCGCCATCCGGCTGCACTTCGACCTCCGGGGCGAGGCCACCGAGGAGGAGAGCGACACCCTGTTGCGGCTCACCGAGCGCTACTGCGTCGTGCTCCAGACCCTGCTCGGGCCTTCGCCCGTGTCGGTCACCCGCGGCTGAGCCGGCCCGCGTCCGGCCGGACCGGCCCGGGCGCAGGCAGCCGCCCGGGCCAGCTATACTCGGAGCCGCTCTTGAGGTTCTTGCGGTCCCCGGACCGCTCAAGGCGTGGGCTCTGCCCACGCCTTTGTCGTTGGTGGTAGGAGACGGCGCACCGGAAGGTGAACGAGGTAGACGAGAGAGGAGGCGACCGAAGGTGGCAGTGCTCGACACGATCGAAGGGGTCGTGGTCCCCGTCCTCGACCGTCGTGACCTGCACCTCTACGACCTCGAGCAGGCCGGACCCGTCCTGCGGGTCCTCGTCGAAGGGGCCAGCGGGGTCGACCTCGACACCTTGACCGACGTGTCGCGCGAGCTCTCCTCGGTCCTCGACCACGTGGACGCCGTCCCCGGGCGCTACACCCTCGAGGTCTCCAGCCCGGGCCTGGAGCGCCCCCTGCGCCGCCTTGAGCACTTTGCCGGGGCGGTGGGGACCAGGATCCGGATCAAGACCCGCCCCGGCGTCGACGGCGACCGGCGGGTGGAGGGGACGCTGGCCGAGGCCGACGACCTCGGTGTGGTGGTCGAAGCCGATTCCGGGCCCCGCCGCCTGGCCTACGACGAGATCGAGCGGGCGCGCACCGTGTTCGACTGGGGGCCCCCGGCGCCACGGCCTTCCCCCAGCAGAGGAAAGCAGCGGAAAGGCAACTCCCGATGAGCTCCAACTTCGAGATGATGGAAGCCCTCCAGGCCTTGGCCCTCGACAAGGGGATCACCGTCGACACCCTCCTCGATGCCCTGGCCAACGCCTTGGTCTCGGCCTACAAGCGCATGCCGGGCGCCGCCGAGGAGGCCTACGTCACCATCGACGCAGAGTCCTTCGAGATCCGTGTCTACGGCCAGGAGCTCGACGACGAGGGCAACGTCGTCCGGGAGTGGGACGCCACGCCGGACGACTTCGGTCGCATCGCCGCCCAGACGGCCAAGCAGGTCATGACCCAGCGCATCCGCGAGGCCGAGCGAGACATGAAGTACGAGGAGTACGCCGGGCGCGAGGGCGACATCGTCACCGGGATCATCCAGCAGACCGACAGCCGCTTCACCCTTCTCGACCTGGGCAAGGTCGAGGCCCTGCTGCCCCAGGCCGAGCAGGTGCCCTACGAGCGCCCCGAACCCGGGAACCGGCTCAAGGCTTACATCGTGGAGGTCCGCCGCAACCCCCGCGGTCCCCAGATCGTGGTGAGCCGGACCCACCCGGGGCTGATCAAGCGCCTCTTCGAGCTGGAGGTTCCCGAGATCGCCGACGGCATCGTCGAGCTGCGGGCGGTGGCACGCGAGCCGGGCCACCGGACCAAGATCGCGGTGTGGTCCAACGACCACAACGTCGACCCGGTCGGGGCGTGCGTGGGGGCCCGGGGGGCGCGGGTGCGCATGGTGGTCAACGAGCTGCGGGGCGAAAAGATCGACATCGTGCCCTACACCGACGACATCCAGGAGTTCGTCATGAAGGCCCTGTCGCCGGCCAAGGTCAAAGAGGTCCGCCTCGACGACGAGACCGGAACGGCCGAGGTCATCGTGCCCGACTACCAGCTCTCCCTGGCCATCGGCAAGGAAGGCCAGAACGCCCGCCTCGCCGCCCGCCTCACCGGCTGGCGGGTCGACATCAAGAGCGAGTCGCAGCTGGCCGACGAGGAGGCGGGCTACGAGGGGGAGGAGTGGGCCGAAGGCGAGTGGGTGACCGACCCCGAGTCGGGTGAGCTGACCTGGCGCCCGGCCGAGGGCGGGCCCGCCGTCACCGCCGAGGAATGGCGCCAGGGCGGCGACGTGGTGGCCGGCGAGCCGGTGGCCGGGCAACCGGCGGGGGATGAGCCGCTGGCCGGGCAACCGCCGAGTGATGAGCCGGTGACCGGGAAACCGGCCGGCGATGAGCCGGTGACGGGTGCACCGCCCGAGCCGCTCAGTGAGGACGGCGCCGCCACGGCGCCGGCGGTGGCGGCGGCGTCGGATGCGCTCGAAGGCCGGGAGGGGGCCTCATAGCACCTGAACGGACGTGCATCGGCTGCCGGCGACGGGCACCGTCGGACCGCCTGGCGCGTGTGATTCGTCGAAGTGACGGCACACTGGAGCTAGGGCGTACGCTGCCCGGCCGGGGAGCGTGGCTGTGCCCGCAGTCGGTGGCGTGCGTGGATCGCGCCGCACGGCGTCGGGCCTTCGACCGGTCGCTTCGGGGTCCGGTCCGGCTCGAGGCCATCGCCAGCCTGCGGCAGCGCTTCGCCACCTCCGGCGGGGCGCCGGCAAGCAAGACGAACGATCGACAAAGGGGTTGAGGAAGCACTTTGGCATCGAAGATCCGGGTCTACGAGCTGGGCCGCGAGTTGGGGCTCTCCAACAAGGAGACGCTCGACCTCTGCGAGGCCCTCGGCATCGGGGTCCGCAGCCACTCGTCGAGCATCGTCGAGGCCCAGGCCGACCGGGTCCGGCGCAAGGCCGACGCCGAGGGTCTGCGGCGGGAGCCGATCGTCGACGAGCCGGCTCCGCCCCCGCCGAGCTGGGGCCGGCCGCCGGGGCGG
>DATMJI010000171.1:0-4226 GCA_035553895.1 Acidimicrobiales bacterium | reverse complement strand
CCGGTGACGCTATGGTGCCGGCCATCGCCAGTACGGGTGCTCCCCGCTCGGCGGGGAGACTGGATGCAAGGAGTGGCAGGTGACGAAAGGAGCCAAGATCGCCAGCTCCGTCGCACGCGTCCGCAGCGATCTCACGCTGGGCATGATCGATCTCATCCTCACCGCCGGCTCCTATCTGGTGGTGCTGCTGCTGCGCTTCGACGGGTTCGTCCCGCCGATGCAATGGCAACGGTTCGAGTCCTTCCTCCCCGTTGCCCTGATCGTCCACATCTTCGCCAACCTGGCCTGGGGCGTGTACGGCCAGATGTGGCGTCACGCCAGCATGGAAGAAGCCCGCAAGGTGCTCTTCGCCGGCGCCAGCACCATGGGCGTGCTCGAGGTGATGAAGGTCCTCGAGCTGGTCACCGTGCCCCAGTCGGTGGTGGTCTTCGGTGCCCTCATGACCACCTGCCTCACCGGGGTGATCCGCTTCCAGTCACGGCTTTTCGCCCTCCACCGCAGCAGCCGGGGCCGGGAGGGCCTGCGGGTCATCGTGCTCGGGGCCGGCGACGCCGGCGCCTCCATCGTGCGGGAGATGCAGCGCCGCACCCAGAGCGGGTTCGTGCCGCTGGGCTTCCTCGACGACGACCCCCGCAAGCAGGGGCGGCTCCTGGCCGGGCTCCCGGTCCTCGGCCGGCTGGACTCCCTCACCCGGATCAGCCCCCAGCTCGGCCTGCACCAGGCCGTCCTCGCCATCCCCTCGGCCACCCCCGACGTCGTGCGCCAGGCGGCCAGGGACGCCGAAGAAGCGGGGATCGGGCTCAAGGTGCTGCCCCCCGTCACCGAGATGTTGAGCGGCCACCCCAGCGTGCGCGACGTGCGCGACCTGCAGATCGAGGACCTCCTCGGTCGCAACCAGGTCAGCACCGACCTCGACGCCGTGCGCCGCCTGCTGGCGGGGCGGCGGGTGCTCATCACCGGCGCCGGCGGATCCATCGGCTCGGAGATCGCCCGCCAGGTGGCGGACTGCGCCCCGGGCACGCTGGTGCTGGTCGACCACGACGAGACCCACCTCCACGACGCCATCGCCCTGCTCGACGCACCCGCCGTGGAGATCCTCGCCGACGTACGCGACGCCGAGCGGATCGACGAGATCTTCCGTCGGCATCAACCCGAGGTGGTGTTCCACGCCGCCGCCCACAAGCACGTGCCCATCCTCGAGCGCCACCCCAGCGAGGCGGTGCGCACCAACGTGGTGGGAACGGCCAACGTGGTGGCGGCGGCGGCGAAGCACGACGTCAAGCATCTGGTCTTCATCTCCACCGACAAAGCCGTGCGTCCCCGCAGCGTCATGGGCGCCACCAAGTGGCTGGGCGAGCAGCTCATCCTGCGCAACACCCCACCGGACCGGGCGTGGTGCGCAGTGCGCTTCGGCAACGTGGTCGGCAGCCGCGGGAGCGTCATCCCCACCTTCACTCGCCAGATCCTTGCCGGCGGCCCGGTGACGGTGACCGACCAGAACATGACCCGCTTCTTCATGAGCGTGCAGGAGTCGGTGCAGCTGGTCCTGCAGTCGGCCGTGTTCTCGCGTGGTGGCGAAGTGTTCATGCTCGACATGGGCGAGCCGGTCAACATCTACGAGCTGGCCAAGCGCATGATCCGCCTCTCGGGCCGGGGCCAACCCGACGATGTCGCCATCGAGATCGTCGGGCCCCGTCCCGGCGAGAAGCTGGAGGAGGAGCTGCGCACGGCGGCCGAGCACCCGCAGGCCACCCCGCATCCGGCCATCGTGTGCCTCTACCCCATCCGGGTCCCCGAAGACCGCCTGGACCCCACCCTGCCCCTGCTGTGCGAGCTGTCGACCCTCGGTCGCGACGAAGACGTGGCCGAGCTGCTCTTCGACCTCAGCGCCAGCATCTCCAGCTCGCCGGCCACCACCAGCGAAGTCGTGGTCGACCTGGTGGGGGGCGGCACCGAGGGGCCCGGGACCCGTCGCCTCGACGGGATCGCCGCACCGCCGCCGCACGAGCAAGCACCGGCCGGCGGCTACCGGCCCTGATCCGGCCCGGTTCCCGGCACCGGGCCCCCCGCGCTCGCACCGCACGAGGATCGGTCCGGGTTCAGGGCAGGACCACCAGGTCGTCGCGATGGACCACCTCGTGGGGCACCCCCACGGGCAGGTCGGGGGTCCGGCGCCCGGCCAGCGACCGCAGCACGGCGGCGTCGAGGCGGACCAGACCCTTGGCGAAGGGGCGACCGTCGGGACCGGCGATCTCCACCGCGTCGTCGGCCGCGAAGGTCCCCTGCACGTCGGTCACGCCGGCGGCCAGCAGGGACACGCTGCGCTCCCGCAGGGCCCGCCGGGCCCCCTCGTCGACCACCACCGTGCCGGCGGCGCCCACGGCGAAGGCGATCCAGAGCTTGCGGGCGCCGAGGCGCTTGGCCCTGGGTCGCACCACCGTGCCCACCCCGGCGGCTCCGGCCACGGCGTCGGCCAGCACCCCGGGGCGCCGGGCCGAGGCGATCACCACCCGGACCCCCGACCAGGCGGCGATCTTGGCCGCCGCCAGCTTGGACGCCATCCCCCCGCTGCCCTGGGCCGTGCCCGCCCCGCCGGCGGCCGCCTCCATCTCGGCGTCGATCTCCACGATCTCCTCGATGAGGCTGGCGCCGGCGTCGAGGCGGGGGTCGGCGGTGAGCAGGCCCGGAGCATCGGTCAGCAGCACCAGGACGTCGGCCTTAACCAGGTGGGCGACCAGGGCGGCGATGCGGTCGTTGTCCCCGAAGCGGATCTCGTCGTCGGCGATGGCGTCGTTCTCGTTCACCACCGGCACCACCCCCAGGGCGAGCAGGCGCTCCAGGGTGCGGCGGGCGTGCAGGTACTGGTGGCGGACCATGAAGTCGAGGGGGGTGACGAGCACCTGGCCGCCGATCAGGTCGTGGGTGGCCAGCACCTCCTCGTAGACCCGCATGAGCCGGCTCTGACCCACCGCCGAGGCGGCCTGGAGGGTCACGACGTCGGCGCCGTCCGTTCCCGACATGCCGAGGGCGGGCAGGCCGGCGGCGATGGCCCCGCTGCTCACCGTCACCACCTGGTGGCCCCCGGCCCGCAGCTCGGCCACGCCGGCGCAGAACCGGGCGATGGCCCCGGCGTCGACCCCGCCTGCGCCCGTCACCGATGACGAGCCGATCTTGGCCACGACCGTTGCCACCGGCGCTCCTCGTCCCCTCGACCTCCGATCCTGACGCCCCGAGTCAAGTGCTCCGATGCCTGCCTGTCGAGCGGCACCGGCCCCCCGCCGACCCTCAGTCCTCGTAGGCGAAGACCATGGTGCCCACCCGAACCGTGTCGCCGGCCCGGGCGCCGGCCCGGGCGAGGGCCCGATCCACGCCTAGGCGGCGTAGGCGGTCGTGCACGTAGGCCAGGGCATCGGCGTTGGAGAGGTCGTTTACAGCCACGGCCCGCTCGGCCTCCCGGCCCACCACGACGAACCCGCCCTCGGCCCGCTCGATGCGGAAGCCCTCCCGCGCCGGCCGGTGCACGGCGAAGGCGGCGGGTGCCGGCACCGCCGCCCGGGCGCCGGCCACCAGCTCGACCAGCCGGCCGAGCAGCCAGGGGACGCCCTCGCCGGTGGCGGCGGACAGGCGGGGGCCCGGCCAGCGGGCCAGGGTGGCGGCCTCGGCGGCGTCGGCCTTGGAACCGACGACCACCCGGGGGCGCTCGACCAGCTCCGGGCGGTAGCGGGCCAGCTCGCCCACCAGGATCTCCTCCTGGCGCTCGGGGGCCACGCCGTCGAGGGGCGCCAGGTCGATCATGACCACCAGGACCCGGGCCCGCTCGACGTGGCGCAGGAACTGGTGGCCGAGGCCCCGGCCGGCACTGGCCCCCTCGATGAGCCCGGGGATGTCGGCCACCACCAGCTCGGCCCCGCCGTGGCGGACCACTCCCAGGTGGGGCTCGAGGGTGGTGAAGGGGTAGCCGGCGATCTTGGGCTTGGCCGCCGAGATGGTCGAGATGAGGGTGCTCTTGCCGGCGTTGGGCAGGCCGACCAGGGCCACGTCGGCCATGAGCTTGAGCTCCAGGCGCAACCAGCGCTCCTGGCCCACCTCCCCCTGCTCGGCGAAGCCGGGGGCCCGCCGGCTGTTGGACAGGAACGAGGCGTTGCCACGACCGCCCCGGCCGCCGGCGCCGGCCAGCCAGCGGTCACCCTCGTGCACCAGGTCGGCAAGCACCGTTCCCTCCTGGT
>DATMJI010000170.1:0-8470 GCA_035553895.1 Acidimicrobiales bacterium | reverse complement strand
GGGCGATCGACGGCAGGCTCGCCCAGCTCGTCCCCGGCTCCCAGGTCGTCGTCGACCCCGGCGTCGATGTCGCCGCCCCGCCCCCTCCGACGCCACCGGCGGCGACATCGACGCCGGGGTCGACGACGACCTGGGAGCCGGGGACGAGCTGGGCGAGCCTGCCGTCGATCGCCCGGTGCTGGTCGAGCTGGGCGATGCCGACGGTGACGACCTGGTGGGCGGTGAGGACGGGACCGACGGCGACGACGGTGGCGGGCCGAGCTTTGCCCGCAACCTGCTGGAGTGGGGAGGAATCCTCCTCGGGGCCCTGGTGGTCGCCCTGGTGGTCACCAAGTTCCTCATCCAGGCCTTCTTCATCCCGTCGGCGTCGATGTTCCCCACCCTCCAGATCGACGACCGGGTCCTGGTCAACAAGTTGAGCTACGACCTCCACGACGTCAACCGCGGTGATCTGGTCGTCTTCGAGCGCCCGCCCGGCGAAGGGGGCGGCAACGTCAAGGACCTCATCAAGCGGGTGGTGGCCATCGCCGGCGACGCCGTCGAATCCCGTGACGGCAAGCTGGTGGTCAACGGCGCCGTCCTGGAGGAGCCCTACGTGGCCGACGGGGCCGAGACGTCCGGGGTGGAGCCCCAGACGGTTCCCGAGGGCCATGTGTTCGTCATGGGCGACAACCGGGAGGATTCCCGGGACAGCCGGTTCTTCGGGCCCCTGCCCGAGGACCTCATCATCGGGCGGGCGTTCGTGAAGGTCTGGCCCGTCACCGACATCGGCTTGCTCTAGGGCTGTTGTGAAGCGGGCCGAACAGCTCGCCGAGCGGTCTTCGTGTTCGCCGCCCGCCTCCTAGGACGGATCCCGGCTCCCGGCACCGACCGTGGCCACGGCGTCGACCAACTCGGCCACCTGGTCACTGGTGACGCCGTCGGTCCCCGCCGCCACCAGGGCCTCGAGGCGGTGGCGGTGACGGGTCGAGCCGGCGATGGCCAGGAGCCCGAAGCGGTGGAACAACGTCGTCAGCCCGGCGTTCCAGTCGCTCTCGTGGAGGCGGATGGCATCCAGGCCGGCCGCAGCCAGCGAGGCGGCCCGCCGCTCGGGACCCTCGGGGATGGCGCGCAAACGGCTCACCTGCACCAGCCGGGCGCCTGGCAGCGCCTGGCGCCACGTCGCCACCTGGCGCCAGTTGCTCGAACACAGCCACAGGCGCCCGGCGGCCCGGGTGGGGTGCCGGCGGGCCAGGGTGGCCACGGCGTCGACTGCCTCCTCGGCCACGTCCAGGGCGACGTGGACCTCGGCGGGGCACCAACCGTAGAGCTGCTCGAGGCGGATCAGCCAGGACGGCAGCTCGGTGCTGGCGAGGGCGGCGATCGGCCGCCGGCGCAGCCCCAGGCGCAGAGCCGGACCGTCGTGGATCACCGCTTCGCCGTCGGCACTGACGTGTACCTCGCCGGCCAGCCCGGTGGCGCCGGCGGCGATCGCCTGTTTCCAGTGCCGAGCCGGTGGCTCGCCCCGGTCGGGACCGGTGGGCGGCCGGGCGAAGGCCACGGGTGGCGACAGCAGCGACGGGTAGACATGGGCCACCACCCCATCCTGCCCGGCGACCGGCCCCGGTCCGCACATCGATGCTCAAGCCGGGCCCGGTTGGTGCCGATGACGGGAGTACTCGGAGCGAAGGCGAGCTCCTCAGGTTCGAATCGACCGGAAGGCGGAAGCAACCATGGCAAGGGTTCGAGCGACATGCCCCGACTGCGGCGACATCGAGGTCGGCAGCGCCGAGGTCAGGGCCCGGGTGTGCGTCGATGACAACCAGGGATCCTACGCCTTCCGCTGCCCGGTCTGCGCCCGGGCCACGGCCAAGCCGGCCGAGGCCCGGATCATCCAGCTGCTCGTCGGGGCGGGAACGCCGCTGACGATGTGGCGGCGGCCGGCCGAGCTGTCGGAGGCCCACGAGGGACCGCCGCTGAGCTACGGCAACCTCGAGGAGTTCCACCAGCTGCTGGAGACCACGGACTGGTTCTCCCAACTCGCCTCGATGGTGCGGAGCTAGAGCCGGCGGCGCCGACCTCGTGCCCACCTCCCCGGCCGGGCGGTGGGTTCCCCGCCGCCAAGCCCTCTGAGGGGTCCCCCGGTAGCATTGGCCCGTGCTCAACATCGGCCCCGCCGAACTGCTGGTGGTCATGGTGGTGGCGCTCCTGGTGCTCGGCCCCACCAAGCTTCCTGACGCTGCCCGCCAGGTCGGGCGCGCCATCGGGGAGATGCGCCGGTTGAGCTCCGGCTTCCAGGCCGAGATGCGTGACGCCCTCAAGGAGCCGGTCGACAGCACACCGTCGTCGGCCTCGGGCGCCCCGTCGCCCTCCAAGGCCATCGGCGCGGGCTCCTCGCCCGGCGGCACCGGGGCGCTGTCCGCGCCCCGCCTGCCGGCGTCCAACGGGCAGGCCTCCGCGAGCGGGCCGCCCGCCGCCGAGCCGGGCGGGACGGGTGACGCCGGTGCGGCCGATGCGGGTGGTGCATCCCCCGAATCCGCCGAGCCCGGGACCGACGGCGCCACCACCACCTGATGGCCCTGCGCTTGCGGCGCAGGCCCAAGCCTGACGACGATCCGGGGTCGGGGTCTCTCGACGGGGGCATGACCCTCGTCGAGCACCTCACCGAGCTGCGGCGGCGGCTGGTCAAGGCCATCCTCGCCCTGGCCGTCGGCGGGGTGGTGGGCTTCCTCATCTACAGCCCGGTGCTCGACATCCTCCAGGCGCCCTACTGCGAGATCAACGAGGGCAACTGCGACTTCATCGTCACCGATCCCCTCCAGAGCTTCTCGGTGCGCCTCAAGGTCTCCGCCTACGTCGGCTTCCTGCTCGCCCTGCCGGTCGTGCTCTGGCAGCTCTGGCGCTTCATCACCCCGGGGCTCTATCCCAAGGAGAAGCGCTACGCCATCCCCTTCGTGTTCTCGTCGGTGGTCCTGTTCCTGCTCGGCGCCGGACTCGCGCTGTGGACCTTCCCCAACGCGCTGGCCTTCCTCAACCAGGTCGGTGGGGAGCAACTCGAAGCCATGTACACGCCGGACAAGTACCTGAGCCTGGTCACCTTCATGATGCTGGCCTTCGGTGCCGGCTTCGAGTTCCCCATCGTGCTGGTCTTCCTGCAGATGGCCGGGGCCCTGACCTGGCAGCGGTTGGCGTCGTGGCGGCGCTGGGCGGTCGTGGCCATCTTCGTGGTGGTGTCGATCATCACCCCTTCGGGCGACCCCTTCACCCTCTTCGCCCTGTCGCTGCCGATGGTGCTGTTCTACGAAGCGTCGATCCTCATCGGCCGGTTCGTGCTCAAGAGCGGGGAGCGCAGCGAGGAGCTGCGGTGACGCCGGCGGGCGGAGCCCTGCTGATCGGGCCATGACGGGAGCGCAGTTCGAGCCCGGCTACGACTTCGAGCTCGACGACTTCCAGCAGCGGGCCATCGCCGCCCTCGACCAGGGGCAGTCGGTGCTGGTGGCGGCGCCCACCGGCTCGGGCAAGACGGTGGTGGCAGAGCATGCGCTGGCCGACGCCCTGGCCCAGGGGGCCAAGGCCTTCTACACCACCCCCATCAAGGCCCTGTCCAATCAGAAGTTCGCCGACTTCGCCCGCCGGTGGGGGCCCTCACGGGTGGGGCTGCTCACCGGTGACACCTCGCTCAACGGTGAGGCTCCGGTGGTGGTGATGACCACTGAGGTCCTGCGCAACATGATCTACGCCGCCTCTCCGACCCTCGACGGGCTGCGCTACGTGATCCTCGACGAGGTCCACTACCTTCAGGACGCCTACCGGGGCCCGGTCTGGGAAGAGGTGATCATCCACCTCCCGCCCGAGGTCTCGCTGGTCTGCCTGTCGGCCACGGTGTCGAACGCCGAGGAGTTGAGCAGCTGGATCACCACCGTGCGCGGGGTCACCACCGCCGTGGTCGAGGAGCGCCGGCCGGTCACCCTGCACAACCTGTACCTGGTGGGCGAGAGGCGGTCGGATCGACTCCACCTCCTGCCGACCCTCGTCGACGGACGGCCCAACCCCGAGGCCATCAGGTTGGAGGACGGTCCGAGGCGGGGCCCGCGCCCGCGCCACGGGTCGCCGGGCGGTCGGCTCCGGCCGCCCCGCCGCTACGAGGTGGCCGATCTGCTGAGCGCCGAGGGGATGCTGCCGGCCCTCACCTTCGTGTTCAGCCGGGCCGGGTGCGACCAGGCCGTGCGCCAGTGCCTGGAAGCCGGGATCCGACTGACCGGGGCCGAGGAGCGGCGCCGCATCCGGGCCATCTGCCGGGAGCGCACTGCCGGTCTGAGCGGCGATGACCTTGCTGCCCTGGGCTGGTCGTCCTGGAAGGCGGGCATGGAGGCGGGCGTGGCCGCTCACCACGCCGGCCTGGTGCCGCCGTTCAAGGAAGCAGTGGAGGCGTGTTTTGCGGCCGGGCTGGTCAAGCTGGTCTTCGCCACCGAGACCTTGGCGCTCGGCATCAACATGCCGGCCCGGGCCGTGGTGATCGAGAAGCTGACCAAGTTCGGTGGCGAGCGCCACCAGGCCCTGACCGCCGGCGAGTACACCCAGCTTACGGGGCGGGCCGGGCGGCGGGGGCTCGACGAGGTGGGCTACGCCATCGTCTGCTGGTCGCCGTTCGTGGCCTTCGAGCAGGTGGCCGAGTTGGTCTCGACTCGCTCGTTCGCCATCTCGTCCTCCTTCCGCCCCACCTACAACATGGCCGCCAACCTGGTCCGGCGATACTCGGCGGGCACCGCTCACCACCTGCTCAACCTGTCCTTCGCCCAGTACCAGGCCGACGGGGAGGTGGTCGGCATGGAGGCCCGTCTCGAGCGCCTGCGCCTCCGGCTGGCGGCCGCCACCGAGGAGGTGGCGTGCGAGTACGGCGACGTGGCCGAGCTCTTCTCCCTCGAGCAGCGGCGGGACGAGGCCCGGGCCGAGCGGCCGACTTCCACCCGGCTCACCGAGCAGGCGCTGGAGCGCCTGCGCCCCGGCGACGTGGTGTGGGTGAGCGGGGGCAAGTCGGCCGGTCCCGCGGCCGTGCTCACCTCGACCCGGCGCCGGGGCGGGGCCCAGCTACGGGTGCTGACCCCCAAGCGCCGCCGCCTCACCCTCGGTGCCGGCGACTTCGCCGGAGTCCCCGAGGCGCTCGGGCGCATCAGCCTGCCGCAGCCCTATGCCCCCAACTCGCCGAGCTTCCAGCGGGACGTGGCCCGGCGCCTGGCCCGCTCGCGCCTGGGCCGCCCCCGCCTGCGGGCGCACCATCCCGATCCCGATCTCGACGAGCTGGGACTGGCGGTGACCGATCATCCCGGCCAGGCCTGCCCCGACCTGGAGCGCCACCGCGAGGCCTGGGACCGGGCCCGGCGCCTCGAGCGGGAGGTGGCGGAGCTGAAGTCGCGGGTCAAGGGCCGCAGCGACACCCTGGCCCGGACCTTCGACCGGGTCCTGGGTGTCCTGGAGGAGTGGGGGTGCCTGCGGGGGTGGGAGCTCACGGCCTCGGGTGAACGGTTGCGGCGCATCTACCACGAGGCCGACCTGTTGATCATCACGTGTTTGGACGCCGGGCTCTTCGACGGCCTCGCTCCCGCCGACCTGGCTGCTTTGGCGTCCGTGTTCACCTTCGAGGCCCGGGGACGGGCAGAGCCGGCCACCCCGTGGTTCCCCACCTCGGAGCTGCGCCGGCGCTGGCACGACGTGGAGAGACTGCACGACCGCCTGGTGGCCAGCGAGGGGCGGGCCGGTCTGCTTGCCACCCGCCTGCCCGATCCCGGATTCGCCGGTCTGGCCCACGCCTGGGCCTCGGGTGACGACCTGGTCGAGATCCTCGAGGACGAAGAGCTTTCGGGGGGTGACTTCGTCCGCAACGTCAAGCAGCTCGTCGATCTCCTGCGCCAGCTGGCCGACGTGGCGCCGGCCGGAGCCACGGCCGCCGCCGCCCGTTCGGCTGCCGACCGGCTCTACCGGGGAGTGGTCGAGACGTCGTCCACCGTCACCGCCACCGCCACCGGCGCCAGCGCCGCCGGCGAGTAGTGGGCATCGCCCGGGGCCAGGGGTGGGGCACGGTGGGCGCCCTACCCGCCGGCGGGGTGGTGGTGTCCTCCGACGCCGAGGCCCGGGCGGTGGTCACCGGCGCCCGGCAGGCCGGCACGGAGGTGCCGGCGATCGGCCTGCTGGGCGGCGACCTGTGCCGGACGCTCGGTGGGGTAGGCGACGAGGATCGCCTCCGCCGGGGCCCGGCCACGGTGGTGAGCTGCGACCTCGGGAGTGCCCTGGTCGACGGGCGCCTCGGCTACTTCGTGGCCCATCTGGTGGCCCGGCGCCGGGGGTGGCGGGGAGGCGGCTTCGTGGCCATGAACGCGGCGTGGCTGGGGACCTGGAACCTGGGCCCGTCGGCCCACCCCGGTGACGGCTGGCTCGACACCTACCACGCCCGCCTGGGCCTGCGCCAGGCCCTGGCGGTCCGGGCTCGCCTGCCCCTGGGGGCCCACCTCCCGCACCCCGGTATCACCGCTCGTCGCACCCGCGCCCTGCAGGTGGACCTCGACGCCGCCCTGCCCGTCCTGCTGGACGGCGAGGCTGTGGGCCCGCCGGCACGGAGCCTGTCGGTGCGCGTCGAACCCGACGCCCTGACCGTGGTCGTCTGAGACCACGAACGTGGAGGGCCGGCGCCGGTGAGGCGCAGCCATCCTCCGATCCGACCGTCGAGCCTCGCGGGTGCGGCCGGGCCGCTCTAACGTGACCGGGTGGACCTGGACGCGCTGAAGGCCGGCCTCCGGCGCCAGGTGGCGGACCTGGGCGACGTCCTCGTCGACGTCGCCCATCAGATCCACGAGCGGCCGGAGCTGGGCTTCGAGGAGCACTTCGCCCACCGGCTGCTCACCTCGGTGATCGAGGAGCGAGGTGTCGACGTGGTGCGGGGGGCCCATGATCTCCCCACCGCCTTCGTGGCCGACGCCGGGACGGAAGGTCCCCTGGTCGCCGTGTGCTGCGAGTACGACGCCCTGCCCGGGATCGGCCACGCCTGCGGTCACAACGTCATCGCCGCCGCCGGGCTGGGTGCCGGCCTGGCCCTCGCTGCCCTGGCGGCGGAAGCCGGGGGGCGGGTACGCATCCTCGGCACGCCCGCCGAGGAGGGCGGTGGCGGCAAGGTCCTTCTGGCCGAGCGGGGCGCCCTCGAGGGCGTCGACGCCGCCATGATGGTGCACCCGGCGGGAGTCGATCTGGCCACCATGGACGTCATCGCCGCCTCCCAGCTGGAGGTGGAGTACCACGGCCGAGCCGCTCACGCCGCGGCCTTTCCCCACCTGGGGGCCAACGCCCTCGACGCCGCCGTCCTCGGCTACGTGAGCGTGGCCGCTCTGCGCCAGCACATCGAAGGCTCCGAGCGGGTGCACGGGGTGTTCGTCAAGGGCGGGGACAAGCCCAATATCGTCCCGGACCACACCACCATGGAGTGGATGGTCCGTTCGGCCCGGGCGGCTTCCCTGGCCCCGCTGCGCGAGCGCGTGGTCGCCTGCCTGCGGTCCGGGGCCGATGCTGCCGGGTGCGGCTTCGAGCACCGCCTGTCGGCCCCCGACTACGCCGACATGGTCGACAACCCCGCCCTGGTGGAGCTCTACCGGGCCAACTCCGCCGCTCTGGGGCGGGTGGTCGCCCGGGAGGCACCGTCGCCGGAGGTGCGGGTGGTGGGCAGCACCGACATGGGCAACGTGAGCTACGTGGTGCCGTCGATCCACCCCCTCGTCAAGGTGGCGCCCGGCGGCGTGCCCATCCACTCGCCCGGCTTCGCCGACCACGCCCGCTCCGCGACCGCCGACCGCGCCGTCCTCGACGGCGCCATGGCCCTGGCCATGACGGCGGCCGACCTGTGGGCCGACCCCGGCGCCCTCGCCGGCGTGCGGTCCAGCTTCGCCCCGCCGTCGTAGGAACGGGTCGCAACTCGGCGCCCGGGCGCCTAAGGTGGCTCCGGGTCGGGTCCGGTTGGACGATGTGAAGGGAATACCGGCGACACACCGAGAACCAGGACTTGTTGTTCGGGCACCTCGTGTCGAGGATGCCGCCGGCATGTGGCAATTGGCAGGAGCGACGCCCGCCCTGGATGTGAACGCGTCGTACGCCTATGTGCTGGCGTGCTGGCAGTTCCACCGGACCTGCCGGATCGCCCAGTACGACGACGCACTGGTCGGCTTCGTGACCGGCCACTGGCTCCCGGATACCCCCCAGCGGCTCTTTCTCTGGCAGCTGGCGGTCGACGCCGGCCACCGTCGCCGGGGGGTCGGTCGGGCCCTGGTCGACGCCCTGGTGGAGGGCTGCCGGCCCCGCTACGTCGAAGCAACCGTCACCGGGGACAACGAGGGATCCCGCCGGCTCCTCCACTCACTGGCGCAGCGCCACGGCGTGCCCATCGCCGAGGGTCCCGGCCTGGGTACCGAGCTCTTTCCCGACGACCACCCGGCCGAGCCCCTGGTGCGCATCG
>DATMJI010000169.1:0-9380 GCA_035553895.1 Acidimicrobiales bacterium | reverse complement strand
TGTCGCCCGCCAGCGACATGGGACCACCTTGAGCTGAGTTTCGCCAGCAGCATGGGACCACCCTTTCGCCAGTCATAGGACCACCCCCGGGGTCCGCCAGCGTCGGTGCCGCTGGCGGTCTAATCGTCGCCTTCCGACCAGCGGTCCAGGAAGGGCGGCGATGGCATACCGGGAGGTTCGAGTGTTCGAGGTTCGAGAGGTGCTGAGGCTGTGGCTCCGCGGTGTGGGGCTGCGCTCGGTGGAGCGACTGGCCGGCGTGGACCGCAAGACGGTGCGGCGCTATGTGGCCGCCGCTGAAGAGCTCGGTCTGGTCCGAGACGGTGGGGAGGACCAGCTGAGCGACGAGCTCATGGGCTCGGTGGTCGAGGCGGTCCGCCCGCACCGCAGTGACGGCCACGGCCAGGCGTGGCGGCTGCTCGTAACCCACCACGACCGCATCACGGCGTGGCTGAAGACCGAGGGACTGACCGTGGTCAAGGTGCACGATCTGTTGGCCCGGGAGGGCATCGTGGTGCCGGAACGAACCCTGCACCGCTACGCCGATGAGGTGTGCGACGTGGGCCGGGGCCGGCGGGGCACGACGGTGCGGGTGGCCGACGGAAAGCCGGGCGACGAGCTGCAGGTTGACTTCGGCAAGATGGGCCGCATCCCCGACCCCCTGGCGGGGTGCCAGCGGGACTGCCAGGCGCTGATCTTCACGCCGGGCGTGAGCCGCTACAGCTACGTGTGGCTCACCCACCGCCAGAGCCTCGACGACGTGATCGCCGGGTTCGAGGCCGCCTGGATCTTCTATGGGGGTGTCTTCGCCACGGTCATCCCCGACAACATGAAGACCGTCGTCGACCGGGCCGACCCGCTCGCTCCTCGCCTCAACCAGGCCTTCGTGGAGTACGCACAGCACCGGGGTTTCGCCGTCGATCCGGCGAGGGTGCGCTCCCCCCAGGACAAGCCCCGTGTTGAGCGCGTCGTGCCCTTCGTGCGCCGGTCGTTCTTCGCCGGTGAGTCCTTCATCGACCTCGCCGACGCCCAGCGCCGGGCCGAGGAGTGGTGTCGAGGTCGGGCCGGCATGCGCATCCACGGCACGATCCAGGCCCAGCCCGCCGAGGTGTTCCGCGTCGAGGAGGCCCCGGTGCTGCGCCCGGCACCGGCCGCCCCCTACGACCTGCCCATCTACGCCAGCGCCAAGGTGCACCGGGACCACCACATCGAGGTGGCCAAGGCCCTCTACTCGGTGCCCGGCAACCTCATCGGCTCTCAGGTCGAGGTGCGTGCCGATCGGGCGCTGGTGCGGATCTACTCCCGGAATCACCTGGTCAAGGTCCATCCCCGCCAGGCCCCGGGCGGACGGGTCACCGACGCCGAGGACCTGCCGAGTGAGCGCAGCGCCTACGCCATGCGGGATCTGGATGCGCTGACACGCCTGGCCGCGGGGCACGGTCCCGCCGTGGCCGACTTCGTCGTCGCCTTGTTGGACCATCCCCTGCCATGGACCAAGATGCGCCAGGTCTACGCCCTGATGGGCCTGGTCAAGAAGTGGGGGCCGGAACGGGTCGATGCCGCCTGTGCCAGCGCCCTGGAGCACGAGGCCGTCAACGTGGGGCTCATCGGCCGCATGCTCGAGCGGGCCAGCGAGAACAACGGCTCAGCGCCGGCACCGGCCCCAGCCGTGGTCTCCACCCGCTTCGCCCGTGATGCCACCGAGTTCGCCACCGCCACCGGCACCGAAGGAGCCCGGCGATGACCGCCCCGGCGCCGGCTGTCAGCCCCGAGCTGCGGTCCCTGCTGCGACGGGTCAAGCTCGGCAAGCTTCTCGTCACCCTCCCCGAACGCCTGGCTCTGGCCAAGACCAGCAAGCTCAGCCACGCTGAGTTCCTCGAGCTGGTTCTGGCCGACGAGGTCACCCGCCGCGACACCAGCTCGGCGGCGCAGCGGGCCCGGGTGGCCGGGCTCGATCCGGCCATGACCATGGCGTGCTGGGACGACAGCGCCGCGGTCACCTACGACCGAGCGACGTGGGCCGAGGTCTCCTCGCTGCGCTTCGTCGAGGCTCCCCACAACGTGGTGATCATGGGCCCCGTGGGCGTGGGCAAGACCTTTCTGGCCACCGCCCTCGGCCACGCCGCCGTGCGCCGCCGCTACCGGGTGCACTTCGAGCGCACCGACCACCTGTTGCGCCGGCTCAAGGCCTCCCGGCTCGATAACAGCCACGACGCGGAGATCCGCAAGCTGGTGCGCGTCGACGTCCTGATATTGGACGACTTCGCCCTCTCCGCCCTCGACGCCACCGACACCGCCGACATCTACGAGGTCATCGTGGAGAGACATCGCCGCTCGGCCACGGTGGTGACGAGCAACAGGGAGCCGATGGAGTGGCTGGCGCTCATGGCCGACCCGCTCCTGGCCCAGTCGGCCATCGACCGGCTCCAGTCCGCGGCGCATGAGCTCGTCCTCGACGGGGAGTCCTACCGGCGCCGCCAGAAGCGCCCGGGAACCGGGAACACGACGAGCGTCCTTGACCCGATGACCGGGGTCCGCCATGCTCAGCGAGCCGACGCTTCACGACCCCGGACCCGGTCCCATGCCACTGGCGAACCGGTGGTCCCATGCTGCTGGCGAGCGACAGTACTCCCTCGCATGATGGGGCCCTTGCTTCAGGCTCGCCTCGCTTGCATAGGGAAAGCGTGCCGAACCTTCTCGTGCGGGACCTTCCCGAAGCAGTCCACACGGCACTGCAACGGCGAGCTGAGCAACGCGGGCAGTCGCTCCAGCAGTACCTGGCGGGGGAGCTCAGGAGCCTCGCCGAGAGGCCGAGCCCAGATGAGGTCCTCGACCGCGTAGGGCGCCGCCGGGGTGGCCGCGTTGGGTTGGCTCAGGCAGTCCAGGACCTAGCTGAGAGCGGCAGCGAGCTTAATCGTCGTGGACGCGTCGGTTCTGGCGAACGTCATTGGTGACGACGGAGTCGATGATCGGCGTGCCCGTAGCGAGGTGCGAACGGCCGGCGAGGTTGCCTCGCCGGATCTGGTCTACGTCGAGACGGTCGCCGTGCTTCGCAAGCGATGGTCGGCTGGCACCATCTCGGGCCGACGCTTCGCCTCTGCCATCGCCGACCTCGTGGCCATCGATGTGGATCGCTGCGAAGCACCTGTTATGGGGCCTTGATCGGGCACATCGCGCCGGATCCGGCGCTGCCAGCTCATGATTGGACGGCCGCGTGCTCCGGTCGACCCGGCCGCCATGGCAATTAAGACTCGGCCAATCGCCCGGCCTGGTCACTACAACGAAGTTCGGATTGACGAGGTCTCCCGCCGTCTAAAGTACACCTATCACTATTCCTGTAGATGTCGCAAACGTCTTCTAAGAAGGAATCGACTTGATCTGTGCATGAATAGCCGCGACGACAGCTCGGCCAACAACTTAGCGAGAAACCTACAGATCTGGAACCCATCATGGCGCATGGGTCATGACACATTCGGCGACGGAACGACGTTCGCCCCGGTATTGAGGTCAGGTGACCGCCTCGTGCTGGACTTGCTGGAAGGGACCTATGCGATAAGGTGAAGATGGACGATGCGGCACTTGGATTTGGAGACCGGGCGTGAGTGCCAACCTGCCTACGAGCAGCACGGGGGAATTCTTGACTACCGCGCTGGGAGATGTGTACGTGCGTGTGGTCAACGGTGTCGAGCAGGGAGTGAACCCGGATGAGTGGGGCTGGTTGATAGGCCCGCGCGAGAAGCGGCGAGCCTTGGGCGACCTCGAGGCACCGCCCGGCTCACCGTAAGCGTTGAGGGGGATCCCGGGATCGTGTGCGTGCCGGGACTCCGGCCCAGGCGGTCCAAGGGCTTCTTCAAGTGGAAGGACGGTGCTGCCCCGCCCGCTGCGGTGTTGTCCAAGGCGGGGCGCCGCTGATAGAGCCTGGCCAAGGGCGGGTATGGCAACTGATCTGAGACTCATGCTTCTCCAAGCCCTCGTCTGGCTTCTTCTCGAAGCAACTCATTGCTCTTACTCGAACGGGCGATCTCGGTCAGCCGAGCGCGTAGCTCGGCGGTGCCAACGGCGGCTGCTGAACGTATCGCCAATCCCGTCACCGAGGGCTCGGAGTCCTCGAGCAGAGCGGTGAGAACCCGCTCAGCGTCCAATGGGTCCAACCTCTGGGCGCCGTGGGCGACGGCCGCACGCACGCTGAGCTGCGGGTGCTCCGAGGCGGCGACGAGGACCTCGGTCGCCTGAGAACCGCCCACGAAGGCAGCCAGGCTGGCGGCCTTGCTCGCCAGCATCTCATCGTCATCTCGGACGAGTAGTGCCAAGTGGGGAAGGGACTCGATGCCGAGAGTGCGGGCGGCCTCTCGGTAGTCGGGCTCCTCTGCCCCGAGGGCCACCAGCACATCCTCAGCGGTGACAGCCATCAGGCACCTCCTCGACCCTCATTCGGCGCTGAACTGGCTCTTCCCCATGTCGACTGCCTGGCCCAAGTCGATATCCGGAGGGAGGTTGGTAATCGAGCCGGTGCCACCACGGAACATCAGGTTGTCGCTATCGCCGACGTGCCTCAGCCCAAGCACGTGTCCCACCTCGTGCGCCATGGTCCACTGTGTCGCACCCGCTACGACCACGCAGGCGGGAATCCCTGCTGGGTGGGCAGCGCAACCGTTGTAGGCCGGGACAGTTGAGCGGACAAAGTAGATCGCGATGTCGTTCGCTCGCAGGTCGTCCCGGTTGGCGAACAGAGTTCGCTGCTCTTCCGTCGTTTCTCCGAGAACGCATTCGCCGGCGTCGAGGATTTCCAACGCTGGCAGATCGAGCGTCTCCTGATCCACGACCTGGACATCGAAACCAAGAGGTTCGTACAAGGAGCGCATCGACGTCAGCGCGGAGGAAATCGAGAACGACGTAGGAGCGACCAACGTCTTGAGGCCGATTCGAACCGTCGACAGTATCCCGTCGGAAGTGCTGTGCCAGATGTTGTTGGAGCTGTTGCCCAGGTGCACCATGTGAAGACGGCTGCCGAAAGCGGCGAGAGCGGGAGCAGCCTTGCTGAGTTGGTTCGGCGCCGCGAAGTTGGCCGACCACCGGCTTCCGTCGAACCACGAGTGCCAGATGTTGTTGGAGCTGTTGCCCAGGTGGACCATGTGGAGCCGGCCACCGAAAGAGGCAAGGGCGGGAGAGGCCTTGCTCGACTGGTCGGGAATTTGGACGTTGCGTGTCCACCGGCTTCCGTCGAACCACGAGTGCCAGATGTTGTTGGAGCTGTTGCCCAGGTGGACCATGTGGAGCTGGCGACCGAAAGAGGCAAGGGCGGGAGAGGCCTTGCTCGACTGGTCGGCGATCTCGACGTTGGGCGTCCACGACACGTCCACCACCCCCTTGGCGGTGACTGGCGACATTGAGAAGGTCGCCAAGGCTGCCATCTCCCTTATACTCCAATGCCCGAATACTGTCAACACGCCGGCGGGCATTTGTCGAGCCGAGGGGAAGACCTCCAGCTGCGGAAACCCATAGCGTCATCTCTGAAGAAGGGCCCCTTGTCAAGGCAGTACCGGGAAACGGGATGTCAGTCGACAACACCGGGTGCATCGCTTCGTCATGGACTGGCTGCGGCGAAATGTTGGCGATTGCGCGACTAGGCCCGAGGTTGCCTCTGGTCTTGGCCACGTGTGCCTCATCTACAGGCGCCGCTCCGTGTTCCCCCGGTGTTGCCCGCCGGCTTGTTGCGGATCCGGGCGGCGTCTGCGCCGCTCCTATCAGCACACGGATGGCCGTGACTCGCCCTCAACCCACTCCACGTAACCGGCGGTATACGGGTGATCCGTGTCAAGACGAGACCTCGTTGGCGCGTGCGATGAGCTCGTCGAAGAGCGTCGCTCGGTCGGGTTGTGCCCGGTCGCGAGCGTGATCGCATTGGCGGATGAGGACGGGCACGAACTCGGGCCCGGTGGAGAAGGGCAACAGCACTCCGGTCCGGTGATCGGGCGAGGTCAACACTTGTACACGGTGGACGGCTTGGGTCACGCTCGCATCCCTACGTTAAGACGCCACATTCGGAAGGGCAGCGAGACTCCTTGCTACTCCGCTTGCTACTCCAATGGAGCCAACTCCAGCTGTTCGGCCGTTCTCGGGCGGGGAGCGCAACGCTCCGACCAGCACTGGCGCGGCTCCAGCGGACTTCAGCGGGGGCCATCGTCAGATTGCCAAAGTGAGGGTCACGGATTCGAATCCCGTCGTCCGCTCCACGAAGTGCCCAATCAGCCCCAGTGTTCGCCGGGGCTGATTCGCACATCCCCCGGCTGGCCAATGAAGCCTGCCGAGCATGCTGGACCCAGCGCGGATCGCGCTCCGGCTGGTGCGGGGGACGGCGAAGTCACTCTGGTGGCCCCTGAGCGAACGCACGGGGTTGCTGGCCCGGCTGCGGTTCCTCGTGACCGATCACGAGGCCGCGCCCCACGCCGGTCGCCACCATGCGGGTGGGCGCGTGTCGTTGACGCCGGCGGCGGGCTCGTCCGGGCCGGGTTGCTGGAGTGCGTCGCTCAGACACGACGTGGTCGTCGGCGCCTCCGCTTCCGTGCCTCCGCACCGCGGTCACACCCACCGTTTACAGTCGCGGCGATGGAGCAGCGGAGGCTCTGGCGGTCGGTCGACGCCGACCTGTTCCGCTTCACCACCACCGACCTGCGGGAGCTGCACGTGGCGGTGATGGCTGCCTTCGAGGAGGCCGCCGTGCTCGCTCCGGCGCTGAACCTCGACCAGGTCCGTACCGCCCTCGACGCCGCCGGCTGGGACGAGCCCCTCGACGACGACGCCATCCAGCGCACCCTCGATGCCCTCACCGGCTGGGGCCTGCTCGAGGCCACCCAGGACCACTCTGCCCGCTACGCCACGCCCGAGGAGTTCGAGCGCAAGAACCTCCAGTGGTCGCTGACGGCCAAGGGCGAGGCGGCGGTGGCGGGCGTGCTCCACGCCCTCGACTCCCTCCGCCACGCCGTGGGCCTGCAGACCGCCGTGCTCGATGCCGTCGGTGACGACCTGGCCGAGCTCGCCGAGCTGGCCGCCCAGCCCCGCTCGCCGGCGGTCGATGCCCGTATCCACGTGGCCCTGGCCCAGATCGAGCGCCACCTGGCGGCGCTGGTCACCAGCGTGCGCCAGTTCAACGGCCACCTTCAGCGCCTCCTGCGCGAGGACGGCACCGACGACGACGTGTTCGCCGACGTGAAGCGGCGCACCGTCAACTACCTGGAGGAGTACGTGGAGGGCGTCGAGCGCCCCCAGCGCCGCCTGGTGGCCGGTATCGCCCGGGTGGAGGAGGCCGGCTTGGCCACCGTGGTCGACCGGGCGCTGGCCGGAGCCAACCTCGCCCCCGTCGCCGGCGGCGATCCCGGTCCGGCCTGGCTGGCCGAGCGCGACCGGCACTGGGCCGCCCTGCGGGCGTGGTTCGCCCCCACCGACGGAGCCGCCCCGCTGATCGGCGGCCTCCTCGACATCGCCCGCACGGCCATCATCGAGCTGCTGCGGGTGCTCGAGCGCCGCTGGGACAGCCGGCGCCGGTCGGCCTCCATCGCCCACGACTTCCGGGCCCTCGCCCGGCTGTTCGCGGCCGCTCCGGGTGACGACGAGGCCCACGCCCTGTTCCTGGCCGCCTTCGGCATCTGGCCCGCCCGCCACGCCCACCTCCGGCCCCTCGACGGTGAGGGGCGGGCGCCCACCGTGGCGTGGACCGCCGCCGATCCGGTCGACGTGGCGCCGGCGCTGCGTAGCACCGGCACCCTCACCAACCGGGGCCGTCCCAGCCCGGTCGGCGACCCCGCCGTGGTGCGAGCCGTCCGCCAGCGCACCCAGGCCGAGGCGCTGCGGGCCCACCACGTCTTGCAGGCCACCCTCACCACCGGAGCCATGGTGCGCCTGTCGCAGTTCGCCCGCCTCCCGCCCCCGGCCTTCGCCGAGCTGCTCTCCCTGCTCGCCGCCGGGCTCGACGCCGCCCTCGGCGGCGATGGCACCCGGCGGGCACTCTCGGCCGACGGGCGGGTCGAGGTGGTGCTGCGCGATCCGGGCGACGGCCGCACGGCAGCGCTGGCCGCCGACGGCGGGGTGCTGCGGGGCCCCGACCTGCTCGTCTCCATCACCTTGGCCGATGTGGCCGGGGCCGCCGGTGACGGAAGCCGGGATCTGGAGCAGGCCGTCGGTGGCTGAGGCGGCCCTCGCCGAGCACCTGGCGTGGGAGCGCTCCCGCGCCGCGCGCAGCCTGCTGGCCATGCCCCTGCTCGACGCCGGGGCCGACCCCGAGTCCTTCCGCCTGGTGGTGCGCCACGCCTCCTGGCTCGCCGACTACTTCGAGACCACGTGTGGCTGGCCCCTCACCGTCGATGCCCCCTCGGGCTTCGCCCGGCTGGCCAAACGTTCCGCCGCCGTCGACGTCACCCGCCCCCTGCGCCGGACCCGGGGCGAGGCGGCTCCTTTCGACCGCCGCCGCTACCAGCTCGTGTGCCTGGTGTGCGCCGAGCTGGTGCGCCAGCCCCACACCACGGTGGGGTTGCTGGCGGCGGCCGTCACCGCCGACGCCGGTCTCGACACCAGCCGCCACCGGGAGCGCCTGGCCTTCGTCGATGCCCTGCGGGCCCTCATGGCCTGGGGGGTGGTGCGGGCCAGCGCCGGCGAGGTGGACGCCTTCGTCGACAGCGAGCGGGCGAACGCCCTGCTCAGTGCCGACACCGCCCGGGTCCACCGGCTGCTGGTGAGCGCCACCGCCCCGAGTGCCCTGGCCGGGGGCGACGGCGAGGGGACCGATCTCGACGTCGACGACGCCATCGCCCGCCTGCTGGCCGAGCCCCGCTACGGAGACGACTCGGACGAGGCGCCAGGCCCCGCCGGTGAGCGAGCACCCGAGGGCAGCGGCGAGGCCCGCAACCGCTGGGCCCGCCACCACCTGGGCCGGCGCCTGCTCGACGACCCCGTCACCCACGCCGACGACCTGGCGCCCGCAGAGCGCGACTACCTGGCCAAGCCCAGCGGGCGCCGGTGGATCCGGGACCGGGTGGCCGAGGCCGGCTTCGAGCTCGAGGAGCGGGCCGAGGGCCTCCTCGCCGTGGACACCGACGCCGTGGCCACCGACCGCCAGTTCCCCGCCCCCATGGGCAACGCCCACCAGCTCGCCCTGCTGCTCGTCGACCGCCTCGTCCCCACCGGAGCCGCCGGAGAGCGCCTCCTCGGGCGCCTCAGCCCTGGTGAGCTGCGGGCCGAGGTGGACGCCGTGCTGGCCCGGTTCCCGGCCTGGGCCCGGGGCCATCGTGAGGGCGACGGTCCCGAGCGCCTGGCCGGCGAGGCGGTGGCGCTGCTGGTTTCGTTCGGCCTCGCCCGCCGCCGCCCCGACGGCCCCGTCGGGCTGCACCCAG
>DATMJI010000168.1:0-3664 GCA_035553895.1 Acidimicrobiales bacterium | reverse complement strand
GGCGCACCTGGCGCACCTGGCCCGCCCCCCCGCACTGGGTGCACGTGGTGGGGGCCGTGCCCGGGCGGGCGCCCGAGCCCTCGCAGGTGGGGCAGGTCACGGGCAGGCGCAAGGAGACCTCCCGCTCGGCTTCGAGGAGGCGGCCTTCGGGGCCGAGCGGGAGGTCTCCTTGCGCCTGCCCGTGACCTGCCCCACCTGCGAGGGCTCGGGCGCCCGCCCGGGCACGGCCCCCACCACGTGCACCCAGTGCGGGGGGGCGGGCCAGGTGCGCCAGGTGCGCCAGTCGATCCTCGGCCAGATGGTGACGGCCGGTCCCTGCCCCCGGTGCCGGGGGCTGGGCCGCATCGTGGTCGACCCCTGCCGCGACTGCCGGGGCGAGGGCCGGCGCACCGAGGCCCGCACCTGGACCATCAACGTCCCCGCCGGGGTGGGCGACGGGGCCACCCTGCGCCAGAGCGGCCGGGGCGCGGCCGGGGTCCACGGCGGGGCCAGCGGCGATCTCTACGTCCACCTGCGGGTACGACCCCACGAGCGCTTCGAGCGCGACGGTTACGACTTGGTCGACCGCCTCCACCTGCCGGTGACCCAGGCCGCCCTCGGCGCCGTCCTCGCCTACCAGACCCTCGACGGGGAGGAGGAGCTGGTGATCCCGCCCGGCACCCAGACCGGCAAGATCTTCCGCCTGCGGGGCCGGGGTGTGCCCCACGTGGAGGACCGGGGCCGGGGCGACCTGGTGGTGCAGGTGGTGGTCGACACCCCGAGCGAGCTGTCCGGCGAGGAGGAACAGCTGCTGCGGCGCCTGGCCGAGCTCCGGGGCCACGAGGTGGCCCCCCCCGGGAGCGGCCTGTTCTCCAAGATCCGCAGCGCCTTCAAGTGACGCCGGCCGGCACCGGTGGCGGAGCCGGCGGCTGAGGCCCGGCGCTCGGCGCCCGGTCCCGGTGGTCTGGGAGGAGCCCGGGTCCACGTCTTCGTGGCCGACCTCGACGAGGCGGTCCTGGTGGGCGACGACCGCCACCACGTGGAGACGGTGCGGCGGCTGCGCCCGGGCGATCCGCTCAGCGCCAGCGACGGGGCCGGGCGGTGGCGCCCGTGCCGGCTGGGGACCGGCGGCCGGCTGGAGCCCACCGGCGCCGTGGTGGAGGAGGCGCCGCCCCGCCCGCCGCTGGCGCTCGGGATGGCCCTGACCAAGGGGAGCCGGCCCGAGTTGAGCGTCCAGAAGCTGACCGAGCTGGGGATCGATCGCATCGTGGTCTTCACCGCCGCCCGATCGGTGGTGCGCTGGGAGGGGGAGCGGGCCGCCCGCCACCTCGAGCGCCTGCGACGGGTGGCCCGGGAGGCGGCCATGCAGTGCGGCCGGGTGCGCCTGCCCGTGGTTGAGGGCGTGGCCGCGTTCAGCGAGGTGGCCGATGCCCCGGGGGCGGCCTTGGCCAGGGCCGGGGGTGGTGCCCCGTCGTTGGCCCACCCCACGGTGCTGGTGGGCCCCGAGGGTGGCTGGGCGGCCGAGGAGCTGGCCCGGGGCCTGCCCGGCGTGGGCCTGGGCCCGCTGGTGCTGCGGGCGGAGACGGCGGCCATCGCCGCCGCCGCCCTGCTGGCCGGCCTGCGCTCCGGCCTGGTGGCCCCGCGCGCCCAGGGTGAGCACGCCGGCCCCGCATGAGTTCGGGCCGGGGCCCGTTCCGTCACAGCGCAGGGTGGTGGTCGGTTACTGTTCGTGATCTTTTGGTTGCTTGTGGCCCTGCGTCTGGCGTATTCTGCGCGTTGGGGACCGAGACGTCCAGCGCCACCGGGGTTCCGCCGTGCCGACCTCCGCCGGCCGGGGGAAGGCGGCCGGCCAGCACGCTGGGTAGCAATGCCACACCAGTTGATCGAGGTAGGGGAGAGCATGAACACGAGTCGCGGTGTCGACGACGACGGCATCGATCACAGCTATGCCGTCAAGGTGGGTGGGAGGCTCCGGGCCATCCGGCGCCAGAAGCGCCTGTCGCTCCAGGAGGTGGAGGCCAGTTCCGGCGCCGAGTTCAAGGCGTCGGTGCTGGGCGCCTACGAGCGGGGCGAGCGGGCCATCTCGGTGCCCCGCCTCCAGCGCCTGGCCAGCTTCTACCGGGTGCCGGTCGACCAGCTGCTGCCCCGGGACGGCGCCGGCGACCAGCCGGTGCTGGAGCTGGAGGACGGGGCCGTGCTGTCCCGCAGCAGCCTCAACGGCGATGGTCCCGTCACCATCGACCTCATGCGCCTGGGCGCCCTGCAGACCCCCGAGGCCGAGCTCCTGGGCCGGTACCTGGCCATGATCCAGGTGCAGCGTGGCGACTTCAACGGCCGCATGCTCACCATCCGCCGGGACGACCTGCGGGCCGTGGCCTGCCTGCTCGACATCACCCCCGACGCCGCCCGGGGCCGCCTCGACGAGCTCGACCTGCGCCTGACCCCGTGAGCGCGTCGTTGCATCGGCAACGTGCCCGGGGTTCGGCGGCGGTCGCCGCCGGGAGCACCACGCCCGGCGTCCCGCGCCTGTCGGCTTCGCCGGCGGGCCGCCCGGGCCCGGGCTCGCCCTGTTGGCCGAGCCCCTGAACCCGGCGGCGCCCTTCGGCGTCTACGTCCACATCCCGTTCTGCCGCCACCGCTGCGACTACTGCGCCTTCGCCACCTGGGACGACCGCCTGGAGCTGCTCGACGCCTACGTGGCGGGGCTGGGCACCGAGATCGGGCGGGCCCGGGACAGCACCGAGGGCCTGCCTGCCGCCACCAGTGTCTTCTTCGGCGGCGGGACCCCGTCGCTGCTCGCCCCCGCCCAGGTGGCCACCGTGCTCGGGGCCCTGCCCCTGGCCCCGCAGGCGGAGATCACCCTGGAGTGCAACCCCGAAGGCGTCGACGCCGGGCGCCTGGAGGGCTACCGCCGGGCCGGCGTCACCCGGATCTCGCTCGGAGCCCAGTCGCTGGTCGACGGGGTCCTGGCCCGCCTCGACCGCACCCATGACGCCGCCAGAGTGGTGGCGGCCGCCCGGGCGGTGGCCGGAGCCGGCTTCGCCTCGTGGAGCCTCGACCTCATCTACGGCACGGTGGGGGAGACGGTGCACGACTGGCGCCGGAGCCTGGAGGGCGCCGTCGGGCTGGACCCGCCGCACGTCAGCGCCTACGGCCTCACCGTGGAGGCGGGCACGCCCCTGGCCGCCGCCCCCGAGCGCTTCCCCGACGACGACGACCAGGCCGACAAGTACCTGGTGGCCGAAGAGGTGCTGGGGGCGGCGGGGCTGGCCAGCTACGAGGTGTCGAACTGGGCCCGTCCCGGCCACCGGTGCGCCCACAACGGGCTCTACTGGAGCCAGGGCGACTACCGGGGCTTCGGCTGCGCCGCCCACTCGCACCGGGCCGGGCGCCGGTGGTGGAACGTGCGCACCCCCGAGCGCTACCTGCGCCGGCTGGCGGCCGGCGAGGCGGTGGAAGCCGCCGGCGAGTCGCTCGACCCGGCCGGGCGCCGCCTGGAGGGCCTGCAGCTCGACCTGCGCACCGACCGGGGCGTGCCCGCCTCGGCCCTCGACCTCTCCGGCGGTGACCTCGACGGCCTGGTCGAGCAACGGGGGCGGCGCCTGGTGCTCACCCCGGCCGGGCGCCTCCTGGCCAACGAGGTGGCCCTGCGCCTGCGCTGACCCCCGCTCCCTCGACCCCGCCC
>DATMJI010000167.1:0-7729 GCA_035553895.1 Acidimicrobiales bacterium | reverse complement strand
CGGCCACGGCGACGATCAGGGCCAAGAGCCCGTAGACGAGGGCCCGGGCCAGGGTCTCGAGGGGGCCGCCGAGGCGGCGGACGCTGTCGAGCGGGTGGTCGCCGCCATCCGGTCCAAGACCGTCGGCCCCCTCGAGACCCTGGCCCGGGCCCTCGTCTACGGGCTCTTGGCCCTGATCGTCGCCGTGGCCGCCGCCGTGTTGGGCGCCGCCGGGGCGGTGCGGGCCCTGAACCTCCTGCTCCCCGGCGACGTCTGGGTGGCGCACGGGATCACCGGGGGAATCTTCACCCTGGCCGGGCTGTTCCTGTGGAAGAAGCGAACCGTCAAGACCGTGAAGGTGTGAGCTTGTGAGCACAGTCCGCAACGTGGTGATCGTCGGCTCGGGCCCGGCCGGTCTGACCGCCGCCATCTACACCGCTCGAGCCAACCTGTCACCGCTGGTGATCGAGGGCGAACCGTCGTCGACCACCGACCAGCCCGGCGGCCAGCTCATGTTGACCACCGAGGTCGAGAACTATCCCGGCTTCGTCAACGGGATCATGGGCCCCGAGCTCATGGCGGCCTTCCGGGCCCAGGCCGAGCGCTTCGGGGCCGAGCTGGTCGTCGACCGGGTCACCCGGATCGACGTCAGCTCCCGCCCCTTCGGGGTCTGGGTCGGCGATCCGGGCGCCGCCGAGCCCACCCACCGGGCCGCCTCGCTCATCGTCAGCACCGGAGCCCAGTCGATCATGCTCGGCCTCGATGCCGAGACCCGGCTCATGGGCCGGGGCCTGTCCACCTGCGCCACCTGCGACGGCTTCTTCCACCAGGGATCGGACATCGCCGTGGTGGGCGGGGGCGACTCGGCCATGGAAGAGGCCCTCTTCTTGTCCAAGTTCGCCGCCACCGTCACCGTGATCCACCGCCGGGATCAGCTTCGTGCCTCGAAAATCATGCAAGAACGAGCTTTCAAGAACGAAAAGATCAAGTTTCGTTGGAACTCGGTGGTGGAGGACCTGGTCGGGGAGCAGGCCCTCGAAGGGGCGGAGCTGCGCGACGTCGTCACCGGCGAGACCTCGTTGCTGAAGGTCACCGGCCTGTTCGTCGCCATCGGCCACCGGCCCAACACCGACCTCTTCCGGGGCCTGCTGGACATGGACGAGGCCGGCTACCTGCTCACCCAGCCGGGAAGCACCGCCACCAACGTCCCCGGAGTCTTCGCCGCCGGCGACGTCGCCGATCACACCTACCGCCAGGCCATCACCGCCGCCGGTTCGGGATGCATGGCCGCCATCGATGCCGAGCGCTGGCTCGAGGCCCAAGGCGACGCACCGGCCGACATCGCCGAGACCTCCACCGAGTGGTGAGGTCCGCTCAACCAAAGGAGTTGTCCATGTCCACCGTCACCCTGTCCGCCACCACCTTCGACGAGGAGATCGCGTCGGCGCCCCAGACCCTGGTGATCGATTTCTGGGCCGAGTGGTGCGGGCCCTGCAAGACCATCGCTCCAGTGCTCGACGAGCTGGCCGGCGACCACCCCGACACCCTGCGGGTGGCCAAGCTCAACGTCGACGAGCACCCCGAGATCGGCCGTCGCTACCAGGTGATGAGCATCCCCACCCTGCTCGTGTTCAAAGACGGCGAGCTGGTCAAGCGCCTGGTGGGCGCCAAGAGCAAGCACCAACTGGTCAGCGAGCTGGCCGAGTTCCTCTAACCGGTACCCGCCGAGTTCTCCCCAGGCCTGGGGAGAACCTGGGGCCAACGATGGACGGACCGGGCCGCCGTCCCGCCGGGCGTCAGGAAACCGTGGCGGCCGGCGGCTCGGTCATGGCCCGGTAGATGCGTTCCAGGTCGGCCAGATCGGCGAAGTCGATCACGATACGCCCCCGGCGCTGGCCCTCCTCCACCCGCACCGAGGTGGCCAGGTGCTCGGAGAGGAGCTCCTCGAGCTCGTGCATGCCCGGGTGGCGGAGCTGGGCCCGGCCGGGGGCGGCCGGCTCCCCCGCCCGCTGGGCCGGGGCCGGGGCCGGCGCCGGGGGTGCGGGTGCGCTGAGCGAGCGCACTTCCTCCTCCACCGCCCGCACCGACAGGCCCTCGGCGACGATGCGCGCCGCCAGCTGCTCCTGGCGGGCGCGGTCCGGCGTGGCCAGCAGGGCCCGGGCGTGGCCGGCAGAGATCCGGTTGTCGGCCAGGTAGCGCTGGATGGTCGGTGGCAACTGGAACAGCCGGAGGGTGTTGCTCACCGCCGCCCGGCTTTTGCCGACGCGAACCGCCAGCTGGTCGTGGGTCAGGCCGAAGTCCTCCACCAGTTGCTGGTAGGCGGCTGCCTCCTCCAGGGGGTTCAGGTCCTGGCGATGGAGGTTTTCCACCACCGCCTGCTCCAGGGCCGCCAGCTCGTCGGCCTCGCGCACCACCGCCGGCACCGTGGCCAGTCCCGCCCGCCGGGCAGCGCGCCAGCGGCGCTCGCCGGCGATGAGCTCGTAGGCACCCTCCCCCACCTGGCGCACCAACAGGGGCTGGAGCACGCCCAAGGATTGGATGGAGGCCACCAGCGACGACAGCGACTCCTCGTCGAAGTGCCGGCGCGGCTGGTTGGTGTTCGGCGTGATGCTGCCGACGGCAACTTCCCGCAAGCTCGACGACGGCTGCTCGGAGCCCTCCGGAGGAATGAGCGCCCCCAGCCCTCTACCCAGTCCGCCGCGGCGTGCCACCGCTCACCTCCTTGGCCAGCTCCCGGTAGGCGATGGCGCCCCGGGAGGTCGGGTCGAACGCCACGATCGGTTGCCCGAACGACGGCGCTTCGGACAATCGCACCGTCCGGGGCACGACGTTCTTGCACACCTTGTCGCCGAAGTGGGCCCGGACATCCCGCACCACCTGGCCGGAGAGCTTGGTCCGGGCGTCGTACATCACACAGATGATGGCGGAGAGCTCGAGGTGGGGGTTCAGGTTCTTTTGCACCAGCGAGACGTTGCGCAGCAGCTGGCCGAGCCCCTCCAGGGCGTAGTACTCACATTGCACGGGGACGACCACCTCGTCGGCGGCAGCCAGACCGTTGACGGTGAGCAGGCCCAGCGACGGGGGACAGTCCACCAGGACGAAGTCGTAGTCGTCCACCACCTGCTGGACCGCCCGCCGGAGTCGGAGCTCCCGGCTGAAGGCAGGGACGAGCTCGATCTCCGCCCCGGCCAGGTCGAGACTGGCCGGCGCCACGAACAGATTGCGCATGGACGTCGGCTCCACGCAGTCCTCGAGGGGGAGGTCGTTGAGCATCACGTCGTACATCGACGAGGCCACGGCCCGAGGATTGATGCCCAGCCCGGTGGAGGCGTTGGCCTGGGGATCGAGGTCGCACACCAGCACCCGGTAGTCCAGCTCCGCCAGGCAGGCACCGAGGTTCACGGCCGTCGTCGTCTTGCCCACCCCGCCCTTCTGGTTGGCCAGGGCGATGGTGCGGGGGAGCGGGCGGGCGAATCGTCCCTCGGCCGACGGCGCCGGCTGGGTCGCTGGCGGGGCAACCGCGGGATGGTCTGAAGCCGCCTGCTCGGTCTCGACCCCGGGCCGCGCCCCCGGCAGCGAGATCACTGGCGTATACCCACCTTCGACCACCACGTCATCCTCGCCGGTCCGTGGGGTGATGGCAAGGACCCCGACTGCTCTCCCCCTTCTGGCAGCAGGATCGGTCGGGAATCCGACCACCTTCGCGGCCAGAAGGGGGAGCGGGCGATGGTTCCACGTGAAACCTTCGGACGGTCGGGTGTTGCGCTACCAGAGGGGGCGCTTGTCCGGGACCCCGGTCCGGCGGGGGTAGCGGTCGGGACAGATCGCCACCTGCTCCAACTGGATCACCCGGGGCTCCAGCAATGGTCCGTCGACGTGGTGCAGCCCCAATGCGGCCAGGGCTGCCGCTGGCCAGCGAGGCGGCGTGTGTGGTGCAGCCGCCGGTGGATCGCTCACCAGCAACGAACCGCCGGGGACCAGCAGCGGCGCCGCGCACTCGGCGACGACTGCCGGACGGGCGAAGCTGCGGGCGGCGACGAGCTGGTAGCGGCCCCGATGGGCGGGGGACCGGCCGACGACCTCGGCCCGGCCGGTCACCACCTGCACCCGGTCGGCGAGCTGCAGCCGCTGCACGGACGCAGACAGGAACGCCGTCCGGCGGGCGCCGGCGTCGAGCAGGGTCCATGAGGACTCGGGCCACGCCAGCGCCAGCACCAGCCCGGGGAGTCCCCCACCGCTGCCGAGATCGAGAAGAGGGCCGGCAGGGATGCGCCCGAGGGCGGCAGCGAAGCCCAAGGCGTGGTCGATGTGGTCCGCCACCGGTCCAGGGCCCAGAAAGCCAAGCTGGCGGGCCTGCTCCAAGACGTCGGTGACCCCGGCGGCACCTGCAGGATCCAGCTCGGCCGGAACGACCATCCGCCGCCCTGGGGTCACTCGGGGGCGATCACGACCCGGCGCCGAGGATCCTCACCCTCAGAGCGGCTGGTGACGCCCTCGACGGTGTTGACGCTGTCGTGGACCACCTTGCGGTCGGCCGCCGGCATGGGCTCCAGGGCCACCGCATCGCCGGTCTGGCGCACCTGGTCGGCCACGTCCTGGGTGAATCGGGTCAAGGCATCTCGCCGGCGCTGCTGGTACCCGCCGACGTCGACGCGCAGGCGCATGCCCCGGCGGGGGCCGTTCTGGGCAACCGCCCGCGTCAGATCCTGCACCGCCGCCAAGGTCTGGCCCTTGGGCCCGACGAGCATGCCGAGGTCGTCGCCGACCAGCCGGGCCTCCACCGTCAGGTCGTCGACCAACTCGAACTCGGCGCGGCCGTCGACATCGAAGGCCTCGGCCAAGCCGTCGAGGAACGCCCGGGCCTGCTCGCCCACGGTCTGGGGATCGAGGGCCTCACCCTGGTCCATATCGTCATCCACCGTGCGGGGTGGCGCGGCCGGAGCCCGCCCGGTGGCACGGTCGCCCCCGGCGGGTGTGGCCGAGGCGGCCTCCGCCGAGTCCGGGGCCTGGTCGGAGGGCGAGCCCTTCCGGCGGCGGCGATCCCGGCGATCCACCCGGGGCCGGGGCTGATCGGGACGTACCCGGGCGCGGACCCGGGCTTCCTGGCGGACCCGGCCGAAGAGCCCGCTGCGGGCCTCCTCGAGCACGTCGAACTCGGCATCACGCTCGTCCACACCCAGGCGGTCCAGCGCCGCGTCCTTGGCTTCTTCGACCGTCCGGCCAGTGGTCTCGACCCATTCCACGGCTATCTCCTCTTTCTTTTGCGCTTGCGGGGCCGGGGCGACGGCGTGGCCGCCCCACCCCCTGGATTCGATCCACTGCCGTTGCCGGAGGGCGCAGCCCGGCCGTTCTCGCCGGGCGAACCCTTGGCCGATGGCGCTTCCCGGTTCCGGCGCCGCCCATTGCTCGGTGCTCCCTTGCCGGCCTTGCCCGCCTTGCCGGTGGTCGAGCCCTTGCCGGTGGTCGAGCCCTTGCCCAACTTGGCGGCCTTGCCGCGGGGCGATCCCTTGCCCGACTTGGCTGCCTGGGCGGGAGCCGAGCCCTTGCCGGCCGGCCCGCTGCCCTTGTTGCCGGCGCCCTTGGCCGGGCCGGCGCCCTTCTTGGAGCTGGCGGCGTCGGCACCGCCCGTGGCGGGAGGGTCCTTGAAGTCCAGCCGGGTGACCAGCGCCTGCTGGCCGATGCGCACGGCGTTGGAGACAACGAAGTAGATGACCACGCCCGCGGGCAGAGACACGGAGATGGGAATGAAGATGAACGGGATGACCTTGGCGATCATCTGTTGCTGGGGGTTGACGGCAGCCGGGTTGCGGCCCTGCACCTGGCGCTGCTGGATGATGGCGGTGGCCACGACGATCAGAACCAGAACCAGGAACGGCAGGGCCACCACCAAGCCGTCGGTGCGCAGCTCGGTCAGCGCACTCTTGGACAGATCCATGCCGAACGACATCATCTCGTTCGTGCCCCGCAGGGCGACGGCCAGGGGCGTGTCCTCCCCTTCGAGGTACTTGGGATTGAACGGCGACAGGGGGTCGTCGGGGTCGGCCCGGCGGGTCAGGCCGATGAGCACCTGGTAGAGCACGAAGAACACCGGGAGCTGCAACAGCAGCGGCAGGCAGGAGCTGAACGGGTTGATGTTGTGCTCCTGGTAGAACGCCATCATCTCGCGGTTGAGCGCCTCTCGGTCGCCCTTGTGCTTCTGCTGAAGCTTCTTGACCTCCGGGCCCACCCGCTGCATGGCGATCATGGAGCGGGTGCTCTTGATCGACAGCGGGCTGAGCACGAGCATGATCAAGGCGGTGAACAAGATGATGGCGCCGCCGTAGGAGGGCCAGAGCTTGTAGAGCTCGGCCAGCAGGCCGGCGAGGAAGTCGAACACCGCCTACGCCTCGACGGTTCGCTCGGGGACGGGGTCCAGACCGACGCCACCCCAGGGATGGCACCGGCCCAGACGACGGAGCGTGAGGCCGGTGCCACGCAGTGCACCGAATCGTTCCACGGCCTCGATGCCGTACTGGGAGCAGGACGGCTCGAACCGGCAGGGCGACGGCCGCCCGCTGCGCATCAGCTGCCACCCCCGGAAGATGCCCCGCACGGCGCGGGCAGGCCCGGTCACGCCGCCGAACGTCCCAAGTCGCCACATGCCGCGTCCATCCACTCACGCAGCGTAGCGAAGGGGGCCGTCGCCGCCTCCGGTCCGGCCACGACCAGGTAGGCGCCGGGTGCCAACCGGCCGGCCGCCGCCAGCTCGGCGGCGATGGCCCGCAGGCGGCGGCGAACCCGGTTGCGCACCACGGCCGTGCCCACCGCTCGCCCGACGGCGTAGGCCACGCAGGGTGCGCTCGCCGCCGGCCCGGCGGCGTAGACCACCTGGAGCGATCCCACCCGGCGGCGGCGGCCTCGTCGCCGCAGCTCGTCGAAGCCCGCCCGGTGGCGGATGCGCCGGACCCCCGGCGAGGTCTGCGTGGTCAAGCCGACAGGACCCGGCGTCCCTTGCGCCGGCGGGCCTTGATGATGGACCGGCCCGCCCGGGTCGACATGCGGTGGCGGAAACCATGGTTCTTGGCCCGCTTGCGGACGTTGGGTTGGTAGGGACGTTTCACGGCAGGGTTCCTCCTCGGGCCAGCGCTCGTCACCAGGCGGCCGGGCCGCAAGGGCGCGCGACAGCACCGGTGACAGGCGTCTCTGGCAGGCTACGGGCTGCCCCCTGGGGGTGCCAACAGCAGCGCCGGTGCCCTTGCGCGCGGGCCCCACCCAGGTGCTACGGTCGACGCCCGTCCTTCCTCCCACGCCGGGTCTCCGCCAAGCCCTCGGAGCCCTCCCTGTCGCACGCGGTCATAGGCTCGCCCGTGGCCGGGAGGGAGACGGCTCGCGTTGTCCACACGTTGTGGATGAAGTTGTGGACCGTTGACGCAAGTGGGAGGCCAGCGAGCTGGTGGGTGACGCCGAGCGAGTGTGGGACACGTGCCTTGACGTGCTGCGTCGCCAGGTTCCCGAAGCCACCTGGAACAGCTGCTTCCAGCCGACCACCGCTCTGGCCCTCGAGGACACGACCCTCGTGGTGGCCGTGCCCAGCTCGCTCGTCCGGGATCGCCTCGAGGGCCGCTGGCTCCCCCAGATCAAGAACTCTCTGGCGGCTGCCGGGGTGGCCGAGCTCCAGGTGCGCTTCGAGACCCGGCCGGACGCAGCGGGGGCCGACAGCCCCCTGGCCCTGGCCGGGACCGGCGCCGACAGCCCGAGGACCCCCGCACCT
>DATMJI010000166.1:0-24609 GCA_035553895.1 Acidimicrobiales bacterium | reverse complement strand
GTCCCCGGCGGTGGCCGCCCCTGGTCCCCGAGCCGGGTAGCCCCCCGCCGGGGACGGTCAGCGTGGTCATCCCGGCCCGCGACGAGGAGCAGCGCATCGGCCCGGCCCTGGCCGCACTGGCCGGCGACCGCCACGTCGGCGAGGTGGTGGTGGTCGACGACTGCTCGAGTGACGGCACCGCGGCGGTGGCCGCCGCCGCCGGCGCCCGGGTGGTGGCCGGGGCGCCCCTGCCCGACGGGTGGGTGGGCAAGCCCTGGGCTCTCCAGCAGGGGCTGGAGGCGGCCACCGGGGAGTGGGTGGTCACCCTCGACGCCGACGTCGAGCCCCGGCCCGGGCTGGTCGCCGCGCTGGTCCGGGCGGCCAGCGAGCAGGGGTGGGACCACCTCAGCGCCGGCGGCCGCTTCGTGTGCGACAGCGCCGGCCAGCGCCTGCTGCACCCGGCCATGCTGGCCACCCTCGTCTACCGCCTGGGTCCCCCTGGCCCCCTGCGCCCGCCACCGCCGGAGCGGGCCCTGGCCAACGGGCAGTGCACCGTCACCCGCCGGGCGGTGCTGGCGGCCCAGGGGGGCTACCACCCGGTGGCCGGCCACCTCACCGACGACGTGGCCCTGGCCCGCCACCTGGCCGGCGTGGGCTGGCGGGTCGGCTTCCTCGACGCCACCGCCGCCTTCGACGTCACCATGTACACCTCGGCCGCCGAGGTGTGGCGCCACTGGGGGCGGTCCCTGCCCCTGGCCGACGTCACCTCCTGGCCCTGGAAGGTGGCCGACCTGGCCGTGGTGTGGCTGGCCCAGGCCCTGCCCCTGCCTCGCCTGCTGGCCCGCCGGGGAGACGGGATCGACGCCGCCCTCGTCCTCGTCCGGGCCGGGGTGCTGGCCGCCACGGCCGGCGCCTACCGCCGGCGGGGGCCGGCCTACTGGCTCTCGCCCCTCGCCGACGTGCCCGCCGCCGCCCGCCTGACCTGGGGGGCCCTGCGCCCGGGGCGGCGCTGGCGGGGCCGCACCTACGGCTGAGGGGCCTCCGGTCCCGGCAATGGCGGCGGGCGGGCCGGGTAGCGTGGCGCCAATGGGAGAACGACGCCGCTACCCGGCCGGCACCTTCTGCTGGACGGATCTCGGCACCAGTGATCCCGACGGCGCCACCGCCTTCTACACCGCCCTGTTCGGCTGGGAGAGCGAGGTCCTCCCCGACCAGGGCTCGGGGGCCTACACCCTCCTGCGCCGGGACGGCCGCCTGGTCAGCGCCCTCTACGGCCCCGCCGGGGCCCAGCCCTCGGCCTGGCACTCCTACGTGGCCGTGGACGACGCCGACGCCGTCGCCGTGCGGGCCGGCGAGCTAGGGGGCTCGGTCGTGCGCCCGGTCACCGAGATGGGCACCTCGGGGCGCATGGTGGTGCTGGCCGACCCCACCGGCGCCCTGTTCGCCGCCTGGCAGGCCGACGAGCACGCCGGCGCCGAGGTGGTCAACGACCCCGGGGCCCTGTGCCTCAACCAGCTCAACACCGACGATCCCGACGCCGCCGGCCGCTTCTACACCGAGCTCTTCGGCTGGCGGATCCCCTTCGTCGGCACGGACACCGACGCCTACTGGGGCATCTATAACGACGACGCCCTCAACGGCGGCATGATGCCGCTGGCCCCGGGTGCGCCGGGGCCGCCGCACTGGCTCGTCTACTTCACCGCCACCACCGACCTCGACCCCGCCGCCCGGCACATCGACCAGTTGGGCGGCCGGATCCTGGTCCCGCCCATGGCCGTGCCCACCGGGCGCATCCTGGTGGCCGCCGATCCCCAGGGCGCCACCTTCGCCATCTTCGACGGCCCGGTCGACCCCTAGCGGCTCGCTGCGCTCGCCAGAAGAGCGAGGAGCCGCCTACGGCGGCACGGCTACCTGGTTCCGTCAGGGCAAGGCTCACTTCGTTCAGCGCCCTGACGGTCGGCGGTGGCGAAGCGCAGGCCGATGATCGACATGAGGGCGCCGGTGGCCGCCACCCGGTGGGGGCCCTCGGTGACCGCCTGGATCACCGGGAAAGCGAACACCCCGAGCCGGGCCCCCCAGGCGAAGGACCCCGATGCGGCCACGGCGGCGAAGGCCGCCACCGACACCAGCCCCGCCGGCGGGGAGAGCACGCACATCCCCCCGGCCCAGGTGAGGACGGATCGCCCGCCCCGGAACCCGGCGAAGGCAGGCCAGGCGTGGCCGGCCATGGCCGCCCCCACGGCGGCGTAGCCCACGCCCCAGGCGCCGGCCGGGGCCAGGGCCCGGCCCACCAGGGCGGCCGCCACCCCCTTGGCGGTGTCGCCGGCGAAGACCGGTGCGGCGGGGCGGGCACCGAGGTGCTCCCGCAGGTTCCAGTAGCCGGGGTTGGCATCGCCGACGGTGCGGGGATCGACACCGTGGAGTCGCCCCACCAGCACCGCCACCGGAACCGAGCCGAGCACGTAGCCGGCGCCGATGGCTGCGGTGCTGGCCGCCAGGGTCGCCGTGCGCACGGCGCCAGCCTGGCACGCCGCCGCCGGGCGGCGCCGGTACGGTCAGCGCCAGCCCATGGCCGCGGTCGCCTCCTTCCACCTCACCCGCTACCCGGCGCGCCACGCTCCCGGGGCCATGGCCGAGCTGGCCGCCGGGGGCCGGTCGCTGGCGGCCGTTCCCGGGCTGCGCTTCGCCCGCCGGCTCGGCACCGGCCGGGGCTCGGCCATGGGCCTGGGCGCCGACCTGCGCCGCTGGGCCATGTTCGCCGTGTGGGACGACGAGGCCGCCCTGGACGCCTTCTGGACCGCCTCGCCGCTGCTCCGGCGCCGGCACCGTCGGGGCGAGGAGTCCTGGGACGTCGGCCTGCAGCCCCTGTCGGCCCACGGCTCCTGGGGCGGCGCCAACCCTTTGACTGACCTCGACGCCGGCGCCGACGACCCCGGTGCACCGGTGGCGGTGCTCACCCGGGCCCGCATCGCCCTGCGCCACTGGCCCGCCTTCTACCGCTCGGTCCCGGCCGTGGAGGCCGACCTCCGACGCCGCCCCGGCCTGCTGGCGGTGGTAGGGGTGGGCGAGGCCCCGGTGGGCCTGCAGGCCACCTTCAGCCTGTGGCGCTCGGCGGCCGACGCCACCGACTTCGCCTACCGCCGGTCCCCCCACGAGGCCGTGGTGCGCCGCACACGTGAGGAGGGCTGGTTCACCGAGGAGCTCTTCGCCCGCTTCCGACCCTACCGGTCCCGCGGCACGTGGGACGGCCGCGACCCGTTGTCAGGACCCTAGGAGGCTCCTGATCTAATGGCCGCACGCATCTCGGCGGCTGTCGACGCCCCTCGCGGCGTCCTCACTCGTCGAAAATGCGCCAGGCATTTCCTTCCTCGCTGCGTCCTTGCGATGAACGCCGAACAGCTCGCCGAGGCTGCGCACGGTTAGATCAGCAACCTCCTAGAGCGGGGGTGTTCAGCCGGTGGTGGAGGTGCCTACGGGCGGTGCGTCCCGGCGGGGCCGGGGGCGGGCCGGCGGGAAGGGGTCGTAGTCGACACCCTCGGCCCGTGCCCGCAAGGCGGCTGGCACCACCGGGAAGAGCATGCCGTAGGGCTCGCCCCCCCAGAGGTGGTGGATGCGATGCGCCGCCTTGAGGCGCTCGCACACGGCCAGCTCGGCCCGGAAGACGGGCAGGCGGCGGTGGATGTAGATGTCGTGGACGAAGAAGTAGCAGGCGCCGTAGACGGTGAGCCCGCTGGCCAGCGGGACCAACGCCTCCAACCCGGCCACGTTGAGGCCGAGGCCGAAGCCGACCATGGCCAGGACCGATCCGGCCAGGGGGTAGAGATCGTTGCGCTCCCAGGACGGCTCGGGGCGGCGCTGGTGGTGACTGGCGTGGACGGCCATGCCCGGCCCGTGCATCACGAAGCGGTGGGAGAGGTAGACCGCCACCTCCATCCCGAGGAACGCCCCGACGACCAGCAGGACCGTCACGGGCGCGAGCCTACCGGCCGGCCGCTGCCGTTCCCGTGGCCCGCTGGTGGTCGCGCTCCCAGACCAGCACGGGCAGGGTGAGCATGGCAAAGGCGTAGAGGAACTCCTCGGTGGGGATGTCCCAGGGGAAGCGCAGCCCGCTGGTGTGGCGCTCGTCGTAGATGACGATGGGGGCCGAGAGCTTCGACATCCAGCCGTCGACGGCGATCATGAAGCCCCCGCAGATGGCCATGGAGATCCAGTACTGGGGCGAGCGGAAGACGCCGGTGCGCAACCACGCCCGCTCGGCCACCACCACCGCGGCGGCGGCGGCCAGCGACGTCAGCGGGTAGACCTTCGCCAGGGATGGTCGCCGGCGAGGCCCGTCCGCACCGCTTCGTACGACAGCAGGCTGCAGATGGGCACGGCCACGAAAAAGGCCAGCTCGTCGACCGGGAGCCCCCCCGGCAGCTCGATCCCGCTGGAGTACCTCGGGTTGAGGTGCCAGTGACCGGCCCGGAAGGCGAGGGTGTCCCACGGCACGAAGATAGCCAGGGTGGGGGCCAGGGCCCGGGCCAGGCGCCGGGGGCGGCGCCACACCCGGCCCCGGTAGGCGAACTCGAGGGGCAGGGTGAGAGCCAGGCACGCCCCCAGGAGCTTGAGGTACTGCATGCGGTCGTCCACCCCCGTGATTGTGGAGCCTCGGCGCCGCTCAGCCACCTCGATCCTCCACAACCGGGCGGGACCGGCTGCGGCTGTGGGTGCGGGTGGCGGCGAAGACGGCGGCGAAGCAGGCGGCGCCCACCAGCACGATGGAGGGACCGGACTGCACGTCGAGGTGGTAGCTGAGGTTCATGCCGACGAAGCCGCAGGCGGCGCCGACGGCGGTGGCGAGAGCCAGCATGCGGGCGAAGGAGTGGGTGCACATGCGCGCCACGGTGGCGGGGATGACCAGGGCGGCAGCGATGAGGGTGACGCCGAGCACCTGCATGGTGGACAAGATGGTGGCGGCCAGCACCACCATGAGCAGGGCGTCGATGCGGGCCGTGGGCACACCCGACACGTCGGCCACCTCGGGGTCGAAGGTGGTGAACAGCAGCGCCCGGTAGCGGATCGCCACCGTGGCCACGGCCAGAACCAGGACCAGCGCCACCACCCCCACATCGGCGCCCGACACCCCGAGGATGCTCCCGAACAGGGCGGCGTCGAAGCTGCCCCCCGCCGTCCCGAACACGGCGAACAGCGCCAGGCCCAGGGCGAAGCTGGCGGTGGTCACCACCCCGATGGCGGCGTCGGCACCGATCACCCGCCGGCGGGTCACCCCGTTGATCATCAGCGCCGAGGCCACGCCCCAGGCGCCGGCGCCGAGGAAGACGTTGACCCCGAGCAGGGCGCTGGCGGCAAAGCCGCCGAAGATGGCGTGCGAGAGGCCGTGGCCGATGTAGCTCATGCCCTTGAGGACCACGTAGACCCCGACCAGCCCGCACAGGGCCCCGGCCAGGGTGGCCACCACCAGCCCGTTGCGGAAGAACTCGAACTCCAGAGGGGCTACCAAGGCGTCCACCGTGGCTCAGTCCCCGGCGGCCGGGCGCAACGGGACGGCTTCGGCCCTGCCGTAGTGGTCGACCACCACGGGCATCCCGCCGTGCTCGAGCACCTCCATGCGTGCTCCGTAGGTGCGCTCCAGCACCTCGCTGGTCAGCACCTCCCGGGGTGGCCCGGCGCCGATGACCACCTGGTTCAAACACACCAGGTGGGGCAGGTGGGCGGCGATGCCGTTGAGATCATGGGTGCTGAGCACGACGGCGAGCCCGTCACCGTTGAGCTCCCGCAGCAGGTGCAGGATCTCGTGGCGGGTCTTGACGTCGACGCCCGAGGTGGGCTCGTCCATGAGCAGGAGCTGGGGCCGGCGCAGCAGGGCCCGGGCGATGAACATGCGTTGCTGCTGGCCACCGGACAGCGCCCCGATGTGGCGGGAGCCGAGACCCTGAAGGCCCAGGCGGTCGAGCAGGCCCTCCACGTCGGCCCGCTCCTGGTGGCTGGGCCAGGGGCGGCGCCGGCCGGCGGGGCGGGCCATGAGCAGGCACTCGCTGACGGTCACGGGGAAGCTCCAGTCGACCGTCTCCACCTGGGGCACGTAGGCCACGGCCAACCCGGGGCGGGTCCGGACCCGCCCGGCGACGGGCCGAGTGGAGCCGGTGATGGCCCGCAACAAGGTGGTCTTGCCCGCCCCCGAGGGACCGACCACACCGGTGAACTGACCGGAGACGACCGTCAGGTCGACGGCGCGCAGCACCGCACCGTCGCCGTAGGAGCAGGTGACGCCCTCCAGGTGGACGAGCGGCTCGCGGCCCTCGCTCACTGCGGGTACTCGGCCTGGTCGGGGGCCACCGGGGCGATCTCGAGTGCCTCCAGGACGGCGGCGTCGCCACCCAGGGCCTCGGTGATGGTGACGTAGTTGCGGCGCATGAGGCCGGCCCAGGAGTGTTCCGCCTCACCGGGCTCCCCGGGCAGGTCGTCGTCGCGCAGGGTGTCGACGTAGCGCACGCCGGTCTCCCGCCCGATCTGCTCGAGGACGGGGCTGGGGAAGACCTCGGAGCCGAAGATGGCCCGGATCCCTGTGTCCCGTACCTGATCGATCAGGCCCGCCACCTCCCGGGGGGTGGGGTCCTCGAAGTCCGACACCTGGATGGCGCCGATCACCTCGAAGCCGTAGTTGGGGGCGACGTAGGCGTAGGCGTCGTGGTAGGTGAGCAGCTGGCGTTGACCGTCGGGGATGGTGGCGAAGGCCTCCCGCATGGCCGACGACAGCTCGGCCACCACCACCGCGAAGGCGTCGAGGTTGCGCCGGTAGTACTCGGCGTTGCCCGGATCCCGCCCGGCCAGATCACCGGCCACGATCTCGGCGTACTCGAGTGCCAGATCGGGATCGGTCCACAGATGGGGGTTGGGCCGGCCCGCCTCCTCGGGGAAGGAGAAGTCGTAGATGTAGTCCTGCTCGGGCAGGGCCAGCTCGCCCAGGGCCACGATGGCGGACCCCTCGGCCAGGTTGGCCTCGGCCAGCTCCCGGGTGGGCTCCTCCAGCTGGAGCCCGTTCAGGTAGACGACGTCGACCTTCGACAGCAGCTCGGCCACGCTGGGCCGGGGCTCGAAGGTGTGCGAATCGGTGCCCTCCGCCACGATGCCGGTGACGTCGGCCCGCTCACCGGCGATGGTGGCCACGATGCTGGTGACCGGCGCGACGGTGGTGGCGACGGCCAGGCGATCGCCGGCCCTCCCCGGACCCGGGCCGGCGTCGTCGTCGTCGGCGGGGCCACCGCACGCCGGGACTGCGAGCACGAGGGCGGCAGTAGCGAGCGCCCGGACCGTGTGCATCGACGGTCACGCTACGGCGGGGGCTCCCGTCATGCAACCAGGTCGCAACAAGCTCGCCGCAGGCGGCCCCGGGGACCGGGGGCCAGGGTGCTCAGGCCGCCGCCGCCCCGACGACCAGGCGCACGGTGAAGCCGTCGGGCGCCGTCTCGAGGTCGACCCGCGGGCACAGCTGGCGGGTGATCCACAAGCCGTAGCCGCCCTCACCTGCCTCCCCGCTGGCCGGGACCAGCCCGGCGAGGGGATCACTCGGGCCGGGACCCCGGTCGTGCACCGTCACCACCACCTGCCGGTCGGTCGCCCACGCCCGCACCGTCGTCGGCGGCCGCCCGTGGACCATGGCGTTGGCGACCACCTCGTTGACGGCGATGCGCAGGTCGTCGAGCTCGTCGTCGCCGAGCCCCGCCTCCCGGCTCAGATCGGCGATGGCGTGGCGGGCGGTGGCGGGGAGGGGATCGACCAGCTGGAGGTCGGCGGCCCTGGCCTCGAGGTCGGTGGGGGCACTTGCCGGGAGACCGGCGAGGAAGCGCTCCGGGTCCTCGTAGCGGTCGTTGGGGAGCGGGCCAGCGCCGGTGGTGACGAGGTGGGGGTGGGTGCGCTCGGCGGCGTCGAGCATCCCACCCGGGGTGGTCCGGCGGTCGTAGGCGCACAGCCCCCACAGGGGGAAGGTCTCGTAGGCCCGGTTGATGGCCGCCTCGTAGCTGGCCCACTCGCCCCAGGCCAGGTCGCTCCGGGAGTGGGGGGCCTCCCCGACGATGCGGATGCGAGACGCCCCGGCGGCCAGCTGCCCGGCGAAGAGGTCCTGGTAGGCCCGGATGGTGGAGGCGGGATGACCGTGGTAGATCCGGCCGGAAACGAACGTGACGCCGGGGTGGCCGGGGAAGGCGGAGCGCACCAGCGCCTCCCGCTCCGGGCTCAGGGCGGCCAAGGTGGCGTCGCCGTTGGCCATGCCCTCGGCCAGGAAGGGGGCCACCGTGGCCACGAAGGCGGCATCGGTGTCATAGATGGTGGCGCCGTGGCTGAACCCACCCCTTCCCGATGCAGAGTACGCCGTCATTGCTTGGCTCTTACCCAGAGGGCCCCACGATCACCACCGAGTCACTCGGGAGGTCGGCGTGGTCCCCATGGACGGAGATACCCGGATGGGAGGCGGCCAGCACGGCCTGGTCCGTGCCGCCCTCCAGGGCGACGGTGACCGGCGACGGCCCCAGGTTGGCGGCCACCCGGAGCTGGCCCCGCTCGACCACCAACCAACCGGCCTCCTCGTCGACGCGCACCCGCACCCGATCCAGGCGGCCGTCGCCCAGGCCCGGAGTCGACCGGCGCAGCTCGATGAGCGTGCGGTACCAGTCGAGCATCTCGGCGTGCGGCGATCGACCCGGTTCCTCCCAGTCGAGCTTGGAGCGCTCGAAGGTGGCCGGATCCTGGGGGTCGGGGACCTGCTCGGCCGTCCAGCCGAAGGCGGCGAACTCGGCCCGCCGGCCCTGGCGCACCAGGCGGCCGAGCTCGGGATCGTCGTGGCTGGTGAAGTACTGGAAGGGGGTGGACGCCGCCCACTCCTCGCCCTGGAAGAGCATGGGGACGAAGGGGGCGGTGAGCACCAGGGCGGCACCGACCTTGAGGCGGTCGGTCGAAAGCGCCGACGAGATGCGGTCTCCCACCGCCCGGTTGCCCACTTGGTCGTGGTTCTGCAGGTAGCCCAGAAAGCACCACCCGGGCAGGCCCGTCGGTGGCCGACCGTGGGTCCGGTCGCGCGTGGGCGACCAACGGCCGGCGTAGACCCAGACGTGCTCGAGGGCGGTGGCCAGGTCGGCCAGGGAGCCGAAGTCGCGGTAGTAGCCGTCGTGCTCGCCGGTAAGCACCGTGTGCAGGGCGTGGTGGAAGTCGTCGCTCCACTGGGCGTCGATGCCGTGGCCGCCGGCGTCGCGGGGCCGGATCACGCGGGGGTCGTTCAGGTCGCTCTCGGCGATCAGCCACAGGGATCGCCCTTCGGCGGCGGCCAGCTCGGCCACCTCGACGGCCAGTTGCTCCAGGAGGTGGGTGGCCGAGGTGTCGACGATGGCGTGGATGGCGTCGAGGCGCAGGGCGTCGAAGTGGTAGTCGCGCAGCCAGCTGAGGGCGTTGTCGATGACGAAGCGCCGGACCTCGTCGCTGGCCGCCCGGTCGTAGTTCACGGCCTGGCCCCAGGGGGTGGCGTAGAAGGAGGTGAAGTAGGGGGCGAAGCGCTCGAGGTGGTTCCCCTCGGGTCCGAGGTGGTTGTAGACCACGTCGAGCACCACCCCGAGGCCCCGGGCGTGGCAGGCGTCGACCAGGCGGCGCAGCCCGTCGGGACCGCCGTAGCCGTCGTGCGGGGCGTAGAGATCGACACCGTCATAGCCCCAGTTGCGACATCCGGGGAACTGGGCGACCGGCAGCAGCTCCACCGCCGTGACCCCGAGCTGGACCAGGTGATCGAGGTGGGCCACGGCCCCGTCGAACGTTCCCTCGGCGCTGAAGGTGCCGATGTGGAGCTCGTAGAGCACCGCCGAGGGCAGGTGGAAGCCTCGCCAGGCACCGTCCTGCCACCGGAAGGCACGGTGGTCGACCACCCGCGAGGGACCGTTGACGCCGTGCGGCTGGTGGGCGGAGCGGGGATCGGGCAGGGGGTCGGAGCCGTCCACCCGGTAGGCGTAGTCGGTGCCGGGGCCGGCGTCGGCCACCTCGACCTCCCACCACCCTCTCCCGGCCTCGCCCATGGCTATCCGGCGCCCGCCGAGATCGACCTCCACCCGGTCGGCTCGGGGCGCCCACACCCGGAACGTCGTCATCGCCGTCTAGGACCCTTCCCGGTCGAGCAGCAGCAGGGCGACGGGATGCCTCGCCAGGAGGGTCGCCAGCTCCACCGTACCGCCGTCGAGGTTCTCACCGGTCAGCTGGTTGGACCAGCGACCGCCGGGCAGGACGAGCGACGTGTCGGCCCAGCCACCCCGCCGGGCCAGACCGAGCACCAGGCGAGGGACCACGGTCGCCACCCGGCCGCCCCGCACGAAGGCGGTCGCATGGGACGCCGCCGGGCCGGACACCGCCAGCGGTTGGTAGCGACCGGCGGGGCCGGGACCGAAGGTCTCCGGGTGGCGGCGGCGCAGGTGCAGGGCGGTGCGGACGAGGTGGAGCTTGGCTGATCCGTCGTCCGTGGCCAGGCCGGCGCCAGCAGCGGGTCCCCCGGCGGCGAGGGCGCCCAGCAGGCGGGCGCGCCCGGCGAAGTCGACCGGGCGCCGGTTGTCGGGATCGACCAGGCTGAGGTCCCAGACCTCACTGCCCTGGTAGAGGTCGGGCACGCCCGGGGCGGTCAGCTTGATCAGGGTGGCGGCGAGCGAGTTCACCCGCCCGGGTTCGACCAGGGGGGCGACGAAGGCCTCGAGGGCGCTCACGAAGGCGCCGTCGGCCAGCACACCCTCGACGAAGCGAGTCACGGCGGCGTCGTAGCCGGGATCGGGATCGGTCCAGCTGGTGTGGACCTTGGCCTCCCGGGTGGCCTTCTCGACGTAGGCCAGGGCTCGTTCCGCGGTCAAGGGCCAGGCGCCGACCAGGGTCTGGTAGAGGAGCCACTCCAGGTTGCGATCGGGCCACCTCGTGGGCCCGCGGTCCGTGCGGTACCCCTCGTTGGTCACCGCCCAGCGCCGGGCGGTGGCGGCGAACTCGTCCGGCATCTCCGAGAGCAGGGCGAGGCGGGCCCGCACGTCCTCGCTGCGCTTCGTGTCGTGGGTCGACGAGCACGACATGGCGGCCGGCCAGTCTCGCTGGCGGGCATGGAGCGACCGGTGGACGTCCTCGACGCCGACGCCGAAGCGGCTGGGGTCGCCGCCCACCTCGTTGAGCCCCACCAGGCGGTTGAAGGAGTAGAAGGCGGTGTCCTCGATGGCCTTGGCCATCACCGGACCGGTGACCTGCTGGAAGCGGAGCAGGAGGGAGGCGGCGGCCGGGCCTTCCAGCTGGCCGCGCAGGACCTGGCCGAGGAGGTCGAAGAGCTCGGGGTCGAGGTCGTGGCGCCGGGCCATGGCCCCGCCGATGGCGGCGGCCAGCTCGGCCTCGTCGGTGTCGGAGACCGAGGACCCCGGGTGCACGTAGGTGCGGTAGACCCGGAAGGCGGCGATGGTCTCCACCAGCACCTCGTGCAGCTCGTGGCGGGTGAAGTCCCGGTAGCGCCGGGAGGCTTCGCACACGGCGACGAAGAGATGGGTCAGGCGGTTGAGATCGGCGGCCAGCACGTCCTGCATCACCTGGTGCTTCTTGGTGTGGGCGACCGCATCCCAGTCGGTCGCCTCGCCGGTGAAGGCGGCGTAGGCGGCGCTCAGCGGTCCCTCGCCGGCGGGATCGACGAAGAGTCCTCCGACCAGGTTGAGGAAGTCGTAGCCGGTGGTGCCGTCGACCGGCCACCAGGCGGGCAGCGCCTCGTGGCCCTCCAGGATCTTCTCGATCACGATCCAGGTCTGCCCGGCGCCGGCCGGCGCCGGCTGGTCTCCCTGGAGAGCGGTGTCGGTGGCCTGGCGGAGGCGGCGGAAGTAGGCCTCGGGATCGCGCAGGCCGTCGGGATGGTCGATGCGCAGGCCGTCGACCACCCCCTCGCCCACCCAGGACAACACCAAGGCGTGGGTGTCGGCGAAGACCTGGGGGTCCTCCATGCGCAGCCCGGCGAGCGAGGTGATGTCGAAGAAGCGGCGGTAGTCCAGCTCCCGCCCGGCGGTGCGCCAGTAGGCGAGGCGGTAGTTCTGGCGCTCCAGGAGGCTGTCGAGGAGGTCGGCGTCGGCGTTGATCCGTTCCACGGCCCGGTCCAGGGTCGCCGCCACCTCGGCTCGCTCGCGGCACAACCGGGCCAGCATCCGCTTGAGCACCTCCTTGTCCCGGTGGCGGTTGCGGGCGTTGAGGGGATCGGTGGCGGTGGCCGGGGGCAGCGCGGTGAAGGCGGCGGCCAGGAACTCGAGGTCGTCGTCGCCCCCCCGGCCGCTGGCCGCCAGGTCGGCCGCCGCCAGCGAGAGCGGGAGCCCGAAGGTGGCCGGCGAGACGGGGAAGCGGTGGTCGAAGTAGCGCACGGCGAAGGCGCCCCCCTCGCGCTCGAGAACAAGTTCCCGGCGCTCGAGCACCCGGCCGTAGTGGTCGCCGAGCACGGGGATGAGCACGGTGTTGCGGAGCTTGGACTCCGGACCCTCCCAGTCGACGTCGAAGTAGCCGGCCCAGCGGCTCGACGGGCCGTTCTCCAAGACGTCGTCCCACCAGGCGTTGCCGGTGGTGATGGCCATGTGGTTGGGGACGATGTCGAGCACCTGGCCGAGCCCGGCGGCGCCGAAGGCGGCGCACATGCGGGCGTGGGCGCCCGGTCCGCCGAGCTCGGCGTTGACGCTGGCGTGGTCGACGACGTCGTAGCCGTGGCTGCTGCCTGGTGCCGCCTGGAGCACGGGGGAGGTGTAGACGTGGCTCACTCCCAGCTCGGCCAGGTACGGCGCCAGTGCGGCGGCGTCGTCGAAACCGAAGGAGGGTTGGAGTTGGAGCCGATAGGTCGCCAGGGGAACGGTCACCGCTCCTCTTTACCCGGTGGGGCGCAAACGCCGGCCGGCGCCAGAACGGGCCCGGCCGTCAGTCGGTACGGCGCAACAGGACGAGGGAGCGGGACGTGACCCCCACCTTCTGGCCGGACTTGTACTCCGGGGCCGCGCCGCCGCCGAGCGGCTCCGGTGGCAGGGGATCGGCGGTGTCGACCTCGGTCTCCCAACGCTTGCCCCAGGCCGGTGGCAGGGTGAAGTCGACATCCTCGAAATGGGCGTTGAGCAGGGCGATGAAGCTGTCGTCGACCACCTGCTCACCCCGGGCATCGGGGGCGGCGATGGCGTCGCCGTTGAGGAACATGCCCAGGGTGGCGGCCGACCCGTGCCAGTCGTCGTCGGACATCTCCTCGCCGTCGCTGCGGAACCAGGCGATGTCCACCAGCCCCTTGCCCCGGATCCGGCGTCCCTGGAACCACCGCCGGCGCCGGAACACGGCGTGGTCCCGCCGGAAGGCGAGCATCCACTTGGTGAACTCGAGCAACCCCTGGTCGGCCCCGGCCCAGTGGTACCAGGAGATCTCGTTGTCCTGGCAGTAGCCGTTGTTGTTGCCCCCCTGGGACCGGCCCAGCTCGTCGCCCCCGAGGAGCATGGGCACCCCCTGGGAGAGCAAGAGGGTGGCCAGGAAGTTGCGCTGCTGGCGGGCCCGCAGGGCGAGGATGGCCTCGTCGTCGGTCGGGCCCTCCACGCCGCAGTTCCAGGACCGGTTGTGGCTCTCGCCGTCCCGGTTGCCCTCGCCGTTGGCCTCGTTGTGCTTGTCGTTGTAGGACACCAGGTCGGCCAGGGTGAAGCCGTCGTGGGCGGTGATGAAGTTGATGCTGGCATTGGGCCGGCGCCCGTTGGACTCGTAGAGATCCGGGCTGCCGGTCAGCCGGTAGGCCACCTCGCCCAGGCTGGAGTGCTGGCCCCGCCAGAAGTCGCGGATGGTGTCGCGGTACTTGCCGTTCCACTCCGACCACAGGGGGGGGAAGTTGCCGACCTGGTAGCCACCCTCGCCGATGTCCCACGGTTCGGCGATGAGCTTGACCTGGCTGACGATCGGGTCCTGCTGGATGAGGTCGAAGAAGGCCGACAGCTTGTCCACGCTGTGCAGCTCCCTCGCCAGGGTGGCGGCCAGATCGAAGCGGAAGCCGTCGACGTGCATCTCCGTGACCCAGTAGCGCAGGCTGTCCATCAGCAGCTGCAGCACGTGGGGATGGCGCATGTTCATGGTGTTGCCGGTGCCGGTGTAGTCCATGTAGTGGCGGCGGTCGTCGGCCACGAGCCGGTAGTAGGCGGCGTTGTCGATGCCCTTGAACGACAGCATGGGTCCGAGGTGGTTGCCCTCGCCGGTGTGGTTGTAGACCACGTCGAGGATCACCTCGATGCCGGCATCGTGCAGGCGCAGCACCATCTGCTTGAACTCCTGCACCTGCTGGCCGTCGGTCCCCGAGGAGCTGTAGGCGTGGTGAGGAGCGAGGAACCCGATGGAGTTGTAGCCCCAGTAGTTGCTCAGGCCCTGCTCCACCAGGTGGGCGTCGTTGACGAACTGGTGCACCGGCAGGAGCTCGACGGCGGTGACCCCGAGGGATTGGAGGTGCTGGATGGCTTCGGGGGTGGCCAGCGCCGCGTAGGTGCCCCGCTGGTCGGCGGGGACCTCGGGGTGCATGGCGGTGAACCCCTTGACGTGGACCTCGTAGACGACGGTCTCGTGCCAGGGCGTCCGCGGATGGCGGTCGTTGGCCCAGTCGAAGTACGGGTTGGGGACCACCGACTTCCCGACGAAGGCCGCGCTGTCGAGGTCGTTGGCCGGGCCGTCGGGATTGCCGAAGTGGTACCCGAAGACGGCCTCGTCCCAGTCCGTCCCACCGTCGACAGCCTTGGCGTAGGGGTCGAGGAGGAGCTTGTTCGGGTTGCAGCGCTGACCGGCACGCACGTCGCGGGGGCCGTGGACCCGGAAGCCGTAACGCTGGCCGGGCCCGAGGTTGGGGAGGTAGCCGTGCCAGCACAGCGCCGTGACCTCGGGGAGGTCGATCCGCTCCTCGGTGCCGTCCTCGCCGAACAGGCAGAGCTCGACACGCGTGGCGACTTCCGAGAAGAGGGAGAAGTTCGTCCCCATGCCGTCGTAGGTCGCCCCGAGCGGGTAGGGCTCCCCGGGCCAGATCCGCATGGACATGGCGCTGACGCTATCGGGGTGTCCCGCCCGATACCCGATCCGTCCGTGCCCCGGGGCCGGGACAGCGGGCATTCCGGACCCAGGAGCGTCTTGGCGCGCCACCGGGAGACGCCTTAAGGTTTCCGGCCAGGGCGGCACCCGGCCGCCGTAGGGGGTGATGGCACACCATGGCCACGTTCACGTGGACCAATGACAGTTCCGTAAAGGTGTCCGCCGATTCGAGCGTGCACCCGATCGCGGCCGAGATCCGGGGTCTGCGGGGCGAGGCCACGTGCGAGGTGACCGACGGGGCCCCGTCTCCGGGCCCGGGGACCACCGGATGGATCGAGGGCGACGTGGCCCAGCTCGAGACGGGCAAGAAGCTCGAGGACATCGCCCTGCGCAAGCAGATCGACGCCAAGAAGTTCCCCACCGTGCGCTACGAGGTCCGCGCCGTCGATGGTTCGGCCGGGAGCTACAAGGTGACGGGCGCCTTCACCTTCCACGGCCAGACCAAAGAGTTCACCGACGACTGCCGCGCCCGGGTCGAGGGTGGCCAGCTGCTGGTCGACGCCGAGCACACCGTCGACATCCGGGACTTCGGGGTGAAGCCGTTCAAGATCCTGACCCTGTCGATTCAGCCCGAGGTCACCCTGGTGGTCCACCTAGTGGGCGCCGAGAGCGGCGGGGGCGCGGCGCCGGCCTGGGGATAGCACCGGCCTCGCGCCGCACTGCCGTTCCGCCGGCGGGAAGCGGCTGGTCCCCGTCGAGGTAGCGCTGGCTACCATTGCCGCATGCCGACGCAGGATGCCCGCATCGCTTTCGCCGACTACTGCGAGGCCATCTTCGAGCTGCGCGAAGACGACCTCGACGTCATCCAGGCCCGCATCGCCGAGCGCCTCGACATCTCCCGCCCGGCCGTGTCCGAGATGATCCGGCGCATGGCCGCCGAGGGTCTGGTGGATGTCGACGGCGGGGTCATCCAGCTCACCGCCGACGGCCTGGTGCTGGCCGAGCAGGTGGTGCGCCGCCACCGGCTGGCCGAGCGCTTCTTGACCGACGTCCTCGGTCTTAACTGGGCCGAGGCCCACCACGAGGCGGGGCGGTGGGAGCACGTCCTCAACGACAAGGTGGAGCTGGCCATCAACCGCCTGCTCGGGGGGCCGACCACGTGCCCCCACGGCAACCCCATCCCGGGCTCGGCCTACACCGAGCCCGACGTCGTCGCCCTGGCCGAGGTGGAGGTAGGGACCTCCTTCACCGTCACCCGCATCCCCGAGGAGCTCGAGTTCGCCCCCGGGGTGCTGGAGTTCCTGGAGGAGAACCAGGTCAAGCCGGGAAGGTCGGGCGAGCTCACCACGGCGTCGCCCGACGGGACCGTCACGGTGAACATCGAGGGCCGCCACGTGGGCATCGGGCCCTTCGCCGCCACCCGTATCCTCGTGTCGCTCCCCGCCGTCGCCGTGGCCTGATGCTGACTGTTGGCCTCGCCCGGCTGGCTTGATGTGGTGACCCGGGCCTTCTAGGTTAGGGTTACCTAACTACGCCGGTTCACCGGCGGGAGACCCACGGCCCGGGAGGCGATGGCTGATGACGACGCGTACCGTGAAGGCGCTGGCGGCGGTGCTGGCCCTCGTTGCCGGTGCCTGTGGCGGTGATGGGGGGGAGGCGCCGGCCTCCCGCCCTGACGACCGCACCGGCAGCCTCACCGTCTACTCGGGGCGGGGGGAGGAGCTGGTCGGGCCCCTCTTCGAGCAGTTCGAGGCAGAGACCGGCATCGACGTGGAGGTCCGCTACGGCGATACCGCCCAGATGGCCGGAGCCATCCTCGAAGAGGGAGACAACTCCCCGGCCGACGTCTACTTCGGCCAGGACGCCGGCGCCCTCGGGGCGCTGTCGGATGCCGGCCGCTTCCAGGCGCTCGACGCCGGCCTCCTCGAGCGGGTCGCCCCCGAGTTCCGATCGGTGAACGGTCAGTGGGTCGGCATCTCGGGACGGGCCCGGGTCGCCGTCTACAACACCGACGCCCTGGCCCCGTCGGACCTGCCGGATTCCGTCCTCGAGCTGACCGATCCCCGGTGGGGCGGCGGTCGCCTGGGCTGGGCCCCGACCAACGGCTCCTTCCAGGCCTTCGTCACCGCCCTGCGGCTCGTCGAGGGCGAGGACGGGGCCCGGGCGTGGCTGGAGGGCGTGCAGGCCAACGACCCCAAGGTGTTCGAGAACAACGTCAGCATCGTGGAGGCGGCCGGCGCCGGGGAGATCGACGTCGGTCTGGTCAACCACTACTACCTGTACCGCATCCTCGCCGAGGATCCGGACTTCCCCGCCACCAACCACATCTTCCCCGGCGGTGACGTGGGGTCGCTGGTCAACGTGGCCGGGGTCGGCATCATCGACACCACCGAGCACGCCGACGAAGCGTCGCAGCTGGTCGAGTTCCTGCTCGACACCCCTGCCCAGGAGTACTTCGCCGCCGACACCTTCGAGATCCCCCTCATCGACGGGGTGGAGACCGACGCCGCCCTGCCGCCCCTGGAGTCGTTGCAGCAGCCCGACATCGATCTCAACCGACTCGACGACCTCCCTGGCACCCTAGAGCTCATGACCGAGGTCGGGTTGATCTGAGCGCTCCCCGCCGCGGCCGGGCCACGCCGGCGCTCACCCTGGCCGGCGTCCTGGTCGCCGCCGCCACCGCCCTGCCCGCCCTGTACCTGGTCGTGCGGGCCAGCGACGGCGGCGTGGGCCGGATGGTGGAGACGGCCACGGCCGGGCGGACCGTCGAGCTGCTGGCCCGCACCGCCGGGCTGGCGGTGTCGGTGACGGCGGCCTCGGTCGCCCTGGCCGTCCCCCTGGCCTGGCTCACGGTGCGCTGCGACCTGCCCGGCCGGCGAGCGTGGGTGGTGCTCACCGCCCTGCCCCTGGCCATCCCCACTTACGTGGGGGGCTACGCCTTCATCGCCGCCCTGGGGCCCCAGGGCATGGTCCAGGGGTGGTTGGCGCCGCTCGGCATCGAGTCGCTGCCCTCGATCTACGGGTTCTGGGGTGCCTGGCTGGCCCTGACGCTGTTCAGCTATCCCTACGTGCTGCTCACCGTCCGGGCCGCCCTGCGCCGCCTCGACCCGAGCCTGGAGGAGGCCAGCCGCACCCTCGGCCGGAGCCGCCGGGCGACGTTCTGGCGGGTCGTGGTGCCCCAGCTGCGCCCGGCCATCACCGCCGGGGCCCTGCTGGTGGCCCTCTACACCCTGAGCGACTTCGGCGCCGTCTCGCTGCTGCGCTTCGACTCGTTCACCCGGGCCATCTTCGTGCAGTACCGGGCCTCGCTGGACCGCTCGGCGGCCGCCACCCTGGGTCTCGTCCTCATCGTGTTGACGGTGGTGGTGCTGGCGGCCGAGGCCCGCAGCCGGGGTCGCGGCCAGTACCACCGCCTCCACGGGGGCGGCACCCGCCCTGCCGGCGTGGTGGCGCTCGGGCGCTGGCGCTGGCCGGCCACCGCCGGGTGCGCCGCACTGGTGGCCCTGGCGCTGGCCATGCCCCTCGGGGTCATCGGCTACTGGCTGGGGCGGGGGCTGGCCGCCGGTGAGCCGTTGCGCCTCACCTCCACCTTGATGGGCCACAGTCTGGTCGCCTCGGCCCTGGGGGCAGTGGTGTCGGTGGTGGCCGCCTGGCCGGTGGCCGTGCTGGCCGCCCGCCACCCGGGCCGGTTCTCCCGCCTGGTGGAGCGGGCGTCCTACACCGGCTACGCCCTCCCCGGAGTGGTGGTGGCCCTGTCCCTGGTGTTCTTCGGGGCCCGGGTGGTGCCGGCGGTCTACCAGACCCGCACGCTTCTGGTCTTCGCCTACGTCGTGCTGTTCCTGCCCCAGGCCGTCGGGGCGCTCCGGGCGTCGTTGCTGCAGGTGAGCCCCTCGCTCGAGGAGGCCTCCCGCCTGCTCGGCCGATCCCGGCTGGCCACCACCAGGGAGGTGGTCCTGCCTCTGGTGCGCCCGGGGATCCTGGCCGGCGGTGCCCTGGTGTTCCTCACCTGCATGAAGGAGCTGCCCGCCACCCTGCTGCTGGCCCCCACGGGCTACGAGACCCTGGCCACCCAGGTGTGGAACGCCACCAGCGAGGCCTTCTTCGGCCGGGCTGCCGCTCCCGCCCTCGCCCTGGTGCTGCTGTCGGCCCTGCCCATGGCCCTGCTGGTCATCCGCGAAGCCGAGGCCCCCCCCACCGGCCCCCGAGATCTCGATCTGGCGGTCGGGACGGGCGCCCCCGTCCCCGATCTGGTGGCGGTGACGGGCCACCGAGGGCCCGATCAGACCACCAGTTCACGAGGGCCAGGCGGTGGCGGCGCAGCCCTGGTAGTGGACGGCGACCCGTTGGCCCCGCTCGAGGGTGGGCGAGGCAGCCACCCGGGCCCGTAGCCGGGAGCCGTCGTCGAGGCAGAGCTGGTAGACGCTGTCGTGGCCGTAGAACTCGACCAGCTCCACCCGGGCTCCGTCCCCGGGGGTCAGGCGGAGGGCCTCGGGGCGCACGAGGATGCGGACGTCGCCCCGGGACGGGGCCGCCAGGCGGACCGGCCCCACCGGCGTCTGGGCCACGTCGCCCTCGGCCCGGCCCGTGACCAGGTTGGCGTCGCCGACGAAGCCGGCGACCCAGGGACTGGCGGGCGCGGCGTAGAGATCGGCCGGCGTGGCCCGTTGCTCGATCACGCCGTCGCGCATGACGGCCACCTCGTCGCCGAGGACGAAGGCCTCCTCCTGGTCGTGGGTGACGAACAGGGTCGTGATGCCGAGCTCGGCCAGCAGCCGGTGGATCTCCGAGCGGATGTCGACCCGGAGGGAGGTGTCGAGGTTGGAGAAGGGCTCGTCGAGCAGCAGCACGGCCGGGCGGGGAGCCAGGGCCCGGGCCAGGGCGACCCGCTGCTGCTGGCCGCCCGAGAGCGTGCCCGGGGCCCGCCGGCCCAGGCCCTCGAGACCGACCATGGCCAGGGCGTGGTCGACCCGGGTGCTGCCCCGGTCCCGCCGGGCGCGCCGGCGCTCCTGGCGGGGCAGCCCGTAGGCCACGTTGGCGGCCACGTCGAGGTGGGGGAACAGGGCCCAGTCCTGGAAGACCATGCCCACCCGGCGGTCCTCGGGGGCCACGTCGACCCCGGCGGCGGCCAGGACCCGCCCGGCCACCCGGATCTCGCCCCGGTCCGGGACCTCGAGGCCGGCGATGGTGCGCAGCAGGGTCGTCTTGCCACACCCGCTGGGTCCGAGCAGGGCCAGCACCGTGCCCGGTGCAACTTCCAGGGACACGTCGCGCAGCACCGGGTGGCGGGCGAAGGCCTTGCATAGGCCGTGCACCTCGACGCTCGCACGGGGGGTGGTGGAACGGTCGTCCATGCCACGCTCAGCGTACGCCGCCGCTGCCGGCGCCGGGCGTGTCCGTGAGGTGCTACAGGCTGCGGGCCACCGACATCGAGGCGGCGCAGCAGAGCCGTGGCGGCGCCCCGTCCGGCGATCTCCGGCCGTCGAGGTCGACCGCGCCCACGGTGGCGAGGAGGCGGAGCACCGGCCAGATCGGGTCGAACCGCCCGGTGCGGGCCGCGGCCGGGTGGGCGTGGTGGGAGTTGTGGTAGCCGTGCCCGAGCAGGGCGATGGCCAGCAGGGCGGAGTCGTAGCCGGGGACGCCGGGGTGGGGCTTGCGGCCGATGCGGTGACCGGCGGTGTTGATGGCGCCCATGGTCCCCAGGTAGCAGGCGAGGTGGACGCCCACCATGACCAGGACCTGCCCGGGCCCGAAGGCGGCGAGGAAGCCGCCGATGAGCAGGGCCCGCAGCACCACGTGGGCCCGGTCGGTGGGCGGGACGGCATCGGGGGCAAGGCGGCGCCGGGCCCGGGAGTACAGCACGGGGGTGCCCAGGAGCACGGCCAGGGGTCGCTGCTGCAGCGGCGAGTGGGGGTCGAGCGGCGTGTCGGCGTAGCGATGGTGCAGGCGGTGGATGGCCGCCCAGGTGTGGGCGTCGGTCCCGCCCGTGACCCGGAAGAAGAGCTCGAGCGCCGATGCCACCACGGGATGGACCCGCAGGGCCCGGTGGGCCAGGCAGCGGTGGCAGTAGATCTCGGCGACCAGGGCGGTCAGGACGGCGGAGGAGACTCCGATGACCACGCCGACGGGCACGGCGGCGACCCTAGCGCCTCCACCCTCGCCGCCGGGCCCGGGCCGGACCGGTCAGGTAACGGTGGGCCACCGGGTGCGGTCGGAGGGGCATCGACGTCTCCCGAAAGGCCCTCCAGCCATGACCACCGCCACCGCCTCCACCAGCCCGCTGGCCGGTCGCACCACCCTCGCCGACCTGCTGCCCCGCAGCCGGGCCCGCACGGTCGCCCTGGTAGTGGGATTCGCCCTGCTCACCGCCGCCGCCGCCCAGATCACCATCGCCCTGCCCTGGACACCGGTGCCCCTCACCGGGACGACCTTCGCCGTGCTGCTCGCCGGAGCCACCCTCGGGTGGCGGGCCGGCGGGGCCAGCCAGGTCCTCTACGTCGGACTCGGTGCCGTGGGCCTTCCCTTCTACCAGGGGGGCGAGTCGGGCTGGACCTACGCCACCGGCGCCACCGGCGGCTACCTGGTGGGCTTCGTCGTGGCCGCCGCCCTGGTCGGCCACCTGGCCGAGCGGGGCCAGGACCGAAGCCTGGCCACCTCGGTTCCCGCCATGCTGGCCGGCACCGCCGTCATCTACCTCTTCGGCGTCGTGTGGCTCGGCCACGTCATCGGCGCCGACGCCGTCACCGCCCTGGAGAAGGGGATGCTCCCCTTCGTCATCGGCGACGGTCTCAAGCTGCTGGCCGCCGGCGCCCTGCTCCCCCTGGCCTGGCGGCTGGCTCCCCGCCGCGACTGATCAGACGGCCGGCGCCCCGGCACCACCCAGGGGCTCGGGCAGCTCCTCGGCGTGGACCACCGTGAGGCGGCGGGTCGCCCGGGTGAGGGCGACGTAGAGCGAGCGCATCCCCTGGGGTTCCTCGGCCACGATGCGGGCCGGCTCGACCACCACCACCGAATCCAGCTCGAGTCCCTTCACCAACCGCACGGGCACCAGGGTGACCTGGGACCCGAGGCCGCCACTGGTGGCCTGCCCCGCCTCGACCCCGGCACCCTCCAGGCTGGAGGCGACCTGGGCCAGCAAGGAGTCGGGGGCGACTACGGCGACGTTGCCCTCCCCGACGGCGCGCCGCTCTGCCTCCACCACCGCCGGCAGGGCCCTGGCCGGGTCGCCTCCGGGGACGGCCACGATGACCGGAGGGTCGCCGCCCTCACGCACGGCCCGGGGTGGGTCGAGGCCGGGGGCGGCCACGGGCAGGACCCGCTCGGCCAGGGCCAGCACGGCCGCCGGCGTGCGGTAGGCCACGCTGAGCTGGAACCGGCGGGGCGGCCGGCGCTGCGGTAGGTGGGCGAGCACGTCGTCCCAGTGCTCGGGGGCCAGCGCACCGGTGGCCTGGGCGATGTCGCCCACCACCGTCATCGATCCCCCCAGCGACCGCCGGGCCAGCATCCGCAGCTCCATCGGCGTGAGGTCCTGGGCTTCGTCGACCACCAGGTGGCCGTAAGCACGGGGTGCGACCTCGCCCCGGCGCCGGGGGCCGAGGAGGGTCCGGGCCTCGTCGAGGAGGGCGACGTCGGCGTCGGTCCACGGCGCCGGCGCCTCGCCCGGCGCCGGTCGAGGACGCTCCAGGGCAGCGCGCTCTGGCGCCGAGAGCCGGCCGCCGGCCGCCGAGTGCAGCAGGGCCGGCGCCCCGAAGAGGTCGACGAGCAGCTCCGTGGGGCTCAGCCTCGGCCACATCCACTCCAGCGCGGCCCGCACCTCGTCGCTCCGCCGCAGCGATGCCTGCACCTCCCCGGGGTCCACCGGTCGCCGGGCGCTGGCGGCCAGGGCACTCCAGAGTCCCCGCTCCACCAGTCGGCGCCCGGCGTTGTGGTGGCGGGACCGGCGCCTGGCGGTCTCGACCAGGCGCCGGCTGGTGGCCACGTCGCAGCGCAGCGACTGCAGCCCGACGCCCACGACCAGGTCCCGGCGCAGCGGTCGCTGGCGGTCGGCCACCGCCCGCCGGAGCACCTCCACCATGCGGACGTCGCCCTTGACCCGGGCGGCCAGGGGGTGGCCGCGATCGGGGGCGACGGGCTCGGGGACCAGGTCGGCCAGCACGGCGAGCTCGACACCCGCCTCGCCCAGCGAGGGCAGCACCCGCTCGATGTAGCTGAGGTACAGGCGATTGGGACCGATGACGACGACGCCCTGGCCCTCCAGGGGGAAGCGGTGGGTGTAGAGCAGGTAGGCGGCCCGGTGGAGGGCCACGACCGTCTTGCCCGTCCCCGGGCCGCCCTGGACGACCACGACGCCGCCCAGGTCGGCGCGGATGATCTCGTCCTGCTCCCCCTGGATGGTGGCCACGATGTCGCCCAGGTGGCCCGACCGGGGCCGTTCCAGGGCGCTGAGCAGGGTTCGCCGTCCCCGGACCCCGTCGGACGGAGCCGCCCCAACATGGTCGCCGCTGGCCTCGCCAGTCCCGTCGAGGAGGCCGAAGTGCTCGTCCTCGATGCCCAGCAGGTGACGCCCCCGGGTGGCGAAGTGGCGCCGGCGGGCCAGGCCCATGGCCCGGCGGCCGGTGGCCCGGTAGAAGGGCTCGGCCACGGGCGCCCGCCAGTCGACCACCACCGGCTCCTGAGAGGCGTCGGCCACGGCCACCCGGCCGATGTAGAAGCGCTCCTCGGAACCGGCGGGATCGATACGCCCGAACACCAGGGAGGCGTCTCCCACCTCCAGCTGGCTCAGGCGGGCCCGGATGGTGTCCTCCACCACCTCCCGTTCCACCTGGCTCTGGTGGGTACCCCCGCCCCCGGGACCGACCAGCCGGCGCAGCGCCAGGATGCGCTTCCGGGAGGCGTCGAGGGCCTCGTGGGCATGATCGATATAGGCCTGCTCGGCGTGCAGCTCGGGATGTCCGGCCATGGCACTCGCCTGCTCGTCGGGGGGGTGGACCAGCCTAGGAGGCCCCGGGCCCCGGAGGTGCCCGGGGCCATGTCGCCCATTGTGGGCGAAGCGCTACCCTGCGCCCATGCCCGGTGACCTCGAGGATCCCCGGATCACCGCCTTCGGGATGCTCCTGGAGTCCCACGCCGCCCTGGTGGGCACCATCGGTCGGGACCTCGAAGAGGTCAGCGGGCTGCCCCTCAACTCCTTCGGGATCCTGCTGCGCCTGGCCCGCACCCCGGGCCAGCGCCTGCGCATGACCGAGCTGGCGGCCCAGGCGTCGCTCAGCACCAGCGGCCTCACCCGCCTGGTCGACCGCCTGGAGGAGGCGGGCCACCTCCGGCGGGACCCCTCGGTCTCGGACCGGCGGTCGTCGTTCGCCACCCTGACCGATCAGGGTGCCCAGGTGGTCACCGATGCCCTGCCCAGCCACCTCGAGTCCCTCGAGCGCACCATGGCCGGCCCCCTCGGTGCCGACGGCATCGCCAGCCTCACCAGCATGCTGGCCGCCATCCGCGACTGTGCCCGCGCCACACCGGTGCGCCCCCTCGACGTCTAGGCCGCCCGGTGCCGGCGGCCTAGACGTCGAGGGGGCGCACCGGTGTGGCGCG
>DATMJI010000165.1:0-2421 GCA_035553895.1 Acidimicrobiales bacterium | reverse complement strand
AGCAGGTGGTGCTGGTGGCGGCCGGCGAGGACGGGGTGGGAGACGAGCCGCCCGGCGACGCCCTCGACGCCCCCTGGCCCGGGCGCCTGCCCAGCCCGGCCCCGAGCCTGGTCCACGATCCAGCTCCACCTGTCGAGGTGGTGGCGGCCGGCGGCGAGGCGGTGGCCGTCACCAGCCGGGGCTTGCTCAGCGCCGGGCCCGCTCGGGTGTCGCTGGCCGGGGGGCCCTGGCAAAGGGTCCTGGTCTGGGCCGGCCCCTGGCCGGTGGACGAGCGGTGGTGGGATCCGGTCACCTGCCGGCGGCGGGCCCGCATCCAGGCCGTTCTTGACGGCGGCGAGGCCCATCTCCTGGTCCTGGCCGGTGGCCACTGGACCGTCGAAGCCACCTACGACTGACCAGACCAGACCAGACCAGACCAGACCAAGACAGGCTGAACGGCATGGCCCACGTCGTCAACATCAGCGAAGCCAAAGCTCAGCTCTCCCGGCTGATCGAGGAGGTCCAAGGCGGAGGGCGGGTGGTGATCGGCAAAGCTGCCGGTGACGATCAGCCACGCACTCGCCCTCGCCGATCTTCCCGACCACCATCAGGATCCGTTCGACCGGATGTTGGTTGCCCAGGCACGGACCGAGGGCCTGGCCCTGGTCACCCACGATCGCCAGCTCGATCGCTACGACGTCGCCGTTCTCGCGGTGTGAGTGCCCGGTGGGCCCTCAGCTCGATGCCCGGGCCGTCTCCAGCAAGGAGACGACGGCCGGTCGGGCCTCCTCGGCACCGGTGAGGGGCTGGGCAAAGGGGATCCGGGCCTGGCGGGGCCCGGCCGGGGTTGCCACCTGGAGGGTCATGCCGTAGCGGTCGACGCCGACCATGGTGGCCTCGGTGGCATCGTCGAGGCCGGCCAGCACCCGGGCGAAGGTGAGGTTGGCCTCGGCGTGGTTGTCGTTCATGTGGGCCACGATGCCGGCGGCGGCCCCGGCCAGGGGATCGACCTCGGCGGCGGCGTAGCGGTCGCCGCCGACCCAGCTCATGTGGCCGAAGCCGCCCACGAACCGGCAGCGCTCGACATCGAGGTACCAGAAGCCGAAGTCGGTGAAGTCGGCGTAGTAGGCGGCGTAGGGGTGGGCCTCCAGGTACCGGGCCCGGCGCGGCCCGGGGTCGTCGAGCAGCCGCAGGCGCCCCACCAGGGTCATGCGGGCGGTGCTGAGGGGGTCGGTCCGATCCCCGGCCGGCGCGGCCACCAGGATGCTGGCCCGGTCGTCGCCCCGAGCGTTGACGGTGTGCTCGGCCATCTCGGAGACGAGGAGGATGGGGGCTCCGGCGTCGTCGGCGGCGTAGGACACGGCACTCCCGTAGGGGTAGCCGTCGGCGGTCAGGGTGCACAGGGTGGCCCGGGACTCGGTGGCCGCCAGGGTGCGGGCCAGCTCGGCGTCCGAGGGGAACGACGAGGGGTCGCCGGCGATGGGCGGTGCCGCCTCGCCGCCCCCGTGCTCGCGGGGACGGGTCATGGGTCGAACCTAGCGGCTCGCTCGATCCGGCCATGTCCGCTTGCTCCGGCTGGCCCGAGTGCCGCCCCACCGAGGGCCGCTACCGTGCCGTCATGGCCGACGCGGGAACGGATGCCGGGTACGAATCCGACGACCGGCCGGGGCGCATCCAGCGCCTGGGCGAGCTGTTGCGGGAGGCGCGGGGCCGCCTGGAGAGCTACCAGGAGCTCGACCACCCCTCCCCGGCGCAGCGCGACGCCTGGGATGCCGACCTGTACTTCTACGACGACGCCCTGGTCTCGGTGGCCGACCTTCTCGATGTCGAAATCCCGCCCGGCGCCCGGGACGATCTCACCCCCGAGGACCGGGCCGAGATCGAGGCGGCCGTCACCGCTGCCGGTCTCGACCTGAATCCGTCTCGTCCCTGAACCAGCCGGCCCGTCGCCTACAGGTCCAAGCCCTCCAGGGGTTGCGGTTCCCCGGTACGGCGGAGGTGGCGGCGGCTGCGGCGTCTGGCCAGCGCCAGGGGTGTGCCCATGGCCAGGAGCCCGGCGCCGATCTGGAGCAGCAGGCCGGCACCGCCCGCCCCGGTCCGGGGCAGCTCCCGGCGGGTTCGGGGCACGGTGGTGGTCACCTCGGGCACCGTGGTGGTGGTCTCGCCGGTCACGGTGGTGGTCGTCGTCGCCCCGCCGGGCACGGTGGTCGTGGGAATCCCGCCGGGGACGGTCGTGGTGGTGGTCTCCCCGGGCACCGTGGTGGTCGTGGTGGTGGCCCCGCCGGGGACGGTCGTCGTCGTCGCCCCGCCGGGCACGGTGGTCGTGGTTACCCCGCCGGGGGCGGTCGTCGTCGTTGTCCCCCCGGGAACCGTGGTGGTCGTGGGGCAGGGGCACGTGGTCGGCGGGGCGACGACGACGACCGTCCCCGGCGGGGCCACCAC
>DATMJI010000164.1:0-4977 GCA_035553895.1 Acidimicrobiales bacterium | reverse complement strand
CGGAAACCTGCGCGCCGAAGAGGCTGAAGTTGAGGATGCCTCCCCCATCGCCTTTGAGGGCGTCGTTGGCATGGATCAGCGTGTGTGTGACCGTCATCGTGCCGAGGTTGACGATCCCGCCACCGCCACCGCCGGCCGTGTTGTCCCGAACCGTGGAGTCCGTGATTGTGGCGGAGATGTCGGTCCAGAGACCTCCACCGTTCGCTGCCGAACCGGCTGCTCGGTTGCCGGCCAAGACGGTGTTGGTCAATGTCAAGGTGCCCCGACTGAAGATCCCTCCGCCATGGGAGCTGGATACGTTGTTCTGTATGAAACTCTCGTTTACGGTGAGCGTGCCGAAGCTGTTCAAAACCCCGGCGCCACCCGTACCTGTCTGCGGGTTGCTCCCGCTGCCATTGCCTATGGTGAGCCCGCTGAGCACCAGCTCGGTCCCCGAGACGTGCACAATCCTGAAATCGGCCGTCCCCGGCGCCGCGGAACGAACGACGCTGGAGTTGGCGCCGGAGATGGTCAGCGGACTGGTGATCACCGGGAGCCCGTTGGGACCGTCGGCGGTATTGTGTAACTCGGTAAGGGTATACACACAGCCGGCATCGAGTTCCACGATGTCCGGCCCCGGGTTGGAGGTCTCGTCGTTCGCCGCGGTGATCGCAGCGACCAGACCGGCGCCTCCCGCAGCACATGGGACAGCAATGGTTGCTGCGCCGACCGCATCGACCCCGACGAATACCGGGAGAGCGGCAACCGCCAGCGTGACCGTGGCGACCTTGCGGCGGCGCCTCCAGAGAAGGCTCTCTTTCACGGAGTGTTGATCTACTCTCGGTCCGGTTGGCGGTCAAGAGTTTCGACGGGAAAGTCCCCCGGCAAGTTCGGTTGTGAGGCAGTCTCGGGGGCGGCCGGGTGGCCGCGGCGGTAGCCTCGGGCCATGGAGCAGCCCAACGTCAGCCCCCTCGTCCCGACGGCCAAGGAGTCCTCGGGCTGGTCTCCCCAGGCCGAGGTCTTCAACCGCCTCCTCCAGGACCGCATCATCCTGCTCGGCAGCGAGATCGACGACGCCGTGGGCAACATGGTCATCGCCCAGCTCCTCTACCTCGAGGCCCAGGACGACACCAAGGACGTCCGCCTCTACATCAACAGCCCCGGGGGGGTGGTCACCTCGGGCATGGCCATCTACGACACCATGGAGCTGATCCGCTGCGACGTGGCCACCTACTGCATGGGCCTGGCCGCCTCCATGGGCCAGTTCCTCCTGTGCGCCGGGGCCCCGGGGAAGCGCTACAGCCTGCCCCATGCCCGGATCATGATGCACCAGCCCCACGGCGGGGTCCGGGGCCAGGCCGCCGACATCGCCATCCAGGCCGAGCAGATGGCCTACACCCGCCGGACCATGGCCGAGCGCATCGCCTTCCACACCGGCCAGACCGTCGAGCAGATCGAGGCCGACTCCGACCGCGACCGCTGGTTCACCGCCGAGGAGGCCAAGGCCTACGGCCAGATCGACCACGTCATCACCAAACGAGGCGAATCCGGGGCCTGAGTCGCCGGGGCCGGCCCGGCCCGGCCTGGCCTTTGGCGAACTGGTGGCAGGGCCGGTGCCGCATCGGCACCGCATCTGCCACCAATTCGAAGGGGGGGTGCCGGGCAGCCGAGGGCAGTGTCCCACCCCCGGCGTAGGGTCGTTGGGGATGCTCCTGGCGGTGACGTGCCCGGTGTGCGAGACCCGGGGACGGGCGCCGTGCCCGCGCTGCGCCGCCGAGCTGCGGCCGGCCCCGATCCTCCCTGCACCCCCCGGGGTGGACGAGTGCCTAACCCTGCTGTCCTACGAGGGAGCGGGGCGGGAGCTGGTGGCCCGCCTCAAGTACCGCAACCACCGGGCCGCCCTGCCCGGGCTGGCCGCGGCGATGGCCTCGCTGGTCGTCGACCCCGGTGCTGCGGGGGTGGTCACATGGGCTCCGACCACGCCCCAGCGCCGCCGCCAGCGGGGCTTCGACCAGGCCGAGCTGCTCGCCCGGGCCGTGGCCCGGTGCCTGGGGCGGCCGTGCCGGCGGCTGCTGGTGCGCCGCCCGGGGCCGCCCCAGACGGGCGCCTCGCGGGCCGAGCGCCGGCACGCCCCGGTGCTGGATCCCCGGCGGGGCGTCCCCCACCCGGCGGTGCTGGTGGTCGACGACGTCGTCACCACCGGGGCGACCATGGCCGCCGCCGCCCGGGCCCTGCGCCGGGCCGGGGCGGGCCACGTCGTGGCCCTGGCTGCCGCCCGCACCCCGGGGCCCGGCCTACACTGAGGGCGTTGCGTACGGGTCTGTGGTTGCAAGTCGATGCCAGTCGCAGGCGAAACGACCCACGTAAGGCGACCTGTGGTCGCCGAGCATGGTGCGGCTTAGAGGTAAGCCCTGCCGCACGGCGAGCCGATGGCCGGTTCGGGTGCGAGAAGGAGCCAAGCGGGTGCCCCGAGGGCGCCGCCGGACCTGGTAGTCGCCGGCGCCGGTGCCCGCCACCTCCTCAGCAGGCGAGTGTGGGGTCAAAGACCAGGTCAGCCGTGCGCAACCGACCTTTCCCGTCCCCCGACCCGAGGAGCGCACCGTGGACGTGACCGTGAGCAGCCGCAACATCGAGTTGACCGAGGCATTGCGCGACATGACCACCGAGAAGATCGGGCGGCTCAGCCGGTTCCTCGACGGGATGGACCGGGCCGAGGTGCACTTCTTCGAGGAGCGCAACCCGCGCATCGCCGACAAGGACGTCTGCGAGGTGACCATGGACGGCCATGGCCACCACGTCCGGGCCAAGGTGGCCGCCTCCGACCCCTTCGCCGCCGTCGACGCCGCCGTGAACAAGCTCGAGCACCAGCTGCACAAGCTCAAGACCAAGCTGGTGGGCCGCAGCCACCCCCGGCGCCGGGCCGAGTCGGGGCCCACCCCGCTCACGCTTGTCGAACCGGCCACCGGTGCCACCACCGTCCCCGACGAGGACGACGAGGCCACCGTCAACGGCTACCGCATCGTCAAGTCCAAGCGCTTCACCATGAAGCCCATGACGCCGGAGGAAGCGGTGATGCAGATGGAGCTGCTCGGGCACTCCTTCTACTTCTTCTCCAACGCCGAGACCGGGCGGTCGGCGGTGGTGTACCACCGCAGCGCCGGCGACGTCGGCCTCATCGACGAGGCCGGGTGACGCTGGCCTCTCGCAACGGGCTCCCCCGGTTCTTGGATGACTTGGGCCGCGCCGTGCGCAGTCGCCGGCCCAGCCCGGCCAGCCCGGCCATCACCCCGGCACCACCGCGGGGAGGGGTTCCGGCGCCGGCATCGGGCCCCGTACCAGGGGCAGGCGTTCCTGGCGGCCGATGGCGGGTGGGTGCCCGTCCGGGGCCCGGGGCCAGATAGCCGGCGACGAACAGGGCACCGCCGCCGACGGCGGCCAGGCGCCCGCACATCTCGGCGGTGGGGGTGAGCACCCGCAGGCTGGAGAGGATGAAGGCCACCGTCAGCCCGAGTCCCAGGCCGGGCAGGCCGAAACGGGCGGCCCGGCCCCAGGGGTCGGCCGGGAGGCGGTTGGTGCTCAGGCGGATGACGGCGGTCGTCAGCAACACGACGGTGACGGCCGCCACGGCCAGGCTGAACAGGCCGTAGACCGACAACAGCGAGCCCCGGACGTCGGCCGGGAACTCGTCGGTGGCCGCCAGCACCGACCGGTTGGGATCGAGGAGGGCCAAGCGGGTGGGCACCAGGCCGTCGGCCTGGCCCCCGAGGTCGATGAGGTCGACGGCGAACTGCCGGGCCTCGGTCATCCCGGCGGGCACGACCAGGTCGAGGCGGGCCTCGTAGGAGAAGAAGGTCAGGCCCAGCACCCGGCCGTCGATGCGCACCCCGCGTACCGCCAGGTCGGCGGTACCGCGGTTCTCCACCTCGATGCGCACGTCGGCCCGGCCTTCGGCGACCAGGCGCAGGGGCGAGTCGGTGTCGATGTCGCCGAGCGCCCGCCCGTTGATGGAGGCGCCGAGGGCCAGGTCGTCGACGGATTGGGCCGGCGATGGCGGGGCGGTGAGGAGAGCCACGGCGAGCACCGTGGCCGCGGCTGCGCCGAGGGCAGCGGCCAGCGGCGGGCCGAGCCGGTGCCGGTGGGCCCGCCCCGCCCGGGTCACGGGGGCGAAGGACCGGTCATGGTGCGACCGATCGCCTTAACCGCTGCGACGGTGGCCGGCAAAGACCGGCATCCGCACCAGGCGGGGACCGGGCGGCACCCACCGCCGCCAGGAGGGGGCCCGGCCTCTCCCGGCGCCCGGCCTTCTCGGCGGGCGGCGCAGGGCCAGCGCCCCGGCGAGGATGAACAAGCCGGCGACCACGGCCGCCGTCGAGGAGCGGGCGGCGTTGGTCGAGGTGACCAGCACGACGTCGATCGGCGAGCTGAGGGCGGCACCATCGCAGGTGGCAACCACCTGGTGGCGACCGATGGCGACGTTGGAGACCACCACCGGCGCGGAGAAGGCACCGTCGGGACCCGCCACCGCTTCCCCGGCCGGCACCTGGCCGATCCCCACGGCGACCGCCGCCCCGGGCTGGCAGCCCTGGCCGGAGGCCACGGCCTGGCCCCCGGGGGGCACGGACGGCCGGTCGAGGACCAGGGGGCCAGTGGCCTGGGCGGTGCCCCCGCCATTGGCGAGGAGGCCGAGGTCGCCGGCACCGGGCCCGGAGGCGAAGGGGTCGACGGCAGCGCCGGGGGCACCGGTGGTGGCCCCCGCCTGGTCGCCGAGGCTGATGTTCGATCCCCGCCGGGCCGCCCCGGCCTCCGCCCCGAGAGAGGGGAAGCCGTCGAGGAAGGGGAAGCCGGGGGCGAAGACGTCGAGGTTGGGGCCCCGCCCGGGAGTGCCGTGGTTCGGGGAGCCGGCCCCGCCGGCGCCCGGGTGGTCGCCGCCGATGGCCGGCGCGCCGAGGTCGGGGTCCGGTGCCGGAACCCCGCCCGCCGCCTCGGCGGGAGCGGAGG
>DATMJI010000163.1:0-2275 GCA_035553895.1 Acidimicrobiales bacterium | reverse complement strand
GCCGGACGGCCGGGCGCCACGGCCACGCTCCGGCGTGACCGTGGGCCGCTACCAGGCCACGGTGGTGGTGACCGTCCACGGCGAGCTCGACGCCGCCCGGGCGGCGCACCTCGGCCACGTCCTCGCCGACCTGATCGACGGCCAGGGAAACCTTTCGGTCCTGGTGGACCTCCACGACGCCACTGCGGTCGACGGCCACCGCCTGTCGGTGTTCGCCCACGCCGCCGAGCAGGCCCGCCGGCGCGGTGGGGCGATCTCGCTCGGCCGGCCCCCCGAGCTGCTCCACCAGGCCCTGCGGGACGCGGGACTCGGCCGGCTGGTCGAGCACCGGCCTACCGGCCCGCACACGTCTGGGCCCGCCTCCGGGGAGAGCACGTAGGCGGGACCGGCGACGGCGAGAGGGCGGCGTCGTGGTCGGCGACGTCCGACGCCGACCCCACCGGCACCCGCTCAATTGGCCGGCGACGGTTGTATACTTCGCGTAGATGCGCATCCTGATGCGCATCCGCATTGTTTGTAGCGAGTCACTCGTGACCCCGGTGGCGCCCTTCCGAAGGAACGCCGAATGGTTGGGTTCGAGTCGCAAGGCTCCTATCGAGGCTCCTTCCACCGGCGCTGTGGCCCAGGTCACCAGCGGGCGACGATCGCCGAGTCCAGGCCGAGCCGCCGGGACCGGCGACCGGAAAGGCCACCCTCGGCACCCCCGGACAGGGGTGGGTGATGACCCCCGGGCGGGAGGGCGCGGACGTCGGACGGGCTGTGGTTCGCGGCGGCGACGACGCCCTGGAAGGGCTGATCCGCCCCCTGCTGGAGGCCCTGGCCAAGCTCGCCGACCTCGACTGCACGTACCTGACCGTCTTCGACTGGGGCCGCCGGGAGCAGGAGGTCCGCTTCGTCCACCGGGCCGGCGAGGTCGAGATCGCCGAGGGGACCCGGCTGGCCCTTCCCGACGGTGCGTCGCGGGAGATCTTGCTGGGGGTGACCCGCTCGCCGGCGCAGCTCCCCAGCACGCACCCCGACAGCCAGGCGGCCAAGCGCCTGGGCCTGCGGACCTACGTGAGCGTCCCGGTCGTGCTACCGAGGCACGAGCTGTTCGGGATGGTCTGCGGAGCCGGCCGGCGGCCGCAGGCCGTGGGCGAACCGGTGGTGGCGCTCATGGAGTCCTTCGCCCAGGTGGTCGCCGACCACATGAGCCGGGCCCGCATGGCCGCCATCGAGGAGCGGGCCGAGCGAGCCGAGGAGCAGCTGCGGGCTCGGGGGCTGTTCCTCGCCGCAGCCGAGCACCAGCTGAAGACCCCCCTGACCTCGCTGCTGGGCGCGGCCCGGATCCTTCGCGACGGCGGGCCGGGCCTGGGCGAGGACCAGCGCGACCTGTTCCTCGATCTGGTGATCCGCGGCGCGCTCGACCTCACCAGCCGGGTCGAGGGCCTCCTCGTGGAGGCTCGCGCCGACGTGCAGAGCCGGGATCTTTCCCCGTCGGCCCTCGACCTCACCGAGTTCGTGGAGCCGATCGCCCGGACCTTCGACGCAGCAAGCGACCACCAGATCCTGGTCGAGGTGGAGGAGGGGCTCGTTGCCCGGGCCGACGCCAGCGCGCTCCACCAGGTGCTGGGCCACCTGCTCGACAACGCGGTCAAGTACAGCCCGGCCCGCGGCGTCATCAGGGTCGTGGGGCGGGCGACGCCCGACGGTGCGGCCATCGACGTCGCCGACGAGGGCCCGGGCCTGCCCAGCGGCGTCGACGTCTTCGAGGCGTTCCGGCGCGGCGACCCCCAACGGGCCGGCGCGGCCGGGATCGGCCTCGGTCTGCACATCGTCCGCACCCTGGTGGAAGCGATGGGCGGGACGGTCGCCGCCGAGGCCAACGACGCCGGGGGAACCACCTTCACCGTGAGCCTGCCATCCGTCGGGAGCGCACGACGCCAGCCAGGCTTCCCGGGCGCGGCCTGAGGCCGGTCCCCTGCCACGCTCCTAGAGCACGCGGTCCAGCACCCACCCCGGGTGATCGGACTCGAGGCGCTCCAGCCAGTAGGGGCTCTCGAACAGGGCGAAGAGCGTGCCGTCGCGCCGGGCCATGACCTTGGCCCCGCTGGTGCGGTGCAGCTGGTCGGCGGTGGCCTGGTCGGTGCGCCGCGCCACCCGGTAGATCGTGGCCGACAGCTGGACCTGGGCCCCGAACTCGTGCTCGAGGCGGTGGGTGAACACCTCGAACTGCATCTGGCCGACCGCGCCCAGCACGGGGGTGGGGGAGCCGCCGTCCGGCTCGTAGAGGACC
>DATMJI010000162.1:0-6427 GCA_035553895.1 Acidimicrobiales bacterium | reverse complement strand
ACCTTGGCCCGGTGCCACGGGCGGTCGTGGATCTCCTCGACGTGGTAGGGCGCCATGGACAAGGCGCCGTCCTCCATGACCGGCATCATGTGCCCGGTCCAGTGCACGGGCACCAGGCGCTCGCCCAGGCGCTGCTGGTCGGCCGGGGGCACGCCCAGCCAGCTGTCACTCATGCCGGCCGGCGCCATCACCTCCTCGGCCAGGTAGACGTCGATGGGGCGCCCGTCGACCACCCGCACGATCTCGCCGAGGATCTTCCAGCCCGACGTGGCGTGGTAGCTGGCCCACGTGCCGGGCTCGTAGCTGGCGGGGAAGGCGGCGATGCGGGCCACCGCCTCCTCCCAGGTGATGTCGTCGTCGAAGGTCTCGGCGCCGGCGAAACCGCCCATGTGGGTCAGCACATGGCGGATGGTGCAGCGCTCCTTGCCCGCCCCCCACCCGGCGACGTAGCGGGCCACCAGATCGTCCAGGCCCAAGACCCCCCGCTCGAGGAGCTGGACCACGGCCACCGCCGTCAGCGGTTTGGTGGAGGAGTACCACAGCATGATGTGGCCGGGCTCGAGGGCTTGGCCGGGGCGGGCCTCGCCCACGGCGACGTCGCAGACCACCTCGCCATCGAGACTCACGTAGAGCTGGGCGCCGGGGTGCAGGCCCTCCTGGCGCTGGCGTTCGACGAGGGCGACGACGTCGTCGATGCCGCTCACACCGGTGAGGTCTCGGTGCGCAGGGCCGGGTGGGGGAGCACGGTGGTGGTGGTCTGGCGCTCGGCCAGCGCGGCCAGCAGCAGGCGGTAAGCCGGGGTGCCGACCATGGCCTCGAGCTCGCCGGCCATGGTGTCCACCACGGTGGCCTCACCGGCGAAGGCGGACGGTTCCTCGATGCACCACCAGTCGAAGTCGGCCCCGCCGGCGTCCCAGTCGCGGCGCTTCCACTCCCGCACCGTGGAGGTGACGTGGCCGACCTCGTCGACGCTGTCGACCCGGCGCAGCGGGACCTGCCAGCACACCTCGGGCTTGAGGTCCATGGGCCGGCGGCCCGAGGCCAGGGCGGCCTGGTGCAGGGCGCAGCCGGCGCCACTGGCGAAGCCGGCCCGGTTCAACATGATGCAGCCGCCCTGGTGGACACGGGTCTTCCACCCGCCACCCGGTGCCCGGGCCAGGATCCCCCGCTGGCGGCCCACGCCGGCGAACTGCCACTGCTCGGGGGTGAGCTCGGCGACGGCGGCCTCCACCGCCGCCCGGTCGGCGTCGTCGGTGAGGTAGGCGCCGTGGGAGCAGCAGCCGATGTCGGGTCGGCCGTCGATGCCGGGGCAGCCCCGGCCGTAGATGCACGTCCACCGGCTGAGGAGGAAGGTGAGGTCGAACAGCCAGGTCCGGTCCTCCTCGGGGTCCTCGAACGAGAGCCACTGGTGGCGATCCTCCACGGCGCCGAGGATAGGGCCCACTCAGGGGACGAGACCGGCGAGGGTGTCGAGATCGAGGTCCTCGAAGGAGTCCACCACCAGGGCGGCTCCGTCGGTGCCCTGGCCGGCGGTGTAATCGTTGACCACCATCACGCAGGCCAGCCCGGCGGCCCGGGCGGCCTGCAGCCCGTTGGCCGAGTCCTCCACGGCGAGGAGCTGCCCGGCCGGGAGGCCGAGAGCGTCGACGGTCTGGACGTAGGCGCTGGGATCGGGCTTGCGCACCTCCACGTCGTCACCCGTCACCACCGGGGAGAAGCGCCCGGCACCGAAGAGGTCGTCGAGCAGGGGGCCCACCCAGGCCCGCGAGCCGGTGGTGGCCACGGCCAGGCGCACGCCCGCCTCCTCGAGGGCGTCGAGCAGCTGGTGGACCCCGGGGCGGGCCTCGACGGCACCGGTGGTGACCAGTTCCAGGAAGGCCTCGTTCTTGCGGGCGTGGAGCTTGGGCACCAGCTCGGCCCGCTTCTCCTCGGCCATGCCCTCGGCCTCGAGGAAGCGGTGGAGGCGCTGGCTGCCGCCGGTGGTCTCCAGGAGGTCCCCGTAGGGCTCGACGTCCCAGCGGTAGGGCAGGCCGTGGTCGGCGAACGCCCGGTTGAAGGCCACCCGGTGCCCGTCGCGCTCGCTGTCCACCAGCGTCCCGTCCACGTCGAAGATCACCGCTCGCACGGCCCGGAGGGTAGCGGGGGCGTCCGTCGCCGGGACGAACGGGAATCATCCCTGCGGCCGATGTGGCCCTCCCGCTCCCTACGTACGCTGAGGCGGTGAGCCCGACCAGCCGCCGCATCCTCGACGCCTTCCGGCCCTACGGGCGCGAGGTCGGCCTAGTCGTGGCCCTGGTCCTGGTGGGCGCCGTCGTGGGGGTGGTGAACCCCCTGCTCATCAAGGTCGTCTTCGACACCGCCCTGTTCCCTCCCGGGGGCGCCGGGCCCGATCTCGACCGGCTCACCTGGCTGGTGGCGGTCATGGTCACCCTGCCGGTCATCGGCGGTGCGGTCGGGCTGGTGCAGACGTGGCGGGCCAACGTGGTGGGCCAGCGGGTCATGCGCGACCTGCGGGAGCAGCTCTTCGAGCACCTCCAGCGCATGTCGCTGCGGTTCTTCACCGACACCCGCACCGGGGAGATCCAGTCCCGGCTGACCAACGACGTCGGTGGCGTGCAGACGGTGGTGACCTCGACGCTGTCGGACATCCTCTCCAACACCGTGATCATGCTGAGCGCCCTGGTGGCCATGGCCGTGCTGTCGTGGCCGCTCACCCTGCTGACCCTGGTGACCATGCCCGTGTTCGCCTGGCTGTCGAAGCTGGTGGGCGAGCGCCGTCGCCGGGTCACCAGCGAGGCCCAGGAGACCATGGCCGACGTCAGTGCCGTCACCCAGGAGACCCTGTCGGTGTCGGGGATCCTGCTGGCCAAGCTCTTCGGTCGCAGCCGGGAGGAGGCCCTGCGCTTCGGTCAGCACAACCAGCGCCTGGCCGAGCTGTCCGTGCGCCAGCAGATGATCGGCCAGTCCTTCTACACGGTGATCTTCACCTTCCTGTCTGCCACCCCGGCTCTCGTGTACCTGGTGGCCGGGCTGGTGCTGGTGTCCAACGGGGCGGCGATCTCGCCCGGCACCATCGTGGCCTTCACCACGCTGCAGACCCGGCTGTTCTTCCCCTTCAGCCGGTTGCTGGAGGTGTCGGTGCAACTGCGCAGCTCGCTGGCCCTCTTCGACCGGATCTTCGGCTACCTCGACCTCGAGCAGGACATCACCGATGCTCCCGACGCCGTCTTGCTGGCGCCGGACGACACCGCCGGCCACGTCCGGTTCCGCCACGTGAGCTTCCGCTACGACGAAGCCATCCCGGTGCCGGTGCCGGCGGCGGAGGTGGACGGCGACGAGTCCCTCGCCGGCCCCGATCGGGCGTGGGCCCTCGACGACGTTGACTTCGAGGTCCCCCCCGGCCAGCTGGTGGCCCTGGTGGGACCGAGCGGGGCGGGCAAGAGCTCGGTGTTGTCGCTGATCCCTCGCCTCTACGACGTGAGCGGCGGGGCGGTGGAGATCGACGGCGTCGACGTGCGCCGCCTGCGGATCGACTCCCTGGCCGCCCTGGTGGGCATGGTCACCCAGGAGAGCTACCTGTTCCACGCCAGCTTCGGAGACAACCTCCGTTACGCCAAGCCCGGGGCCACCGACGCCGAGCTCGAGGCGGCGGCCCGGGCGGCCCACATCTGGGAGCGGATCCAGCAGTTCCCCGAGGGGCTCGACACCGTCGTGGGCGAGCGCGGCTATCGGCTCTCCGGGGGGGAGAAGCAGCGCATGGCCATCGCCCGGGTCATCCTCCACGATCCCCGCATCCTCATCCTCGACGAGGCCACGTCGGCCCTCGACACCACCAGCGAGCGCCTGGTCCAGGCGGCGCTCGAACCCCTCATGCGGGGGCGGACCACCATCGCCGTGGCCCACCGGCTCTCGACCGTCCGGGCCGCCGACGTCATCTTCGTCGTCGACCGCGGCCGCATCGTCGAGCGGGGGAGCCACGACGAGCTCCTGGCCCGCAGCGGGCTCTACGCCCGGCTCTACCACCACCAGTTCCAGGACGGCCCGGTCGCGCCCACCGACCCGGATCCCCTGGCCCTGGTGGCGGGCGAGTAGAGCGACTAGACCCCCCCGACCGTTCTCGGCGCGGTTCGCGCCCGAGAACGGGGCCAAAACGCGCCGAGAACGGGACGGACGGGAGGGGGTCAGGGAGTGGCGCCGTCCTGCTCGGCGACCAGGCGGTCGTCCTCGGCGGTGGTGGGGGGCCGGGAGGTGACCCGGGGTGCGCTCGGCAGGTCGTTGAGGGCGTCGATGAGCGAGCGCAGGCGACCGAAGCCGTGACGGTCGAAGCGCATGGCCACCCGGGGCAGGTCGAGGTTGTCCCGGCCCGAGACCTCGGGGGGGAAGGGTCCGCTGCGCTCGATGGAACCGTCGACGATGTCGGAGAACTCCTGGCCGAGCCGGCGCAGCTCGGCCCGGGTCGGGGTGGCCCGCAGGCGCACCACCAGGCGGTCACCCACGAAGCGCAGTGAGTGGTAGTTGCGGTAGAAGTGCTCGATCTCGGCCACCGCAGCATCGACGTCGTCGGTGATGCGGTACAGGGAGAAGTCGTCCCGGGAGATCAAGGCGTTGGCGGCGACCTCGTGGTCGACGAAGTGCTGCCAGCCCTCCCAGTAGCTGCCTCCCGGCGTGTCCAGCAGCACGATGGGGACGGGCTCGGCCTTGCCCGTCTGCACCAGGGTGAGCAGCTCGAAGGTCTCGTCGAGGGTCCCGAAGCCACCCGGGAGGGCCACGAAGGCGGCGGACTCCTTGATGAGCATGAGCTTGCGGGTGAAGAAGTACTTCATCTCGATGAGCTTGTCGTCGCCGAGGATGAAGGGGTTGGCCCCTCCCTCGAAGGGCAGGCGGATAAGCACCCCGATGGCGTTCTCCCGCCCGGCGCCCTCCATGCCGGCGGCCATGATCCCCGGGCCGGCGCCGGTGACGACCATCCATCCCCGCTCGGCCAGCTCGGCCGCCAGATCCTGGGTCTGGGCGTAGAGGGGATCGTCGGGGGCGGTGCGGGCCGACCCGAAGATGGTGACCTTGGGAACGTTGCGGTACGGGGCGAACATGTGGAAGGCGGCCCGCATCTCCTGGAGGGCGGCGTTGGTGATCTTGAGATCGAGGCGCTGGGCACCGTCGCCGGCCAGCAGCACCGCACTGGCCAGGATCTCGAAGAGTTGGTCACGGTCGTCGGTGGCCCCCACCTCGTCGAGGAGGTTGTCCAGGCGCTGGTCCAGGGCCTCGTCGCCGGTGCGCTGGGCCGGCAGGCGCCGGTTCACCGGGCCGTGAGCTGCACCGGCTGCTGGCCCGCGGGCACCCGGTCGTAGAGGGTCGTGCGCTGGGCCAGGTGCCGCCCCAGCGGTTCCACCCAGGCGGCGAAGTGCTCGCCGGTCATGCCCTGGCCGTGGCTGGCGCCGGCGGCCCGGGAGATGTTCTCGTCCATGAGTGTGCCGCCGAGGTCGTCGGCCCCGGCCGCCAGGGCCTGGCGGGCACCGTCGCGGCCCATCTTGACCCACGACACCTGGATGTGGTCGATGGCCCCCCGGTAGGCGATGCGGCCCACGGCGTGCATGAGCAGCGCCTCCCGGAAGGTGGGGCCCCGCCGGCTCTGGCGCCGCAGGTACAGCGGGGCGGCCATGTGCACGTAGGGGAGGGGGACGAACTCGGTGAAGCCGCCCGTCTCCCGCTGCAGGGCCCGGGTGCGCAGGAGGTGGCGAGCCCAGTGGCGGGGCCGCTCGACGGCTCCGAACATGATGGTGACGTTGGAGCGCAGCCCCAGCCGATGCGCCACCCGGTGCGCCTCCAGCCACTCGTCGGTGTCGATCTTGTCGGGGCACAACCGGGCCCGGATCTCGTCGTCGAGGATCTCGGCGGCGGTGCCCGGGAGCGTCTTGAGCCCGGCATCGGCCAGGCGCCCCAGGTAGCTGGCCAGCGGCTCACCCAGGCGGCGGGCCCCCTCGGTGACCTCCAGGGCGGTGAAGCCGTGGATGTGAATGCCCGGCGCCACCCCGGCGACGGCCCGGGCGACGCGTACGTAGTAGTCGCCGTCGAAGTCGGGGTGAATCCCCCCCTGGAGGCAGACCTCGGTGGCCCCGAGGTCGACCGCCTCGAGCACCCGGGCCTGGATCTCGTCGATGGAGAGCAGGTAGGGCTCCCCCCGGAGATCGAGGGACAGGGGACCCTTGGAGAAGGCGCAGAAGCGGCACTTGAAGGTGCACACGTTGGTGTAGTTGATGTTGCGGTTGGCCACCCACGTGACGGTGTCGCCCACCGTCTCGGCCCGCAGCCGGTCGGCGGCGGCCGCCACCGCCGCCACCTCGGGTCCCCGGGCGGAGAAGAGGGCGACGATCTCGTCCTCCCCCACCTCCTCGCCGGCACTGCCAACCCGACAGAGAAGCGGAGGGGG
>DATMJI010000161.1:0-23608 GCA_035553895.1 Acidimicrobiales bacterium | reverse complement strand
CCCCCCGGCTGACCCCGGCACCGGCTTCTCCGGGAACCAGGTGGCGCTGAGCGCCGCCCCGGCACCGGAGAACCGAGCGGCGATCAGTTCGAGCCGGCGGTCCCGCCGGGGTCGGCGTCCTTGTTGCGCTTCTCCCGGTAGTCCTTGGCGCCACCGGTCTCGGGTTCCACCTCCAGGACGAGACCGTCGATGCCGGTCACCCGCACCGCCTCGCCGGCGGCGATGGGGGTGGCCCGGTTGGTGCGGGCCGGCCACAAGGCCTGGCGCACCCGCACCACTCCGTCGGGCGCCGCCTCGGCCACGGCCTCACCCATCTCGCCGATCATCGATTCCCGCCCGATGGTGGGGGTGGAGAAGCGGCTGCGCACGGTGGCGGGCAGGCCGGTGAGCATCATCAGCACCACGCCCACCAGGCCGGAGGCCAGGGCCAGCCAGCCGATGGCCACCCCGTCGAAGAGCAGGACCGAGCCGACGGCGTAGCCCACCACCCCCACGGCCGTCCAGAAGCGCGGGGCGCCGGTCTGCACGTCGACGGCGAAGCCGAACATGGCGATGGCGAGCAGGGCCAGCCCGACGGGCGACGTGGGCAACACGGCGAGGCCGTAGCCGGCCAGCACGCCGCAGACGGCGCCCACCACCCCGGCCACTCCGACCCCGGCGGTGAAGAACTCGAAGACCACGAGCACGAGGGCGGCCGACAGCAGGAGGTAGGCGACCGGGGGGCTGGCCGCCGTGTGCAGCAGCCGGGGGACGAGGTCCAGCTTGGCCAGGCGGGCATCGACGGTGAGCTGGGCCTGCGGAGGACCCCCCTCCACCGTCTCGAAGTCGGCGGTCTCGAGGGTGCGTTCGCCGACCTGGCGGCCGTCGAGGGCGGCGATGAAACTGCCGAGCACGGCCGACTCCTCCTCGTTGAGCTGGACCAGACCCAGCTCCAGGGCCTCGCCGGGGGCGACGGTCCCGTTGGCCACGGCGGCCGGTACCTCGCCCAAGGCCGGCGCTGCCGGCAGGTCGCCCAAGCGGGCTCGGGGAGCCAAGCCGGCGAGGGGGGCGGCCAGCACCAGGCGGGCTGCCCCGCCCCGGGCCTGAGCCCCGCTCTCGCCCACCCACACGGCCACCGGGACCTCGGCGCCGCCCAAGCGCAGGGCCAGGGCGTCGAGCTCGGCGGCGGCCAGGACCGAGCCGGGACTGTCGAGCTGGAGGATCAGGGCCTCGGCCCCGCTGCGCTCGCTCTCGGCGACGGCCTTGGTCACGAAATCGGCCATCACCGGGTCGAGATAGCCGTTGACCTGGACCACGTCGACGAAGGGCCGGCCCGGGGCCGGCTGGGCCAAAGCGGCCCCGCCCCCGACGGCCACGAAGCAGGCGACGAGGACCACCACCGGTAGTCTCCCCAGCGGCCCCTTTCCGAGAGGACGCCGTGGACGCCGGCCAGTTCCTACACGCATCTCGAGTCGTCATCGTTGCCGGGAAGGGCGGCGTGGGCAAGACGGCGGTGTCGGCCGCCCTGGCCCGCATGGCCGCCAAGGAGGGCCTGACCACGCTGGTGGTGCAGGTCGAGGCCAGCTCCGGGCTGGCCCGGCTCTTCGGCCGCCCACCGCTCAGCTACGTCGAGTCCAGCCTGGCCCCGGCGGCGGGGACGGTGGCCGAGGTGCGGGGGCGCACCATCACCCCCGACGGTGCCCTGCTCGAGTACCTGGAGGACCACGGGCTGCGCCGGATCTCCCGCAAGCTGGTCTCCACCGGCGCCATGGACGTGGTCTCCACTGCCGCCCCGGGCATCAAGGACATCCTCATCCTCGGCAAGGTCAAGTCGCTCGAGCGCAGTGGCAGTGCCGACCTCATCGTGCTCGACGCCCCGGCTGCCGGCCACGCCATCACGTTCTTGACCTCGGTCCGGGGACTGCTCGACGCCGTGCGGGTCGGCCCCATCAACGCCCAGGCCCGCGACGTCTTGGACCTGCTCACCGATCCGGCCCGCTGCTCGGTGATGCTGGTCACCCTGCCCGAGGAGACGCCGGTGAACGAGCTGGTGGAGACCGCGTTCATGCTCGAAGACCGGGTAGGGGTGAGCCTCGGCCCGGTCGTGGTCAACAGCCTGTACCCACCCCTCGCCGGGCTCGACGCCGACCCGGAGGCGGCGGCGGCCGAGGCCGGCGTCAGCCTGCGGCCCGGCGAGGCCGAGGCCCTGGCCGGGGCGGCCGACTTCCGGCGCCGGCGCCGGTCCCTCCAGGAGGCCCAGCTGGCCCGCCTCGACGACCTGCTGCCCGTTCCCCAGCTCCACCTGCCTCACCTGTTCTCCGCCGATCTCGGCCCCTCCCACGTCGATGCCCTGGCCGCCGCCCTGCGCCTGGAGGTGGCGTCCCTGCCCGTGCCGCCGGGCGCCCGGCCGGCGCCGGCGGCGGCACCGCAGGGACGGTGAGCGCGCCTCCCGGCCTGTCCCGCCTCGTCGACGGGGCCGGGGTCCTGGTGTGCTGCGGCTCCGGGGGGGTGGGCAAGACGACCACGGCGGCGGTGCTCGCCCTCGAGGGGGCGAAGCGGGGGCGTCGCGCCGTGGTCGTGACCATCGACCCGGCCAAGCGCCTGGCCGACACCCTCGGCGTGGGGGCCCTGTCGAACACGCCCAGCCACATCAAGGGGGGCTGGCCGGGGGAGCTGTGGGCCATGATGCTCGACACCAAGTCGACCTTCGACGACCTCGTCACCCGCCACAGCGAAGACGAGGAGCAGGCCCGGCGCATCCTCGACAACCGCTTCTACCGCAACATCTCCGGTGCCCTGTCCGGCACCCAGGAGTACATGGCCGGGGAGAAGCTCTACGAGCTCCACGAGGAGGACGATTTCGATCTGGTGGTGGTCGACACCCCGCCCACCCGGGCGGCGCTCGACTTCATCGACGCCTCCCGGCGCCTCACCAACTTCCTGGACCACCGCCTCTACCGGTTGCTGATGAGCCCCACCCGGGCCTACCTGCGGGCGGTGAACCTGGCGGCCCAGGCCTTCGTGCGCACCGTGTCCAAGGTGGTGGGAAGCGAGGTGCTCGACGATGCCCTGGCCTTCTTCAGCGCCTTCGAGGGGATGGAGCAGGGGTTCCGGGACCGCGCCGCCAGGGTCCAGGCGCTGCTCGGGGACGAAGCCACCGCCTTCATCCTCGTCACCTCCCCCCGGCCCGACACCGTCGAGGAGGCCACCTACTTCGCCTCCAAGCTGGAGGAATCGGAGATGTCGGTGGCGGCGTTGATCCTCAACCGCATGCACCCCCGCTTCGGGACGGGACGGTCCGAAGGCGACCGGACCCGGGCCGAGGCCTACTCGGGAAGCGCCCTGGGCGCGCTCTACGCCAACCTCGCCGATTTCCGGAGCGTGGCCGAAGGGGAGGAACTGGCCCTGGCCGGCCTCAGTGCTCGGGTGTCGCCGGCTCCGGTGGCGCGGGTGCCCTTCCTGGCCGACGACGTCCACGATCTGGACGCCCTCGCCCACATCGCCGGCCACCTGTTTCCCGAGTGAGCTGCGGCGATCGGCGCCCCCCGGAGGGCGGAACGGGTGTGCCGGGTCAGCTGCTGGCCGGGGACGTGCCGTCGGAGAGGGCGGCCGCCGCCTCCCCCTCGCTCTCGGAGACCGAGGCCACCCGGTCGAAGCCGGTGGTGTGCAGGAGGCGGGCCACGGCCGGGCGAGCGCCGTAGACGGCCACGTCGCCGCCGGCCTCGCGGGAGCGGCGGACCCCACCGATGAGGGCGCCGAGGCCGGCCGAGTCGAGGAACGGGACCCCGGAGAGGTCGATCAGCAGGCGCTTGCTGCCCCCCAGTTCGGTCAGCACTTCACGGAACTGGCCGACGGTGAAGGCGTCCAGCTCACCCACAGGGCGACAGACCGTGTACTCGCCAGCCTCGTCGACATTGATCTCGAGCATGGGACCTCCAAGAAAAGGGACTGGCGGGCGGGGGCACGCCACGGTGACGCCCCGCCGGGCCACCCTACCCTCGCAGGGCCGGGCGGTAGTCGCGTTACGCTGCCGCCGTGGCCGACATCCTGGTAGCCAGCGACGCGCCGTGGGTCATCGACGAGGTCGTGGCCGCCGTGGACGGGCCCGAGGCGGCGGTGCGCAGCGTCCCGTCGGGCGCCGATGTGCTCCCGGCCGTCCAGGAGCGTCCCCCGGATCTGGCCGTGCTCGACCTGCAGATCGGCAACATGGGAGGCATGGCCGTGTGCCTCAACCTGCGCCTGGAGGAGGGGGCGGGCCGCCTCGACCACGTGCCCGTGCTGATGCTGCTCGACCGGCGGGCCGACGTGTTCCTCGCCCGGCGCTCGGCGGCCGAGGGTTGGCTGGTCAAGCCGCTCGATCCCATCCGCCTGCGCCGGGCGGTCCAGACCCTGCTCGACGGGGGCACCTACCACGACGCCACCGACGCCCCGCCCGCGGCTGCCCCCGCCCCCGGCGGCGCTCCCCTGCCGCTCGGGTAGGCTCGACCTCTCCGGGAAGTGGCGCAGCTTGGTTAGCGCGCAGCGTTCGGGACGCTGAGGCCGCGGGTTCGAATCCCGCCTTCCCGACTCCAACATCGAAATTCGCTGGAAGCGTCTGCTTCCCAAGTCGGCGCCGTGGCCGGTGTCGGTGTTCTGGGCGACGGCTGGCACTCCGAGGCGAACGCTTTCCCGGCGGGTTCCTCCTCGCCCGGATTTTGGCGATCAAGCGCCGCTTGAGCGGCGGAGGGCTCTCAGCCGGGCGGACGTTGCCTCCCGGTCGGCACGCCAGCCCGGCACGCACGCCTCGGGAACACCCGGCATGCTGATGGTGTGGCTGCGGACGGTCACGTTGTCCCTGAGCACGCCCAAGCTGGGCCCCGCCTACTCATCCCGGGTTTGCGGCGCCTGTTCTTGGTGGCCGGCTTTCTGGTGCTCCTGGTCGGCTCGTCGTTGTTCTTCTTCACCGAGCAGACAGACCGGTACTTTGCCTGGACCATCACCACGCCCTTGACGGCGGCGTTCTTGGGAGCGGGCTACCTGAGCAGCACGATGTTCGAGTGGCTGGCCGCTCGTGAACGGCTGTGGGCTCGAGCACGGGTGACGGTCTCAGCGGTGCTGGTGTTCACCTTGTTGACCCTCTTCGTCACCCTGCTACACGTCGACCGGTTCCACTTCGGCCCCGAGCACGCACTCGTCACGCGAGCCGGAACCTGGCTGTGGACCCTCATCTACGCCGTGGTGCCGTTGCTCTTGGCGGTGCTGCTCTTCGCGCAGCAGCGGGCCCCGGGAACCGACACGCCACGAGCCCGCCCGCTGCCGGTGATGGTGCGTACGGTGTTCGCCCTGCAGGCGGCAGCCCTCCTGTCTATCGGCGGCGGGCTGTTTGTGAGCCCCTCGCGGGTGGCGTCCTTGTGGCCGTGGCCCCTCACGTCACTGACGGCACAGGCCGTCGCCGCCTGGCTCCTCGGCCTCGGGGCAGGGATGGCACACCTGGCATGGGAGAACGACCTCGATCGGGTACGTCCGGCTGTCGCGAGCAACGTGCTCCTGGTCGTCCTCCAGTTTGTGGCCCTCGCCCGGTATCCGGGGGACACCACCTCGGTCATCAAGAGCGGTGTCTACGTGGCTTTCCTGCTCGGCATGCTCGTCGTGGGCGTCTACGTGTGGCTGGTGGCGGGCGGTCACGGGTGGGGGCGCCCGGCAGCAGGAGAGGGGATGTCGCGCCCATAGAGCGGTGGTGCTGGCCTATGCTGGCGAGCAGCGCAAGCACGTGTGGAACGGGCCTGGGCACTTGCCGGCGGAGGCGACCGGAGGACCGTTCTGCTATCAGGTGGGAGCACGGATGGGCATGCATGTTCGCCGGCAGTCCTTCGTGGTGCTCGTGTTCGAGAGCCGGCTACCGGCATCTCCCGGCGCGGTCTGGCCGTTCATCACCGAGCCTGATCAGCTCAACCTGTGGTCGAGGGCACCTGTGCGAGCGCTGGCGCCGGGAGACGGCGGGGGGTACGGCAACGTCGGAGCCCTGCGCCAGGTGGTGCTACCCCGGCCCTTGCCGGTGCTGACCGAGACCATCCAGTACGCCGACGTGCCGTCGAGGCTGGTGTTCCGCGCTGTTGGTTCGCGAATGATCCGCTATCACCGGGGCGAGATTCGCCTGACCCCCGAGGGCGATGGTTCCCGGCTGCGTTGGGAGTTCGGTATGGATTTGGCGGTGCCCGGCGCGACCTCCTTCGTACGCCGGACACTCGGACCCCAGCTCGAGTCCAGCATCCGCCAACTCTCGTCGGTCATCGCCGGGGCGACGGAGGTGGAGGTGAGCAGACGGCAGTTCGGGGACGACGACGACCCGGGGGCCGTGGAGGCAGCCGAGGCGACGGCATGCCGTCTGCGAGTGCTTGCCGACGACATGCACGCAAGCGGTGATGCCCGGCACTGGTTCAGCCGCGTGTACCAGTACGTGACCGAGGCGATGATCGAGGCGTGTGCCCGGGGCGAGGTGGCCCACCCGACGTGGGCCCTTCGGCTGATCCCCCGTTTCCATGACCTCTACGTCCAAAGCCTGGACGGCACGGCGGCGCCGCATTGGCAGGAGGCGTTCGAGGCCATCGAAGCGGGCGGGACCGAGACCTCGTCGGGGGCTCTGCCGTTCTGGCGCGCCCTCGTCGCCGGCGCCCGGGCCCACATCGAAGGCGACCTGCCACCGGTCCTGGCCGCCAACTACATGCACCACTACCGACCGCGTTGCGACTACCAACGCTTCCGAGCCGACTTCCTGGTGATGGCGGCGCCGCTCCAGCAGGCCTGGCAACGTCTGGCGTCCGAGGTCCCGTCCCGATGGTTCCCTCCCTACCTCCGCGCGCTCGACCGCCTCTTGCCGCCTGAAGCCGTCGAGCACCTCACTGCCAAGCGCTTCTACGACCCCCTGACAGCTCGACGTCGGGCGTTCGAGCGCGGCCTGGCGCTGGTCACTGCGTCTGGCGGTGACGCTCAATCCACGAGGCCCGGATGACGAACATCGCCCAAGAACTCGGGCACCAGCGCGCCCGCTTTGCCATCTCCACCGGTGGCGTGGCCTTCGTGGTGTTGCTCATCCTGATCGTCAGGCCTCTCCGACGGCATCCTGGCCCAGCCCAGCCACTTTTGTCGCCGTGGCCTGCGTGGCGAGACACCGCGGCGGTCCTAGGCTGTCCAGGGCTGGTGGTGCCTGGTCGGGTGGAATTCCGTGCCGAGCGGAGCCCCCTTCGTCGTGTCCCGGCACGTCCAGCCAGGTTCCGGGCCGGGAAGGTCGCCTTCTCCGGCCATCTGCGATGGTGTGAGGAAGCGGGAGAGCGGCGGACGGGATGACGATGGGTCCTGGTTTCAGGGTCGGTGGAGGTGCCGCGGGACTGGGCCTCGCCGCCGTACTGGTGCGAAACGTGGCCAAGTACAAGCGGGCCACCAGCGAGCGCTTCGAGTTGCTCGAGTCGCCCCAGCCGGGCACGCCCGAGTTCGCCGATCTCGTCGAAGCGATGACCGGAGCGACGCAACGACCCGGCAACCGGGTGACGATCATGCGCAACGGCGAGACTCTCGACGAGATGGTCGAGGCCATCTCCGGGGCTACCCGCACGGTCGACCTCTCCTCCTACATCTACTGGCCCGGCACGATCGCCGACCGCTTCAGTGCGGCCCTGGCGGAACGGGCCCGAGCTGGCGTGGAGGTCAACCTCATCCTGGACGGCTACGGGTCGGCGAAGCTGGGTCGTCAGGAGCGGGAGCGCCTGCGCCAGGCCGGTGTGCACGTGGCCGTCTACCGTCCACCGCGCTGGCACACCCTGCACAAGGCCAACAACCGCATGCACCGGCGCATCCTGTTGGTCGACGGTGCCGTCGGCTTCGCCGGGGGTGTCGGTATCGCCGACGTCTGGACCGGTGACGCCCAGGACGCGGAGCACTGGCGGGAAACCCACCTGCGCATCGAGGGACCGGTGCTGCGGGATCTGTACGGGGCGTTCCTCGAGAACTGGTCCGAAGCCAGCGCCCAGGTGCTCACCCGTGACCACATCCCCGGAGGAGGTGGATTCGAGGACGGGGTGGAGGTGGTGGCCAGCCGCAGCACCCCCAACGGCTGGGCCACGGCCACCACTTTGATCTTCTCTGCGGCCATCGCCGGCGCCCGGGAGCGGCTGTGGCTGACCACCGCCTACTTCGTCCCCGACCGGGCCTCCGAGGACCTGCTGTGCGCCTCGGCTCGGCGGGGAGTCGACGTGCGCCTGCTGATCAACGGCCAGCGGGTCGACAAGGAGGTGGCGCGCCAAGCCGGTCGTCGCTCGTACGCCAAGCTCCTCGATGCCGGGGTACGCATCTTCGAGTACAACCAGACCATGTTGCATGCCAAGGTGATGTTGGTCGACGACGGCTGGGCCAATGTCGGCTCGGGCAACTTCGACAACCGCTCACTCGATCTCGACCTGGAGCTGAACGTCGCCGTCGCCGATCCGGACTGTGTGGCCGAACTCGAGGGGCACTTCCTGGAGGATCTCGCCGTTTCCGAGGAGATCGACCCCCAGGCCTGGCGCAACCGCCCCTGGCGGACCCGGTTGAAGGAGGGCGCGACCGAGATGGTTCGCCAGTCCCTGTAGCAACTGCCGGCGCCGGCGCCGGCGCCAGGCGTTGCCGATCAGCCCCGGGCCGCCTGCTCGACCCGGGAATGAAGGAGCTGGAGGGCCTCGGAGGCCGACACCAGCGCCAAAATCGACATGAAGGTCCGGGTGGGGCGGGGAGCGAGCGCCAGCCCGGCCACGAGGGAGGTGGCCACCCACTGGGAGATGCAGAAGGGGCAGGTCAGCAGCTCCCCCACGGCATGGCGCCACCCCTGCCCGCGTACCTCCTCCCGCAGGGCCGACGGGCCGGCCAGCCCCTCGTAGGTGGTGAAGGGCGCCCGCAGCGGGCTGGTGATCGGGTCTTCGGTGAGCAACCGGGCCAGCTTGTAGGTGGCCACCGACCCCAGGGCCAGGTCGGCCGGCGCCAGGCGTCCAGGCAGGCGCCGCCGGCCGATGGCGGCCAGAGTCCCGGTGCCGAGGACGTAGGCGGCGAGGATGCCGGCGTAGGAGCGCAGCGGCCGCTCCTCGTCGGCGTCCTGCTCGTAGGCGTCCTCGATCGCCTCCAGCTTGTCTTCGATCGTGGACATCGTGACCTCCGTGCTCGGGCGCGCGGGCTGGTGGCCCGTCCTCGGTGGCCCTACCCGGCGGGCCGGCCGGCGCGAACCCCGGGGCCGGCCTGGGGCAGGGGGCGGCATCAGCGCCGCTCCCGGGATGGTCCCGACCAGCGGCTGCGTCCCGGGGGGACGGGCAGGGACTCGGGCATGACCTCCTGCTCGGACCCCGGCACGGCCGCCCACCAGCGCCCGTAGGCCTGGGCCCCGGCGGCGGCCGAGGCCCCGTGCAGGACCACGCTGGCCACCACCGTGAGGGCGATGATGGCGAACAGCTGCTCGCCACCAGGCAGGGCCTCCTCCAAGAGCAGGAGCCCGAAGGCGATCGAAGCCAGCCCCCGGGGTCCGAACCAGCCGACGAACGCTTTGGTGGCCGCCGCCGCCCCCGTCCCGGTCATGACCAGGGCCACGGGCACCATGCGGCCGGCGGTCAGGACCAGCACCGCCACCGTGACCACGCCGACGGAGAGTGAGCCCAAGGCGTCGTTGACGAAGACGTTCCCGAACACGAAGAAGGCGACCACGGCCAGGAGCTGGCCGCTGTCCTCGGTGTACTCGACCAGGTGGTCGGTGCCGGTGCCCACCGCCCCGAAGGCGAGCCCGGCCCCGAAGGCGGCGATGAAGCCGTTGGCCCCGGCCGCCTGGGCGCCGGCGAAGGCGAGGAGGGCCAGGGCCAGGGTGGCCAGCTGGGCGTAGATGCCCTCCACCCACGCTCGCTGCTGGGCCCGAGCCAGCAGCCAGGCCCCGGCACCACCGACGGCCACGCCCAGGACCGCCCCGAGGATTACCTGCCGCACGACGAAGCTGGCCCAGAAGCCGGCCGTGGTCTGCTCGCCGGTGGCCAGGGCGACGAAGATGAGCACGGCGGGCAGCACCAAGCCGTCGTTGAGTCCCGACTCCACGTTGAGCGAACGCCGGATCCGGCGGGGAACGGACTCGTCGTCGATGACGGCCTTGCCCAGGGCGGCGTCGGTCGGCGCCAGCACCGCCGCCACCAGGGCCGCCTCGGCCCACGAGAGCCCGGGGAGCACCACCGCCACCAGGAGGGTCGTCAAGGCGATGGTGAGGGGCAGGCCGGCCAGCAGGAGGCGCCCCGGCAGGGCGAGGTCGTGGCCGAGCGAGCGGACGTTGATGCGCACGGCGTCGCCGAAGAGGATGACCGCCAGGGTGATCTCGGCCAGCACCGCCACCTGGGCCGTCTCGGCCGCCAGTACCACCAGCCCGCTGACCTCGGCGAGGGAGCCGAGGGCGACGAAGACCATCGGCATGCTGACGGGCCAGTGGGCGATGCGCCGGGACACCAACCCGTAGCCGATCAGGGCAGCGGCGATGACGCACACCTCGGAGAACGACACGACCGGCGCAGTATCCCACCCCCTGGCGCTCCGTTCCCGTGTACCGGGGCCTCCGCGGCCGGGCACTACGCTCGGGGGTGTCCGATCGATGTCCCGGGCCCGGCGGCGCCCACCGACCGAGGAGAGCGGATGAGCTGGGAGACGGCAGAGAAGGCCTCCCTGGTGATGTCGGCCGGGCTGGCTGGCGGGTGTGCGGCCATCGGCTTCAAGTGGGTGGCATCGCCCTACCTGAAGGGCTATGCCTCGGCGGCGGCGACCTTCTACGTGCTCGCCCGCCTCGCCGCCCGGGGACGATGACGGTGCCGCCGCCGGGTCAGGCGGCCACCCTGGCTTGGACCTACGCCTCGCTCAGCCTGGTCCAGTCCGGCTGGCCCGGCCGGGGCCGGGCCCCCTGGGTGGCCAGCGTGGCCGGAGGCGAGGTCTTTCGGACCCCCGATCTCCTCAGCGCCATGGATCGCCTCGGGGCCCAGGGCTGGGAGCTGGTGACCTTCGCCCCGGCGTGGGACGACCGCTCGGCCGCCTTCTACTTCAAGGCCCCCGCCACCGGGGAGCCGTGACCGGACCGGACGGCCGGGGCCGGCCCTGCGGTCGAGCCCGACCGGGCTCGGTGCTCACGCTCAACGGATGTTGAGCTGGGTGTCTTCGCCGGGGGGCCGACCTTCGACCAGTCGCAGCAGGGCGGCCGCGGGCGTGGCCAGCGGTCGCGTGGTGCGGGTGATGAGCAGATCGAGATCGAGGCGGTCCTGGTGGACGGTGGGCCCGAACGGACTCCAGAAGGCGCCGTCGGCGGTGATCGTGAGCTCGGCCGGGAGGTCGGGGGGGCCGGCTTCGACGCCCAGGCCGAAGTCGACGGCCCGGCCCCGGCGGACGATGGGCCGCACGATGTGGTCGTCGTCGCTGACGCCGAGGTCGCGGTGCAGGGCGCACAGCCGGGCCCGGTCCTCGCCGTCGATGTGCTCGGCGGTCGTGGCGATGCGCACGTGGATGCCCATGCCGACCAGCCGGGGAACGGCCTCGATCACCTTGGCGAAGTTTCCCGGGCCCCGCATCTCGTCGTTGGGAACGGGATCGGGATGATCGAGCGACACCTGGACCTGGACGGGGGCCCCGGCCAGGGCCTGGAGGCGGGCCAGGCGGGCATCGTTGAACAGGGTGGCGTTGGTGAGCACCACCACCGGGAGGATGCCGGCCAGGGTGGCCAGTAAGTCGGGCAGGTCGGGGCGTAAGAAGGGCTCCCCGCCGGTGATGCCGACGCTGGTGAAGCCCAGCTCCTTGGCCTCGGTGGCCACCTCCACCATGTGGTCGCTGGCCAGCTGCCGCCGGGGGGATTGGGGGGCCGACTCGGTCAGGCAGTAGCTGCAGGCCAGGTTGCAGTGGTAGTTGGAATACATCCACACCCGGCCGGGCAGCGTGCCCTCCTCGACGGCGGTGGCGATGGCCGTGGTCATGCCAGGCCCTCGTCTTCCAGGCGAGCGAGCACGTCGGGCGAGGTAGGCAGCTCGAGGGTCGTGCAGAAGCGGTTGAGCAACAGGGTCACCCCGACCACCATCGTCAGCTCGACCACCTCGCTGTCGCCGTAGTGCTCATGGAGGGCGGCATTGACGGCAGGGGGGACCGTGCCGGTGCCCCCGGCGACGGCGTCGATCCAGTGGATGAGGGTGCGCTCGGCTTCGTCGGTGAAGGCGCCGGCGGCGCTGGTGGCCCCCCGGAGGGCTTCGACCTCGGCGCGGGAGAGCCCGGCGTCGAGGGCAACCGGGGTGTGGCTCTGGACGCAGTAGCGGCACTCCAGGAGGGCCGACGTGCGCAGGATGACGATCTCCTTGGTGCGCCACGGCACGGCCGAGGGCCCCAGCGCCACACCGATGAAGGGCATGGCCACCTCGAGCAGCTCGGGCACCTGGGCCAGGGCGGCCACGATGGGCCCGGGATCGCCCTGGCCGTAGTAGGGCCGGGCCAGCAGGGGCGCCTGGGAAGCGTCGACGAGCTCGACAGCCACGATGCCGGCCTAGCCTAGAACGGCCAGCGGCGCTGGCGGGCCCGGTCCAGCCCCAGCCGGCCGTCCAGCCCCCACACGTGGCCGGACGAGACGACGGCGAGGATGGCCAGGGGCACGTACTCGTGGGGTTGCTCGAAGAGCCAGCGGTCGCTCGAGAAGTAGACGAGGGCGAGGAACAGGGCCTGGCCCAGGGCGACGGCCGCCGCCCCTCGGCTGGCCAGGCCCAGCACCAACAGGAGCCCCACCGCCACCTCGAACACGGTGACCAACCACGAAAACAGCTCGACGTTGGCCAGGATCAGGTCGTTGACCAGGGCCGGGAGGCCGGGCAGCAGCGTGCCCGGTTCCCCGCCGGCAGGATTCTGGTTCACCTCGAAGTCGAGGATGAACCCCACCGCTTCACGGTCGATGAGGTTGGCCACGTAGGGGCCGATCTTGATCCGCGACCAGCCGAAGACCTTGGCCAGGCCGTTGAGCAGGAAGATGGCGCCGAAGAAGATGCGCAGGGCGGCGAGGCCCCTGGCCAGGCGGCCGGCGTCGCCGGTGCCGCCAGCGGACGTCGTCGTGGCCACCCCTCGGACTGTAGCCACGGCAGGCCGGTTAGCGTGGGGCGAGCCCACCGGGACCAGGGAGGACCACGATGGCCATCAGTCGCAGGATCGCCCGGCCCATGATGGCGGGCATGTTCGTGGTGGGTGGCCTGGATGCGGCCCGCAGCCCCGAAGGCAAGGCGCCCAAGGCGGAGGCGGTGACCGAGCCGCTGAAGGAGCCTCTGGGCCTGCCCGACGACACCGCCCAGCTGGTGCGCATCAACGGCGTGGTCCAGGTGGTGGCCGGGCTCATGCTCGCCACCGGCCGCCTGCCCCGCCTGGCCGCCCTGGTCCTCGGGGCCTCTCTCGTTCCCACCACCCTGGCCGGCCACCGCTTCTGGGAGGCCGAGGGCGAGGCCAGGGCCGGGCACCGGATCCACTTCTTCAAGAACGTGTCCATGCTCGGGGGGTTGATCCTGGCCGCCACCGACACCGAGGGCCGGCCCTCCCTGGCGTGGCGAGCCCGCAAGGCGGCCGCCCGGGCCCAGAAGGCGGCGCAGAAGGCCGCTCCCTCCCCGCCGTCGATCTGATGGTCGGGCTGCGTCGGTTCCGTAACGATCCGACCATCAGTGCGGGAGACGGGCGGGACCGGCCCCTGTTGCACCTGATCTTTCCCCGGTGGGGCGGCACCGGCCTGCACCTCACCTTCGGGCACCGGATGCCGCCCATGTCGCTGCTGGTGCTGGCGGCCCACGCCCGCCGGGCGGGCTGGCGGGTCCGCGTGATCGACGAGAACTTCGAGGCACCACCGGCCGAGGTCCCCGATCTGGTGGCGCTCACCGCTTGGACCTCGACCGCCCCCCGGGCCTACCGGGTCGCCGACGGCTACCGGGCCCGGGGGATCCCCGTGGTGCTCGGTGGCGTGCACCCCTCGCTACTGCCCGACGAGGCGCTGCGCCACGCCGACTCGGTGCTGTGCGGGGAAGCCGACGACATCTTTGCCACCGTGCTGGCCGACGCCGCCGCCGGTCGCCTCCAGCCCCTGTACCGGGGCCACTGGCAGGGGATGGACATCGTGCCCACCGTGCATGAGTGGGCCGACATCCTGGCCAGCTGGCCCATCACCCGGTATGCCCCTCTCAACACGGTCCAGACCACCCGGGGCTGCCGGTTCAACTGCGACTTCTGCTCGGTCATCCGCATCAACGGGCGGGGCTCGCGCCACCGTCCCCCGGATCAGGTGGTCGAGGAGCTGCGGGTGCTCAAGCGCCGGGGCCAGCACGTCGGTGGATTCACCTACGTGTTCTTCCTCGACGACGACCTGGCCGCCGACCTCGACTACACCCACGACCTGCTCGAGACCATGGAACGCTCCCGGGTCAAGGTGACCTGGGGGGCCCAGGCGTCGATCGGCCTGGCCCGCACCCCCGACCTGTTGGACCTGGCCGCCCGGTCCGGGTGCCGGGCTCTCTTCACCGGCTTCGAGAGCGTGTCACGCGAGAGCCTCATCGAGTGCAACAAGAAGAACCGGCCCGGCCAGTACGGCGAGCTCATCGAGCGGGTTCACCAGCGGGGCATCTCCGTGGAAGGCGGGTTCATCTTCGGCTTCGACCACGACGGTCCCGGGGTCTTCGACGAGACGGCCACCTTCGTCGACACGATCGGTGTGGACGTGGCCCACTTCTCCATCCTCACGCCCTACCCGGGCACCCACACCTTCTCGAGGATGATGGCCGATGGTCGCATCACCTCCTTCGACTGGAAGCGCTACAACCTCTACAACGCCGTGTACACCCCGGCCCAGATGACGGCGGAGGAGCTGGAGGTGGGCATGCGCCGGGCCTACCGGCGCTTCTACCAGGCTCGGCCTCGCCTGGCCCGCTTCTGGCGGGAGAGCCGGCGGCGAGACCCCCGCTTCGGCACCGCCCTCGCCGTCGCCGGGCAGAACTACGCCACCCACTACCGCTCGCCCCGCTGCTCCGACGAGCCGGGCTACCACGCCGAGCCTGCCGACCTCGAGCGCCTGGCCCTGGCCAGTGCCGCCCCGGCCCAGGAGAGCCTGGCCGTCGCCTTCGCCGGCGCCAGTGGCGTCTCCGCTCCGACGGTGCCGGTGGCGGTCGGCCTTCGCCGCCGCTGACTCACCCGCGCCGCCCCGCTCTTCCCCGCTCTGCCCAGCAGAACCATCAGGACCGCCCGGCGCGACCGGTCCCGGGCGCTCCCCGAGGTGTCCGGTCACCTCTGCGCCCGGGAGAACGAGCCCCGCCTTGACCCCGCGGCGGGGTGCTCAGGTGCCGGCTAGCGGCTGGCCCTGCTCCTGGTCGGCATTGGTCGGGAAGGGGCTCAGCCCTGGCCCTGGCGGTAGCGGTTGAGCATGCCCCGCACGGTCCGCAACAGGCTCGACAGGGCCGGCATGGACTGCTCGAGGTGGAGCTCGCCGGTCTCGCTGATGGCGTAGACCCTCCGAGCGGGTCCCCGCTCGGGCGTGCTCCAGTAGGACGTGACCAAACCCTCCTCGGCCATGGTGCGCAGGGAGCGGTACAAGCCCCCGGTGGTGGGCGGCACCTCGACGCCGAGCTCGGCCAAGCGGCTCATCAACTCGTAGCCGTGGCTCTCCTGCTCACGCAGGAGCAGGAGGATGGCCGGCCGCAGCAGGCTGCGGGAGCGGACGTCCTCGGGTTCGGGGGGGCTGGATGCGACGGGGCTCACGGAACTCGACATGTTTGTCTCCGGATTCTCAAAGGGACAACCCCGGCGGTGCGTCGGTGCGCACCGCCGGGATCGACCGGTTCTGGTGGTGGGGTCAAGACTGACCGAGCTCGGCCAGGCGCTGGTCGACTGACTGGCGCAGCTGGCGGAGCTCGGCGATCTCAGCTTCGGTGGACTTGGCCGTGGTGGCGCAGCACTCGCACCCGCAGCTGCAGGGCTCGGCTGCCTTGGTCACCTCGGTCATGGAACTGCAGCCGCACTGGCACGTCTGCTCGGCAACGCTCATGTGGATCTCCCTTGGCTCGTCTTGGTCTTGCCCAACTGGATGAGGGTCGAGCCGCACTGCCAGTCGTCTGTCTCGACGTCGGCGAGCAACTTCTGGTCGAGCATCGCTTGGATGTCGGCCCGGAGTTGCTCGAGTGCAGCCATCTCCTCGGTGAGCCCGGAGACCTTTTCCTCCAGCATCCGGCGGGTTCGCCCGCAGGGGCACAGCCCCCGCTCCCGAATGGACAGGAGCTCGGCGATCTCTTCCAGGCGCAGGCCGAAGCGCTGTGCCCGCTTGATGAAGCGCACCCGGTCGACGGCTTCGGCTCCGTAGAGCCGGTAGCCGGCGGGGCTGCGCGCCGGTTCGGGGAGCAATCCGATGCGCTCGTAGTAGCGCAACGTGTCGGACGACGTGCCGACTGCTCCGGCGAGCTTGGACACGGTCAACTGGCTCACACCACCAGGGTAAGGGTTGGACCTCACTCCAAGGTCAAGGGATTTTGCCAGTTTTTTCATGTGTCCTCGGCACTGGTCGTCGCGATAAGGACATCATACCTATAGCAGAGGCGTTGCTAACGGCGGGGGAGCCGACAACACGGAGCGCTACCGGACAAACACTACCAAATCGCCCTGATCGCCGGCGGCGGAGCATCTCGGGCAGGAGGGTGGCGGGCGGAGCACGGTAGGAATCCTGCACCCGCGCCCTCGCCGGAACCGCCGCCGAGGGCGGCGATCCTCAGCGGGACAGGAGGGCTTCGGAGATCTGCACGGCGTTGAGGGCCGCCCCCTTGCGCAGGTTGTCGCCCACGACGAAGAAGGCCAAGCCGTGGTCAACCCCGGGGTCGCGCCGGATGCGCCCGACCAGACTGGGATCGACGCCGGTGGCCCGGCGGGGGGTCGGCACGTCGGCCAGGGCGACACCCGGAGCACCGTCGAGGAGCTGGCGGGCCCGCTCGGGAGCCAGCGGGCGCTCGAACTCGGCGTTGATGGCCAGCGAGTGGCCGGTGAACACCGGGACCCGCACGCAGGTGCCCGACACGGCCAGGCCGGGGATGGCCAGGATCTTGCGGCTCTCGTCGGCCAGCTTGCGCTCCTCCACCGTCTCGTCGCTGCCGTCGTCGAGCAGGGCGCCGGCCAACGGGATCACGTTGGCAGCCAGCACGTCGGGGAAGACCGACGGGGCGGGCGAGTCGACGGCGTCGCCGTCGAAGGCCAGCTCGGCCAGGTCGCCGTTGAGCTTGCCCAGCTGGTCCGCTAGCTCGGCGATGCCGGCCCGCCCCCCGCCGGAGACCGCCTGGTAGGTGCTCACCACCAGCCGGCACAGCCCCGCCTGGTCGTGGAGGGGCTTGAGCACGGCCATGGCCACCATGGTGGTGCAGTTGGGGTTGGCCACGATTCCCTTGGGGATCCGCTCGAGGGCGCCGGCGTTGACCTCGGGGACGACCAGGGGCACGTCGGGGTCCAGACGCCAGGCCGAGGAGTTGTCGACCACCACGGCCCCGGCGTCGACGAAGCGGGGGGCCAGGGCCCGGGAGGCGGTGGCCCCGGCCGAGAACAGGGCCAGATCGAGCCCGGCCGGGTCGGCGGTGGCGGCGTCCTCCACCTCGATGTCGCCACCGGCCCAGGCCAGGCGCTGGCCGGCCGAGCGGGCCGAGGCGAACAAGCGAAGCGAGTCAGCCGGGAAGTCCCGCTCGGCGAGAACCGAGCGCATCACCCCGCCGACCAGCCCGGTGGCCCCGACGATGCCGACGTTCGCTCCCATGGTGGCGAGGCTAGTGCCTGGCTTCCCGGGGACCGATCCTCATTTTCCGAGCCCGGCCCCCACCCCGGCTACTCGGGCCCGGGAGGCTGGTCGAGGCGGAAGGCCTGGTGGAGGGCGGCCACCGCCTCCTCCATGCGGTCGGTGCGCACCACGCAGGTGATGCGGATGGACGAGGTGGAGATCATCTCGATGTTGATGCCCCGGGCAGCGAGCACCTCGAACACGGTGGCGGACACGCCGGGGTGGGCCTTCATGCCCGCCCCCACCAGCGAGACCTTGGCGATGGCGTCGTCGGCCACCACCTGCTGGGCCCCGATGTCGCCCGCATGCTCCTCGCAGCTGCGCCTCGCCGTCTCCAAGTCGTCGGTGGGCACGGTGAAGGAGATGTCGGTGCGCCCCTCCTCGGAGGTGTTCTGGACGATCATGTCCACCGACACGTCCAGGTTGGCCATGCTGCGGAAGAGGGCGGCGGCGATGCCGGGGCGGTCGGGGACGCCGAGCACGGTGATCTTGGCCTCGGACGTGTCGTGGGTGACGGCCGAGATGATGGCCTGCTCCATGGACGGGTACTCCTCTCGAACCCAGGTGCCGGGCTCCCAGGTGAAGCTGGATCGGACGTGGAGGGTCACGCCCCGGCGGCGGGCGAACTCCACCGAGCGCATGGCCGGCTTGGGGCAGCCGCTGGCGGTCATCTCCAGCAACTCGTCGAAGCCGACGACGCCCATGCGCCGGGCGTCGCCCACGATGCGGGGATCGGCGGTGAACACACCGCTGACGTCGGTGTAGAGCTCGCAGGCGTCGGCTCCAAGAGCAGCGGCCAGGGCGACGGCGGTGGTGTCGGAGCCGCCCCGGCCGAGGAATGTCACGTCGCGGGCCGCGCTCACCCCCTGCGAGCCCCCGACCACCGGGACCCGGCCCGCCGCCAACACGTCGCGGACCCGGTCGGGGCGGATCTCGAGGATCTTGGCGTTGGTGTGGGTGCCGTCGGTGAGGAAGCCGGCCTGGCTGCCGGTGAGGCTGTCGGCCGCCACGCCCAGGTCGTGGAGGGCCATGCACACCAGGGCCGTCGCCTTGCGCTCGCCGGAGGTCACGAGCATGTCCATCTCCCGCCCCGGGCGCGACCGCGAGACCTGGGAGGCCAGGTGCAACAGGTCGTCGGTCTCGTGGCCCATGGCGCTGACCACCATCACCACCTGGGTTCCCCGGCGGCGGGTCCGGTCGACGTGGTCGGCCACCTCCCGGATCCGGTCGGGGTCGGCGACGGAGCTGCCGCCGAACTTCTGGACGACCAGTGACATGGCTGGCCGACGGTACCAGCGTTAGGTTTGCCTGCCGTGGGAACCGAGAAGCGGCAACGACAGAAGGTGAACCGCCAGCAGCGACTGGCGGCCGAGGCGACCGGTGTGCGTCGCAACCAGCGCCGCCGCCGCCTGTTTTCGGCCGTGGCGGTGTCGGTGGTCGTGTTCGTGGCTCTGGTGCTCATCGCCCAGACCGGGGGCGACGACGAGCAGGAGACGGCCGCCGATCCGAGCACCACCACCCTCGCCTCGGACCCGACCACCACCACCGCGGCCGCCCCCGCCGCCTTCGAGTACGGCGAGGGGGAGTGCCCGCCGGCAGAGAAGCCCGGGGAGCCGGTGCTGGAGTTCGACGGCCCGCCGCCTCCGTGCATCGACCCGTCCCGGTCCTACACGGCGGTCTTCACCACCTCCGTGGGGGAGATCCGGGTGGCGCTCGACACCGAGACCACGCCGGGGACGACGAACAACTTCGTGTTCCTGTCCCGCTACGGCTACTACGACGGCACCCGCATCCACCGCACCGACCCCTCCATCGACATCATCCAGGGGGGCTCACCCCACACCCAGTCGGCCTCGGACCCCGGCCCCGGCTACACCATCACCGACGAGGGCACCACCGACCGCAACTACGAAGCGGGCGACCTGGTCATGGCCCGTAGCCAAGGCCCCAACAGCGCCGGCGCCCAGTACTTCTTCGTGGCCGGCCCCGCCGCCTCGGCCCTCGACTCCCAGGGCACCTACGTCACCTTCGGGCAGGTCACCGAGGGCCTCGAGGTCGTCCAGCAGATCCTGTCCATGCACCAAGAGGACCCGAACTCCCAGCTGGGCGGCGCCCCCGACCCGCCCGTCACCGTGGAGTCGGTCGAAATCATCGAGGGCTAGCCCCCTCCCCTCCCAACTGGTGGCAGTCGCGGTGCCGGAGCGGTCCCGCTTCTGCCACCAGTTCGATGGGTGCCGGCCGGTGGAGGGGGTCAGCCGGGAAGGGCGGAGAGGCCGGCCTCGTGGCCGTCGACGAAGACCCGCACCGGGCCGGCACCGCCGGCCCTCCAGGTGCCGTCGGGATCTCGCAGCAGGGCCGAGCGCTCGGAGATGGCGGCCACCGCCAAACCGGCGCCGGCCAGCTCGAGGGTGCGGTGGTGGAGGTGGTCGTGGGTCACGTCGGCCTCGGCGTGGGCCAGCACGGCCAAGTTGACCACCAGGCCCAGGCCCACGGTGAAGGCTCCGCCCCGGGGATCGACCATGGGGTCGCACAGCACCATGGCCCCGGCCGAGGAGCCGGCCACCACGGCGCCGTCGTCCCAGGCGGCGGCCAGGGCGTTCCACACCGGGGTCTCCTTGAGCACCGATCGCAGGTGCAACGGCGATCCGCCGGAGAGGTAGACGAACCGGGCCCGGCGGACCTCGGCCGCCCGCTCGGCGTCGAGGGCGTCACGCCGCTGGAGGACGTCGAGGCCCCGGACCTTGGCCCCCAGCCCGGCGAACCACGCCGTGGCCGCCGCCACCGCCCGCTCTGGGTGCTCGTAGGCGGCGGCAGTGGGCATGACCAGGACCTCCTCGCCGCCACTGGCGGCGAGGAGCTCGGCGTCGAAGTCGCAGCCGTCGCGCCACTCGCCGCCGCCGACCAGGGCCAGGGGTCCGTTCATCGAACGTACGGTAGTGGAGTGCCCGTCTGGGACTTCCCTCCCGCCGACGCCGCCGACGAGGACGGCCTGGTGGGTGTGGGCGCCGACCTCGAGCCCGAGACCCTCCTGGCCGCCTACGGCAGCGGCTTGTTCCCCATGCCCCTGCCCGCCCGGTCCGGGCCCCCGCTGCTGGCCTGGTGGTCCCCCGATCCTCGAGGCATCCTGCCCCTCGACGCCTTGGTGATGAGCCGCTCGCTCCGGCGCTCCTGCCGGCGGTTCGAGGTACGCGTCGACACCGCCTTCGAGGCGGTGGTCGAGGCGTGCGCCGAACCGGCCAGGGAGGGGATGTGGATCACCGCCGAGATGGCCCGGGCCTACCGGCGCCTCCACCGCCAGGGCTGGGCCCACTCGGTGGAGTGTTGGGACGAGGACGGCACCCTCGCCGGGGGACTCTACGGCGTGGCCATCGGCGGCCTCTTCGCCGGAGAATCCATGTTCCATCACCAGCGCGACGCCTCCAAGGTGGCGCTCGTCGCTCTGGTGGAATACCTCCGCCAGGATCCCGGCGGAGGCCTGCTGGACGTCCAGTGGACGACCTCGCACCTGGTCTCGCTCGGCGCCGTCGACATCGAACGGGCGCACTACCTCGCCCTCCTCGTCCAGGCCCTGGGCCAGCCCCTGCCGAAGGTCTTCTCCTCCGGCCCGTGCTGCGGGCAGGAGCCGAGGTCGTGACCCTCACTGCGGCGCCGACCACCCCCGGGGGCAGGGCGGCCACGTCGACGGTGCACCCCGCCGTCCCGCGGTGATCGCCGGTGGGCGCCACCAGCGCCCGGAGAAGCGCCAGGCCGGCGTGGGCGGCGGAGCCGGGCCCACCGGCACGGGGCGGGGCCAGCACAGCTCCACGGCGGCGACGATGGCCGCCATCTCCTCGGGCGACGGCGCCGCCCGGGGGCTCACCGCCTCCCCCGGCTTTCGCCCTCGGCGGGTGCGCTAGCCGACCGTCGGCCGGTGCGGACCGGGGACGGGGGGTGAGCCGGCCTCACAGGGGGACGATGCCGTGCTTGCGGGCCGGGCGCTCCTCCTGCTTGGTGCGCAACATCTCCAGGCCGGCCACCAGCCTGGCCCGGGTGTCGGCCGGGTCGATGACGTCGTCGAGGTAGCCCCGCTCGGCGGCCAGCCACGGGTTGGCCTCCCGCTCGCTGTACTCGGCCACCAGCTCGGCCCGGCGACCGGCGGGGTCGGCGGCGGCGGCCAGCTCCTTGCGGTGGATGACCTCCACGGCCCCCTGGGGGCTCATCACCGCCAGCTCGGCCGAGGGCCAGGCGTAGGCCAGGTCGGCTCCGATGGACTTGGAGGCCATGACCACGTAGGCACCGCCGTAGGCCTTGCGGGTGATGACCTGGATGCTGGGCACGGTGGCCTCGCTGTAGGCGTAGAGCAGCTTGGCCCCGTGGCGCACGATCCCCCCGTGCTCCTGGCTGACGCCCGGGAGGAAGCCGGGGACGTCGACGAAGGTGACCAGGGGGATGTTGAAGGCGTCGCAGATGCGCACGAAGCGGGCCGCCTTCTCCGACGACTCGATGTCGAGCACGCCCCCCAGCACCTGGGGCTGGTTGGCCACCACTCCGACCACGTGGCCGTCGAGGCGGGCGAAGCCGCAGACGATGTTGCGGGCCCAGTGCGGGTGGTACTCCACCAGGTGGCCGTCGTCGACCACCACCTCGATCACCTCGATCATGTCGTAGGGCACGTCGGCGCCGTCGGGCAGCAGTTCGACCAGCTCGGGGCAGGACCGGGCGGGGTCGTCGTCGGGCTCGAACCAGGGGGCGTGCTCCAAGTTGTTGGACGGCAGGAAACCGAGCAGCTCCCGCACGGCGTCGAGGCACGCCTTCTCGTCTGGTGCCACGAAGCTGGCCACGCCCGACTTGGTGGCGTGGGTCATGGCCCCGCCCAGTTCCTCCAAGGTGACGTCCTCACCGGTGACCGAGCGCACCACGTCGGGTCCGGTGATGAACATGTGGGAGGTCTCGCGCACCATGAACACGAAGTCGGTCAGGGCCGGGCTGTAGACGGCCCCGCCGGCGCAGGGGCCGAGGATGACGCTGATCTGGGGGATCACCCCGGAACTGGCCACGTTGCGCCGGAAGATGCCGCCGTAGCCGGCCAGGGAGACCACGCCCTCTTGGATGCGGGCGCCGGCCCCGTCGTTGAGCCCGATGAGCGGCGCCCCCACCGAGGCGGCCAGGTCCATCACCTTGTGGATCTTTTCGGCGAAGACCTCGCCCAGGGCCCCGCCGAAGACGGTGAAGTCCTGGGAGAAGACGAACACCTTGCGCCCGTCCACCCGGCCCCAGCCGGTGATGACCCCGTCGGTGTAGGGCCGGCCCCCCAGGCCGGCATCCGGGGCCCGGTGGCGGGCCAGCATGTCCAGCTCCTGGAACGACCCCTCGTCGAGCAGGTAGGCGATGCGCTCCCGGGCCAGCATCTTGCCCTTGGCGTGCTGGCGCTCGACGGCGCCCTCCGACCCGGCGTGCAGGGCCGCCTCCCGCCGCTCGGCCAGACGCTCCAGCAGCTCCTTCATGGGGCGGTCGCTGCTCACGGCGGCGAGACTATCCCCGGCCGCCGCCCCCATCCGCTTCCGGAGCACCGCCCTGCAGCCCGTCCCCCGCCGTTCTGGCCCCACCGGTGGTCGGGATTCCCGCCACTCTGGGGGCCAGATCGGCCGGGGGGCGGTCCAGGCGGCGGTTCATGGCGGCGAAGTCGGGGGTGGGACCCTGCCAGCGCCAGTCGTCGACCGTTCCCACCTCGCAGTCGGTGCGCAGGCGGGCCAGGCTGCCCTGCTGTTCCACACCCCCCCGGCGTCGTAGCGCAGCCGCCGGCGCCGGTCGAACTGCACCACGGTGCCCCCCACGCACTGGGCC
>DATMJI010000160.1:0-7024 GCA_035553895.1 Acidimicrobiales bacterium | reverse complement strand
GCACTGTCGAAGCCCGCCCCGCCCTCGCCCGCTACCGGGTCGGCGAGCCGGTGGTGCAGCGACCCCCGACCCTGTTCGAGGCGTCATCGTGAGTGACCGCGGCCTGGCCACCGTGCTGGTTCCCGGCGACCGCTGGCGCCCCACCCGAGCCGGGCTCGTCGCCCTGTGGCGCTACTGGGACGAGACCTTCGCCTTCCACCGCGGCCGTCTCCTGCTCCGGGGACCCAACGGCTCAGGCAAGTCGATGGCTCTCGAGCTGCTCCTGCCGTTCCTCCTCGACGGCGATCCTGCACCCCACAAGCTGACCTCGGCGGCCCGGTCGCGGGGCCGGCTCTTCGACCGCATCATGACCGGCACCGACGAGTCGACCCGCACCGGATTCGCCTGGGTGGAGTTCGCTCGCGGCCGCCACGTCTTCACCGTCGGTGCCCGTATGCGGGCCTCGCACGCCACGGGCAAGGTCGACGTCGACCTGTTCACCACCAGCCTCGCCGTCGGGCGCGAGCTCCACCTCCTCGACGCCCACCGCTCCCCGCTGTCGCGCAAGGCCCTGGTCGAGGCCATCGGCACCACCGGCCGGGTGCACGGGTCGGCCGAGGAGCACCGGGGGGCGGTGCGCGAGGCGCTCTTCAGCGGCTTCGGGGTCGACCGCTATGAGTCGGTGATCGGCGCCCTGCTGGCCCTGCGCAAGGAGAAGCTGTCGCAGAACCTCGATCTCGACAAGCTCTCGGCCGTGCTGTCCGAGGCGCTGCCCCCGATCGACGACCACGACATCGCCGCCGTGGCCGAGGGCTTCGAGCGGCTCGACCGCCGCCGGGCCGAGCTAAACGCCCTCGAGCGGGAGCTGGCCGAGGTAGGGGAGCTGGCCCGCCGCCAGCGAGCCTACGCCCGGGCCGTGGTGGTGGGCGTGGCCCGCCACGTCCGCTCGGCCGAGACCCGCCGGGACGACGTGACCCGCAACGAGCGCCTGGCTCGCCTCGACCTTGATGCTGCGGAGCAGCGGGTGGGCGAGGTGACCGACGAGCGCCGTGCCCTCGGCGAGCGCGACCGGGCCATCGGAGTGGAGCTCGACGCCCTCAAGGAGCGCGACGCCTACAAGGCGGGCACGGGCCTGGCCGACCTACGCGAGCAGGCCCGCATCCTGCGGGGCCAGGCCGACCGGGCGCGACGGGCAGCCGACGCCGACGAGGCCGCTCACCAGCGGGCGCTGGCCGAGCGCGAGGACACCGCCGGTGAGCGCACGGCGGCCGGGGGCAACCTCGAGCGGGCCCGGGACGACCTGGCGGGGGCCGCCGAACCCCTCGGCGCCGCCGTCGTGCTCTCCCAGGCCGAGGCCATCGACGACACCGACGAGGCCGAGGGGCTGCTCGGTGCGTGGGTCCGGGGCCGGCGGGAGCGGGTGGGCGAGGTCCGCCAGGCCCTGGCCCGCCACGACGATGCCGTTCGCCGCCGGGGCTTCCTCGAGGATCAGGTGGCCGCCGACGAAGGGGCGGCGGACGCCCGCCGGGCCGAGCACGCCGCCGCAGAAGGCGCCGCCGGCACCGCCGTCGCCGCCTACCAGGCGGCTGTTGACACCTGGGCGGCCGGGTGCGACACCATCGGCGCCGACCGCCTCACCACCGCCCTTCCCCGGCCCCCGGCCGACCCCGCCGCCGTCCAGGCGGCGCTGGCGACGGTGGGCGCCGAACTGGGCGCCGAGCACGCCGTGGCGGGCGAGCAGCTGGCGGCCCGGCGCCAGGCCGGCGTGACCGAGCGGGCCGAGCTGGTGGCCGAGCGGTCCCGGTGGGAGGCCGGTGGCCTCATCGAGCCGGCCGGCCCGCTGTGGCGCAGCGACCGCCGTGCCTGGGGCGGTGCGCCGCTGTGGCGGCTGGTCGACCTGGCCGGGGGCGTCGATGCCGCTGCGGTCGATGGCTTGGAGGCGGCCCTGGCGGGTGCCGGCCTGCTCGACGCCTGGGTGCAGCCCGACGGGGCCGTCGACCTCGGCCCCGATCGAGCCGATGTGGTGGTCACCGCCCGCCGGAGGCCGGGACGCACGCTGGCCTCGGTGCTGGTGCCGGCCGCCGACGCCGGCGACGCCGGGGTGGCGGCGGGCGTGGTGGCCGAGATCCTCGCCTCCATCGCCGTGGCCGAGGCCGGCACCGCCGGGATCGCCGGGACTGACGCCGGGGAAGGCCCCGGAACCGACGTGGTGGTGGCCACCGACGGCTCCTACCGCCTGGGTGCGGCCGTGGGCCGGGGGCCACTGCGCCCCGCCATGCTGCTGGGAGCCGCCGCTCGCGAGCGCCACCGCCGGGTTCGCCTGGCCGAGCTGGACGCCGCCATCGCCGAGGTGGATGCCCGGCTGGCCGAGCTCGATCGGGCCGGGGAGGACCTCGCCCGCCGCCGGGCCGCCATCGAGGCCGAGCTGGCTGCCGCCCCCGCCGGCGACGCCGTCGACGAGGCCGGCCGGGCCCTGGAGGCGGCCGCCGTCCGCCTGGCCGAAGCCGGCGACCGGCTGGCGAACACCCGCCGGGCCCTCCGCCAAGCCGAGGATGCGGTGCGTGACGCCCTGCGGGCGCTGTCCTCCCTGGCCGCCCGCCACGGCCTGCCCGCCGACGGCGAGGGCCTCGCCCGTGTCGAGTCCGCACTCGAAGGACTGAAGACCGCCGCCGCCACGTGGGCCCGGCGCCGCCGGGACCTGGCCGCCGCCGATCGCCGGTACCGGCGGGCCGAGCGGGCCGTCGAGGACGCCGGGCAGGCTGCCGTCCGCTCGGCGGCCGATCGTGCTGCTGCCGATGGCGAGGCCACCGGCGTCGAGCAGCGGGTGGCCGCCCTCGAGTCCTCGGTCGGGGCCGAGTACGGCGAGATCCTCGAGCGCATCAGCGCCCTCAACGCCGAGCGCAGCGCCAACCGCACCCGCGCCGATGGGCTGGAGATCGAGCAGCGCGACCTGGCCGAGCAGGTCGGTGCTCTCAGAGGAGCGGTGGCGGCGGCCGAGAGGGAGCGCCTCGACGCCGAGCACCAGCGCGACCTGGTCCACGGCCAGCTGGTTATGGCCCTGCGCAACCTGGCCGGCGACGCCGGCACCGACACCCCCGCCGAGCTCGACGGCGTCACCGGGGTCCTGGCCGCCGGCCGGGCCATCGCCGCCGCCCACGAGGCGCTCGACACCGCACCGGCCGCCGTCGAGCGCCTCTCCGAGCGGGTGCGCGAGCGCGTCCACCTGGCCCAGGCGACGCTCGGTGCCCGGGTCGACATCGAGCGCCAGCTGGTCGACGCCGGCTGGTGGGTGCTGCGCGCCACTACCGGAGGGATCCGCCGGGACGTGAGCCAGTTGCAGGTGGCTCTCACCGCCGAGCTCGACCAGGGCCGGGCCGAGCTGGCCGCCGACGAGGAGCGTCTCTTCGAGCAGACCCTCGCCGGCAGCGTGCGCCGGGCCCTGGCCGAGCGCATCCGGGCAGCCAACGCCCTCGTCGACGGCATCAACGACCAGCTGGGCGCCGTGCGCACGGCTGCGGGTGGGGTGCAGGTACGCCTGCGTTGGGACGTCGACGCCGACCAGCCCGGGGCGGTGAAGGCAGCCCGGTCGCTGCTGCTGCGCGACCCGGCCGGGCTGTCCGGCGCCGAACGGGCATCCCTGCAGGAGTTCGTGCGGGCCCGGGTCGATCAGGCTCGGTCCGACCTTGAGGCCGACGCCCCGTGGGAGGCCCGGCTGCGGGAGACCCTCGACTACCGGGCCTGGCACCGCTTCATCCTCCAGGTGGGCCACCGGGACTGGGCCGGCTACAGGGCGGCCACGCCCCGGCTGCTCCAGAAGCTCTCGACGGGCGAGCGGTCGATCGCCCTGCACCTGCCGATGATGGCGTCGGTGGCCGCCCACTACGCCGGCGAGGCCGGCGAACCGTCGAGCTGTCCCCGCCTCATCCTGCTCGACGAGCTCTTCGCCGGGGTCGACGCCGCCAACCGGGCCAAGCTCTTCGGCACGTTCAGCACCTGGGACCTCGACGCCGTCTTCACCAGCGACCACGAGTGGTGCCAGTACGCCACCCTCGACGGCATCGCCATCCACCACCTCCACCCTCCCACCGGTGACGAGCCCGTCACCTCCACCCGCTTCACCTGGGACGGCCGCCAGCGCCAGATCGACCCGTCGGTGGAGCAGGCCTCGGCGTGACCGTCACCGCTCGGGCCCAGGAGCGGTTGGGCCGTCCCGAGCTGGCGGGGCTGGTCGACGAGCTGGAGCGCCGCTTCGGCGACGGCGACGTGCCCGCATCGATCGCCATGCGGGACCTGCCCGGCAGTGCCCGCCGGGCCCTCGCCGACCTGCTGGGCAGCGACCGGCTGCCCCGGGTCGATGCCCGGGTGCGCATCGACCGTCTCCTCGACGCCTTGGCCCTGTCGTCGGTGGCCGAGCTCAAGGACGCCGTCGAGGCCCTGCGGGGTCCGATGCCCGACCGCCGGGCCCAGCGTGTTGCCGAGCGCTCGGCGCGGGAGTCGCTGTGGCAGTGGCTGGAGGGCGAGGCGGCGCTGCTGGCGCTGCCGGCCGGGCGCCCGCTGGCCGGGTGGGTGGAGCGCCAGCGGCTGGCCGGTGCCCGGGGCGGGCTCGAGGTGCATCGCCGGCGCCTCCAGCGGGCGCTCGCCGTGCTGCGGGCGCTGCCGGCCGACGGCCTCCCGCTCGCCGCCCTGGCCGCCGATCACGCCGGTGATCCCCATGCCCTCGACCACGGCCGGTCGGTGGCCGCCATCGTCCTCGACGCCGTGGCGACGGCCACCGGGAGCGCCCGGCCGGCCGACGCCGAGGGGGCCCGGCTGCTGTGGGAGACGGTGGGGGTGGTGCCCGACCCGCTGTCGTCGACCGTGCTCAGCCTCGGGTTGCCCGGCGGTGCCGCCACGCCGCTCGACCGGTGGCTGGCGGCCGCCGCCGGGGCCAGCGAACCGGTGGTGCTGTCGCTGGCCAACCTCCGCCGCTGGCCGCTGCCCGCTCTACCAGCCGGGGCGGCGGTGTTCGTGTTCGAGAACCCGTCGCTGATCGCCGCGGCAACGGCAGGCGGCTGGTCGGGCCCGCCGCTGGTGTGCAGCTCGGGGCGGCCGAGCGTGGCCGTGGTCACCCTGTTGCGCCAGCTCGGCGCCGGGGGAGCGTCGCTGTACCAACACGCCGACTTCGACCCCACCGGTCTGGCCATCACCGGCTGGCTGGCCGAGCGGGCCGGCACCGTGCCCTGGCGGATGACGGGCGGCGACTACCTCGGCGCCCTGGCTGCCTCGGTGTCGCCGGCCACGCTCAGCGACCCGCCACCGGCCACGCCATGGGACCCGGCCCTGGCCGGGGCGCTGGAGCACCACGGCGTGGCCGTGTTCGAGGAGGCGATCCGCCACTCGCTGCTCGAGGAGGCGGCGGAGTCGCTGCTCGGACCGGGGCCAGGCCATTACCGAAGCGAGCCCGAGCACTCAAGCCCTCCTGCCGCCGTGCAGGGAAGGTAGCGGCTGGCCCCTACGTGATTTCCGTGACGGCGCATGTCGCCCATCGACTGGTGGAGGTCGAACGTTCCGGGACGCGGCTGATGACCTACGCCCTCGATCTGCAGGGATCGCCGGCCGACATCGAAGGCTCGGCCGCCGACCTGGCCCAAGGGGTGGCAAGAATCTCCGGTGGCGCTGTCGATTCGGCGACTCGCCGTTCGACCTAGAGGTAACGGGTCCGGAGGGGACCTGCGACACAAGGAGGAGCACCGTGAAGTACATGCTGATCATGCGGGCCAGTGACGAGGCCCAGGCTGCGGCCGAGGGCGTCGACTTCGACCAGATGCTCGAGGTCATGGGCCGGTTCAACGACGAGATGATCTCCGCCGGCGTCCTGGTGGCCGCCGAGGGCCTCGACGACGCCGCCAAGGGGGTCGTCGTCGACTACTCCTCCCAGCCCCCGGTGGTGACCGACGGCCCCTACGGCGAGACTAAGGAGCTTTTCGGCGGGTTCTGGATCCTCGACGTGACCTCCCAGGAGGAGGCGGTCGAGTGGGCCAAGCGGGCGCCGCTGGCCGGCCCGGGCATGAAGGCCGAGATCCGGCGCGTCGCCAGCATCGACGAGTTTCCTCAGGACAACGAGTGGGTCCAAAAGGAGCGGGCGTGGCGGGAGGCGACCGGCCAGCGGTGAACGACGCTCGCCAGGCCGTGGCTGCGGTGTGGCGGATCGAGTCGGCCCGCATCGTCGGCGCCCTCGCCCGCTACACCGCCGACGTCGCCCTGGCCGAGGACGTGGCCCAGGAGGCGCTGGCCGAGGCGCTCGTCACCTGGCCCCGGGACGGCGTGCCCGCCAACCCGGCGGGGTGGCTGAAGACCCTGGGGCGGCGGCGGGCCATCGACGCCTTCCGGCGCCGGGCCGCCCTCGACCAGCGCTACACGGTCCTGGCCAGCGGACTGGACGAGGGCGGGGTCACCTCGGGGGCCCCGCCCTCGTCCAGAGACTCCACGGCGGGACAGGATCTGCTCTGGGATCCCGATCGCATCGACGACGATGTCCTGGCCCTGGTCTTCGTGGCCTGCCACCCGGTGGTGGCGCCTGAGGCCCGGGTGGCCCTCACCCTGCGGGTCATCGGCGGGCTGACCAGCGACGAGATCGCCCGGGCCTTTCTGGTGCCCACGGCCACTGTGCAGGCCCGCATCACCCGCGCCAAGAAGACTTTGTCGGCCGCCGGGGTCGGCTTCGAGGTACCCGTGGACGAGGAGCGCCGGGCGCGCCTGGGCTCGGTGCTCAGCGTCGTCTACCTCATCTTCACCGAAGGGTCGACGGCGACGTCGGGCCCCGACCTGATCCGCCCCGACCTGGCCTACGAGGCCATCCGCCTGAGCCGGGTCCTGGCCCGCCTGATGCCCGACGAGCCCGAGGTCCACGGTCTCCTGGCCCTGCTCGAGCTCACCGCTGCCCGGTTCCCGGCCCGCACCGGACCCGGTGGCGACCCCGTCCTGCTGGCCGATCAGGACCGGCGGCGCTGGGACCGGGCCGCCATCCGCCGGGGCCGGGCGGCGCTGGCGCGGGCGGGGCAGGTCG
>DATMJI010000159.1:0-7303 GCA_035553895.1 Acidimicrobiales bacterium | reverse complement strand
CTCCAGACCCCGCCAGCCGGCCGCCGCCGTGCGCCGGGCCAGCACCGGCAGATCCGCCCCGCCACCCGCCACCACGGTGCCGTCCCTGCCGGAGAGATCGATGCCGGCCAGACCCTCGCCCAGGATGAGCACCAGCCCGGGAAAGCCGGTGTCGGCGACGAGGAGGTTCGAGCCCCGACCGACCACCGCCACCTCGATGCCGGTGGCGGCCACCGCCCCGGCAGCGGCGGCCAGATCCCCGGCGTCCTCCGCCACGAAGAGCACGCCGGCCGGGCCGCCGACGCGGTAGGTGGTGCGAGCGCCGAGCGGCGCGTCGAGAACCGCCCGGTCACCGAGGCGGGCAGCGACGGCTCGGGCGGCATCGTCGCTCACCTGCCCCCTGCCCCCGGTGTCGCCGCCAGCGCCGCCATCACCTCGCCGGGCAGGGTCGTCAGGTCCCCGGCTCCGAGGGTCAGGCACAGATCCCCGGGGCGCAACTCGGCCAGCAGCCAGCGGGTGACGTCGTCACGCCCGGGAAGCCACGCCACCCGGCGCCCGGGCCGGGCGTCGAGGGCGGCGTCGACGATGAGCTTGCCCGACACCCCGGGGATCGGTCGTTGGCCGGCCGGGTAGATCTCGGTGACGGCCAGCAGATCGGCGCCGTCGAAGGAATGCCCGAACTCCTGCCACAGGGCCGCGGTGCGGGTGTAGCGGTGGGGCTGAAAGACGCAGACGATCCGGTCCCAGGCCCCGTCACGGGCTGCGGCCAGCGCCGCTGCCACCTCGCCGGGCAAGTGGTCGTAGCTGTCGACGAAGGTGATCCCACCGGCGTGGCCCCGCATCTCGAAGCGCCGGGCCACCCCGGCGAAGCTGGCCACGCCCGCCACCACGTCGGCGACCGCCGCCCCCAAGCACAGGGCAGCCACAGCGGCGGCGGCGGCGTTGCGGGCGTTGTGCAGGCCGGGGACGGGCACCTGCAGGCGAGCCACCTCGGTGCCGCCGTCGCTGAGGGTGAAGGCCGTGGCCGAGCGCCCCAGCTCCACCTCTGCCAGCCTGAAGCGGGCGCCGGGCGCCGTCCCGTAGGTCAGGCACTCGACGTGGCGGGCCAGCTCCGCCGCTCCCGGATCGTCGCTGCAGACGATGCGCGAGCCCGGCGCCTGGCGGACGAAGCGATCGAAGGCGTCGTGCAGCCCCCGGAGGTCGCCGTGGTGATCGAGGTGGTCGGGCTCGACGCTGGTGACGATCACCGCCTCGGCCCCGAGATCGAGGAAGGTCCCGTCGCTCTCGTCGGCCTCCACCACGAACCACTCGCCGCCGTCCCAACTGGCCCCGCCCAGACCCGGAACATCGCCCCCCACGAGGAACGACGGCGCCATCCCGGCCTGGCGCAACACGGTGGCGAGCAGGGCGGTGGTCGTCGTCTTGCCGTGGGTGCCACCCACGGCCAGGGTGCGCCGCTGGTGGCACAGGGCGGCCAGGGCCGAGCGGCGGCTGACCACGGCCAGACCCCGGCGGCGGGCGGCCACCAGCTCGGGTTCGCCCTCGGGGATGGCGGCCGACGCCACCACGGCGTCAGCTCCGAGCAGGTGGGCCGGATCATGGCCCACCGCCACCTCGATCCCCTGGGCGGCGAGGCCCTCGAGGCGAGCCGACGGCACCTGGTCGCAGCCGCTGACGTGGTGGCCCATCCGGGCCAGGATCGAGGCCAGCGGACCGATGCCCGAGCCCCCGATGGGCAGGAGGTGGAGGCGAAGGGGTCGCGACAAGTCGAGCATCCCGATGCGGGCAACGCTACCCGGGGGGCCCCGCCGGTCCGGGGACCCCCGGGCGCGCCGGCCCCGCGCCTACGCTGAGTCGCCGCGGCCCCGGAGGCCGGCGTGATGTACGGGGTGCAGCTCGGCGACCCCCGCACGGATGCACCGAGGAAGGGAACGTCGTGTCCATTCGCAACCAGGGAGGACGCCGGGAGCGGCGCCGGGTCCCGGCCGGGCCGGCGCCGGCGCCTTCGCCGCGGGCCCTCAGTGTGGTCATCGCCGCCGGGGGGACGGGCGGGCACATCTACCCGGGGCTGGCCGTAGCCGAGGCCCTGCGGCGAGCCGAGCCCGAAGCCCAGATCTGCTTCCTCGGCACCGGCCGGGGCCTGGAGACGACCCTGGTGCCCCCGGCCGGCTACCCGCTGCACCTGGTCGACATGGTGCCCTTCGCCGGGCGCCAGGCTGCCCGCCTGCCGTGGGCTCTGGCTCGCTCCACCGTGCAGGCCCGGCGCGTCCTGGCGCGGGTGGGGGCCCAGGTGGCCGTCGGCATGGGCGCCTACGTCTCGGTGCCCCTGATCGCCGCCGCCCGGCTCTCGGGCGTTCCGTCGTTGATCCACGAGTCGGGCGCCGTGCCCGGTCGGGCCAACCGGTGGGCGGCCCGGCTCACCGGCAACGTCGCCACCGCCTTCGCCGAGGCCACGGCCGCCTTCGGCCACGCCGCTGACGTCCGCACCGTAGGCATGCCCCTCGCCGCCGGGCTCGAGCGCTTCGACCGGGCCGGTTCCCGGGCCAAGGCCCGGGCCGCCTACGGGCTCGACGAGACCACCCGGTTCGTCCTCGTCAACGGTGGTAGCCAGGGGGCGAGCTCGCTCAACCGCCTGGCGGTGGGCCTGGCCGGGCGCTGGCGCCACCGCGGCGACGTGCGCCTGCTGGTCAAGACCGGCGGGCGCCACTACGACGAGACCAGCGCCGCCCTGGCCGCCAGTGGCGGCGCTCACCTGGTCGAGCTCACTGCCTTCATCGACGACATGGAGCTGGCCTACGCCGCCGCCGACATGGCCGTGTGCCGGACCGGCGCCGGCACCGTCGCCGAGCTGGCCGTGGTGGGCCTGCCGGCGGTGCTCGTCCCCTACCCCCACGCCCCCTTCGACCACCAGGCCCGCAACGCCGCCGCCATGGTGGCGGCCGGCGCCGCCGTCATGGTGCGCGACCACGAGGCCACGGCAGCCGTCGTCGGGCCCCGCCTCGAGGAGATCCTCGAGGACCGCTCCCGCCTCGAGGCCATGAGCGCCGCCCTCGAGCGCCTGGCCCGCCCCGACGCCGCCGACGAGATGGCGGCGTGGACGCGGCAACTGGCCCGGCGATGAGCGGCGAACCGGTGCTCGTCACCCCCGGCGCCTCCATCGAGCAGGCGCTGGAGGTCATCGCCGGCACCGGAACGGGCGTGGCCGCCTTGGCCGACAGCTCCGGGCAGGTTTCGGGGACCATCACCGACGGAGACATCCGCCGGGCCGTGTTGGGCGGCGCCCGCCTGGACGCCGCCGCCCACGGCGTGGCCGGACCGCCCGTGCTGGTGGGGCCCACCTCCCCTGACGCCGAGATCCTCGCCCTTTTGGACCAGCACCAGGCGAGCGCGGCCGCCGTGGTCGACGGCGGGCGCCTGGTGGCCTGGCGGCGGCGAGGCGATGTCGGCCCCGCCGTCCCCACGGTGGCCGCCGTGGTCCTCGCCGGCGGACGGGGCCAGCGCCTGCGCCCGCTCACCGACAAGGTGCCCAAGCCCCTGCTCACGGTCGGGCGGACCACCATCTTGGAGCGCCTCCTCGAACAGCTCCGAGATGCCGGCATCACCGAGGTCCACCTGGCCGTCAACTACAAGGCCGAGGTCTTCGAGCAGCGGCTGGGCGACGGCGCCACCATGGGCCTCGACCTGCGTTACCTCCGGGAGCAGGACGCCCTGGGCACGGCTGGGCCGCTGGCCCTGCTCGAGCCCCCGCCCGAGCGACCGGTGCTGGTCACCATGGCCGACCAGGTCACGTCCCTGCCCTTCGAGCGGCTGGTGGAGTTCCACCGCCAGCAGCAGGCGGCCGTCACCGTGGCCGCCTTTCTCCACCGCATGCCCATCCCCTACGGGGTCCTGCGCCTGGAGGGCGCACGGGTGCTCGGCATCGAGGAGAAGCCGAACCTGGAGCGCTGGTGCAACGCCGGCATCTTCGTCATCGAGCCCGAGGTGGTGGCCCTCGTCCCGCCCGAGCAGATGCTCGGCATGCCCGACCTGGTGGAGGCGGCCCTGGCCAAGGGATGGCCGGTCACCGCCTTCCCCATCCTCGAGCGCTGGATCGACGTGGGATCCCCCGAGGCCCTGGAGGCGGCGCTGATGGCCTTCGCCACCGGCGACGAGGTCTAGCCCTCGGCTCGCTCGCCGGCGGTCGGCCCTTTTCGCCATCATGCTGTCAGCGGCGTGATGCTATGATGCACCCATGCGCACCACGGTCACCCTCGACCCCGATGTCGAGGCGCTGGTGCGCCGGCGGATGCGCGAGCGGGGCGTGTCGTTCAAGGTCGCCCTCAACGATGCCATCCGGGCATCGGCCGTTGCCGCCCGGGGCGACCAGCCGCCGTTTCGCACCAGGACGGCCGCGCTCGGTCTGCCGACGGTCAACCTCGACCGGGCGCTCCAGCTGGCGGCCGAGCTCGAAGACGAGGAGCTGATCCGGCGGATGCGCCAGGGCAAGTGAAGCTGGTCGACGCCAACGTCTTGCTGTACGCCGTCAACGAGAGCGACGCCAAGCACGACGAGGCCCGGACGTGGCTGGACGGCGCCCTCTCGGGTACCGAGACGGTGGGCCTGGCCTGGGTCGCCCTGCTGGCCTTCCTGCGCCTGTCCACCAAGGTCGGGCTCTTCCCCCACCCCCTGGCCGTGGCCGATGCCCTGGCCTGCGTGCAGGCCTGGGTGGACCAGCCGGCCACCGTGATACTCGAGGCGACACCCAGGCACCTCGCCATTGTCGCCGGCCTGTTGGGCGACGCCGGCTCGGGCGCCAACCTGGTCAACGACGCCCACCTGGCCGCCCTCGCCCTGGAGCACGGCGCCACCGTGGTGAGCTACGACCGGGACTTCGGCCGCTTCGCCGGCCTGGCTTGGCACCTTCCCGTCCCCTGAGTCGGAACCGGAGTCCCACCTGCCCCGCCTCGCCTCCACAGCTCACGGCGAGCGGGTGCTGGGCCCCCCTCCGCCAACCCCCGGCTGGTAACGTCCCCCCGACGTGCCCTCTGAGTGTGGATCCCCCAGCCGGCACCGGTTCCCACGGGTAGCACGGCGCTCTGGCCCGCGGTCAGCCACCGGCACCGATGGCTGCCCGGCCCACCGGGATGATCGGGCCTAGACCCATGGGCCGCTGGGACGGCGTGGGCGTGCTGGTCACCGGTGGCGAGGGCTTCATCGGCTCCACCCTGGTGGAGCGCCTGGTGCGGGAGGGGGCGGCGGTGCGGGCCCTGGTGCACTACAACCCCTTCGGGCGCACGGGCTGGCTCGACCCCGAGGTCCACCGGGAGGTGGAGATCCTGCCCGGCGACGTCCGGGACGCCGAGCGGGTGTTCCAGGCCGTCGACGGCTGCGAGGTGGTGTTCCACCTGGCCGCCCTCATCGGTATCCCCTACAGCTACGTCGCCCCCGAGAGCTACATCCAGGTCAACGTGGAGGGCACCCACCACGTGGCCCGGGCCTGCCTGCGGGCGGGCGTGCGCCGCCTGGTGCACACCTCCACCAGCGAGGCCTACGGGACGGCCCGCCACGTCCCCATCGCCGAGGACCACCCGCTCCAGCCGCAGTCGCCCTACTCGGCGTCCAAGATCGGCGGGGACATGATGGCGCTGTCGTTCTTCCACGCCTTCGAGCTGCCGGTGGCGGTGGTCCGGCCCTTCAACACCTACGGGCCCCGCCAGTCGACCCGGGCGGTCATCCCCACCATCTTGGCCCAGCTCCACCGGGGCGACCGGGAGATCGCCCTCGGTGCCACCAGCCCCACCCGGGACTTCAACTTCGTCGACGACACCGTCGCCGGCTTCCTTGCCGTGGCCGGCTGCGACCGCGCCCTCGGCGAGGTGGTCAACATCGGTTCGGGCCGGGAGATCTCCATCGGGGACCTGGTGGCCCTGCTGGTGCGGGTGACCGGGAGCTCGGCCACCGTGGTCACCGACCCCGCCCGCCTCCGCCCCCCCGGCAGCGAGGTGGAGCGCCTCTTGTGCGACAACACCCGGGCCCGGGAGTGGGCGGGCTGGGCCCCCCAGGTGGCCCTGGAGGAGGGGCTGGCCGCCACCTCGGCATGGATCGAGCGCCACCACCGGGAGCTCGACACCGGGGGCTACGCCGTGTGACCCTCCCGGCGGGGCGCCGGGGGGCGGCCCTGGCGGGCCACGTTGAGGAGGATCCCGGCGGCCGCCAAAGTCACCACCAGCGACGAACCGCCGAAGGAGATGAAGGGCAGAGTGAGCCCGGTGATGGGCAGGAGCCCCAGCACCCCACCGATGTTGACCAGGGCCTGGGTGAGGATCCAGGCGGTGATCCCTCCGGCCAGCAGCAGGCCGAAGCGGTCGGGGGCGGCCAGTGCCGCCTTGATGCCGAAGGCGGCGAAGACGAGGAACAGGCCGAGGACCAGCACGGCGCCAATGAGGCCCAGCTCCTCGCCGATGATGGCGAAGATGAAGTCGGTGTGGGCGTTGGGCAAGAAGCCGTACTTGGCCCGGCTGGCGCCCAGGCCCACGCCGAAGAGCCCGCCCGAGGCCACCCCGGTGAGGGACTGGCTGATCTGGTAACCGCCGTCGAGGGGGTCGGCGCCGGGGTCGAGGAAGACGAGCAGGCGCTGGCGCCGGTAGGTCTCGCCCAGGGCCAGGCCCAAGAACCCGGCGGTGCCGGCGACCAGCACGCCGGTCAGGCGGGCCAGGGGCACCCCGGCCAGGAACAGCACGGCCACCACGACGGTGGCGACCACGATGGCCGACCCGAGGTCGGACTGGACGAGGATCAACCCCACGACCGCCCCCCCCACCAGCAGCACCGGGCGCAGGGTGAGACGGCCGTCGGCCAGGCGATGCGAGCGCCGGGCCAGCAGGTCGGCACAGAACACCAGCAGCGCCAGCTTGGCCAGCTCCGACGGCTGGAGGCGGGCCGGGCCCACCTCGAGCCAGCTCCGGGCCCCGTTGACCTCGGTGCCGAGGGCGGGGTGGAGGACCACGATCAACAACACGACGGCCACGGCCAGCAGGGGCACCGCCAGGCGTCGCCAGCGCCGGTAGTCGACCGAGACGGTCACGGCCAGGGCGGCCGTGGCCAGGACCATCCACACGGCCTGGCGCAGGACGTAGGTCCAGGTCGATCCCGACTCCCGCAGGGCCTGCACCGACGAGGCCGACAGGACCATGACCAGGCCGATGAGGCTGAGCAGGCCCACCACCACGCCCAGGACCACGACGCTCGAGGGCCCGGTCGGGCGCCCCGCGGGCGGGGCGCCCGACCGGGCCCTCGAGCGTCGTGGTCCTGGGCGTGGTGGTGGGCCTGCTCAGCCTCATCGGCC
>DATMJI010000158.1:0-11408 GCA_035553895.1 Acidimicrobiales bacterium | reverse complement strand
CAACTGCTCGCTCACGCCGGCGAAGCGGGCCAGCCGCTCTCCCAGGCCGTGGGGGAGCGGCTGGCCCGCTTCGCCGGCGTGAGCGAGCAGTTGTCGCTGCGCCTCACCCGCATCCACTCGCCGGTGAGCGTGGCCGACATGCGGGTGCGCCAGCTGGGCACGAGCGTGGCCGGCTTCGGGGTGGCGGCCCTGATGGCGCTGGCGCTGCGCCCCCCTGCCCCCGTCTCCTTGCTCTTGCTCCTCGGGAGTCCGGCACTGGCCTTCCTCATCCACGAACAACGGGTGGCCGGCGCCTCCCAGCGCTGGCAGCGGCGCCTGTTCCTCGAGCTCCCGGTGGTGGCCGAGCAGCTGGCCCTGCTGCTGTCCGCCGGCTACTCGCTCACCTCGGCCCTCGACCGGCTGGCCCGCCGCAGCTCGGGGGCGTGTGGCGCCGACCTGCGGCGGGTGTGTGCCCGGCTGCGACAAGGGCTGGGCGAGGCCGAGGCCCTGCGGGAGTGGGCGGCGGTGGCCAACGTGGCCGCCCTCGACCGCCTGGTCGCGGTCCTGTCGCTGAACCGGGAGACGACCGACCTGGCCCGCCTGCTGGCCGAGGAGACCCGCGCCATCCGCCGGGACGTCCACCGGGAGCTCATCGAGGCGGCCGAGCGCCGCAGCCAGCAGGTCTGGATCCCGGTGACGGTGGCCACGCTCGTGCCCGGCGTCATCTTCATGGGCATCCCCTTCGTCGCCGCCCTCCGGCGCTTCGGCGGATGAGGTGCCCGTCGCAACACCCATCGACGCAGAACAAGGAGAACCAGATGAGTCCTGCCCACCAGACGTGGACGATGTTCCTGTTGCTCCCGGCCCGCGCCGGGCGCCGGTCCGCCGGCGAGGCGGGCGAAGGCGTGATCTCCACCGCCATCGCCGTGTTGATCATGGCCCTCATCGGCGCCGCCATGTGGGGCGTGTTCCAGGCGGTGTTCAACGATGCCGGCGAGCGCATCCAAGACAACGTCGAGCAGATCCAGTGACGGGCAGGAGGGTTCGGGCCTGATCGGCGCCCTCGTCGGCGTCAGCGTCTTCCTGGTCCTCCTGCTCTTCGCCGTGCACCTGGTGTTGAACCTCTACGGCGCCTCGGTGGTGACCGCAGCCGCCTTCGACGCCGCCCGCCTGCGAGCCGGCGGGTCGGGCGCCGCAGCGAGCGAGGCCGAAGCCGAAGCCGCCCTGCTCGCCCTCCTCGGCGGCTACCGCGACGGTGGTCGCCTCGACGTGTCGTGGACCTATCCCGACACCGACGGCGACGGCCAGCCTGACACGGTGGCCCTGCGGGTGGAGGCCGAGCACCCGGGGCCCCGCCTGGCGGGCGTCGACGTGCCCTTCCAGCACATCGACCGCACCATCTCGGTGCGCCAGGAGCGGCTGCGTTGAGCGCGGCCCGCATCGCCGACGAGCGGGGCATGGTGGGGGGCTTCGAGGCGTTGCCCTTCGGGTTCTTGGTCCTGGTGGTGGGCACGGCGCTGCTGGTCAACGCTTGGGGCGTCATCGACGCCAAGCTGGTGGCCTCGGCCGCCGCCCGGGAGGCGGCCCGGTCCTTCGTGGAGTCCGGCGGGCCGACGGCCTCGGCCGCCCTGGCCGAGGCCCGGGCGGCAGCCACGGCCACCATCGAGGGCCACAAGGCCCGACCCGGGGCGTGGGACCTCCGTTCCGAGGGCGCCCTCGACCTGCACCGGTGCGCCCGGGTGACCTTCGTCGTCACCTACGACGTCCCCACGTTCCGCCTGCCCTGGATCGGCGGCTTCGGTGGCAGCGTGATCACCGCCAGCGGGCGCCACAGCCAGGTGGTCGACCCCTACCGGGACGGCCTAGACGTCCCGGCCGGCCCCGTCACCCCCTGCCGTGGCTGAGCCCGGCCCCGCCCGGGGCGGTGGGGGCGAGGGCGCCAGCGTGCTGGCCCTCATGCCCGCCGCCGTGCTGATCTTCCTCGTCCTCGGCGCCCTTGCCGTCGACAGCGCCGCGGTGTTCCTGGCCCAGCGGGAGTTGGCCAACGTCGCCGTGGCGGCGGCCAACGACGCGGTGGCGGCCGTCGACGTCGGCCGGTACTACGGCGACGGCACCTTCCGCCTCGACACCGTCCGGGTGCAGCAGGTGGCCGAGGAGACCGTCGCTCGCCGGGGCCTGGCCCATCTGGAGGGCGTATCGGCAGTCGCCACCGTGCAGGGCGATGCCGTGGAGGTGACCGTGCGGGCCCGGGTCGACCACATCTTCTCGGGGGCCGTTCCCGGTGGCCCCGACCGGGCCGACGTGGCCGCCACCGCCGTCGCCGATGCCATCCGCCGCTGACCCGCCCGGCACCCGGCGGGCGCGAGACCACGACACCGAGGAGTTGAGGACATGGAGAGGCCAGGGAACCACCCGGTGGCGATGGCCCGGCGTCTGGCCGGGTGGTCGGCGTGGTTGGCCATCCTGCTGGCCGTAGCGGCCGGCGGCCGGGCCCTGGCCAGGGGGCCGCTGGCGCCGCCGCCCCTCGGCGACCCGGGGTCGTGGGCCTCCTGGGCGGCTGCCCGTAGCCCGGTGGAGGCCGCCTTCGCCGTGCTGGCTCTGGTGGTGGTGGTCCTGGCCTGGTACCTGCTGATGGTGACGTCGCTGGGTGCGCTGGCCCGGCTCTGGGGGGCCCGGCGCCTGGTCCGGGTGGTCGACGTGTTGACCCTGCCCGTGGTGCGCCGGAGCCTGCACGCCGCCGCCGGCGTCACCCTGGTGGGATCCACCGTCGCCGGGGTGGCCGGCGCCCGGGTGGAGCCGCCGCTTGTCACCATCGCCGCGGTGGCGGGCGACGAGGCCGGCGCCGACGACGACGAGGACCCGCCGGTCATGCGGGCCCTGCCCGAGGACGCACCCACCGGCGAGGGCGGACCGGCCTTGGCCCCCGGACCCACCGGCGAGCCGCCGGCGGTGCCCACCAGCCAGGGGACGGGCACCGCCGGCGCCGGCTGGGAGGTGCGAGCCGGCGACCACCTGTGGTCCCTGGCCGAGCGGGCCCTCGGCCAGGCGGCCGGGGCCGGCGACGCCACCGGCCCACCCCCAGGTGAGGCCGAGGTGGCCCGCTACTGGTTGCGCCTCATCGAGGCCAACACCGACCGCCTCGCCGATCCCACCAACCCCGATCTCATCTTCCCCGGCCAGGTCCTGGTCCTGCCTCCGGTGGGCGACGGTGGCGAGGCGGCCACCGGCTGACATCCGCCTGACCCCAACCCCCCCGTTCTGGCCCCAGAAGTGGTCGTTTGCACGACCACTTCTGGGGCCAGGAGAGGGGTGGAGAGCTGCCGGAGGCCGAGGAGGGGAGGGTCAGGCGCCGGCTTCGAGGATGTCCTTGAGGCGGGCCAGATCCTTGGTGTTGGCCCGGCGCATGGCCGTGGCCATGAGGGGCGCCCCGACCTTGGCGAAGCCCCGCGGCTCGCCCCGGTTGCGCAGGGTCATGTGGGTGGCCGCCTCGCCCCGGGGCGACCACGTGTAGGTCGTCTCCATGGGGAAGGGGCCTTCGGCCGTGCGCATCACCAGTCGGGTGCCGGGTTCCCGCTCCACCACCTCGTAGGTGTAGGTCAGCGTCCGGCCGAGGAAGTGGGCCACGAAGCGCACCCGGGAACCCAGGGCCAAGGGAGGGGCGCTCACCCACTCCACCGAGGAGATGTTCTGGTACCACGCCGGGGCGTGGTCGGGGTCGGCGGCGTAGGCCGACACCTCCTCGACCGGCCGGTTGATGGTGATCTCGCTGGACACGTCGACCACGGCGCAGCCTCCTGTCGGCCCCACGTTCGCGCCCGCACGCCCCGGCGGCAAGGCCCGAGGTGATGCCCCGGGGGGCGGTGGGCCACTACGGTGGCGGGCGATGGCGGACTGCCTGTTCTGCGGCATCGTCGCTGGCGACGTCCCTGCCGACGTGGTGCAGCGGGGCCAGCACACCGTGGCCTTCCGCGACATCAACCCCCAGGCCCCCACCCACGTGCTGGTGGTGCCGAAGGACCATGTCGACGACGCTGCCGCCCTCGACGCCGGCCACGGCGAGATGCTGGCCGAGCTGTTCACCACCGCCCGGACCGTGGCCCACGCCGACGGGGTCGACGCCAGCGGGTTCCGCCTGGTGTTCAACGTGGGCGAGGACGCCCGCAACACCGTCGGGCACCTCCACCTCCACGTCCTCGGGGGGCGATCGCTGGAGTGGCCTCCCGGCTAGCGCGGGCCGGCGCCGGCCACGGGTCCGGCTTGGGCCGGTAGGCTGGTCGGCGCCCGTGTCACCTGACCCTGCGTCTCTCGACGACCTGCCCCCCGGCGCCGGCCCCCCAGGCGTCCCCACCGACCGCGGTGGCACCGGCGTGGCCGTCCTGGTGCCCGGCAACCACCTCATGGGTGCCCTCCTCGGGCCGCGCGACGAGCTCCTGCGCCTCATCGAGGGGGCCTTCGCCGACGCCGCCATCCACGTCCGGGGCAACGAGATCAACATCTCGGGACCGGGCGCCGAGCGGGTGGGCAAGCTCTTCGAGGAGCTGGTGGTGCTCCTGGAGCTGGGACAGGGCCTCGACGCGGCCAAGGTCGAGCGCACCATCGAGATGGTCAAGGCCGACGAGCGCCCCACCGACGTGCTCACCGCCGAGGTCCTCAAGGCGGCCAAGGGCCGCACCGTGCGGCCCAAGACCAGCGGCCAGAAGCGCTACGTCGACGCCATCCGCGACAACGTGGTCACCTTCGGCATCGGCCCCGCCGGCACCGGCAAGAGCTGGCTGGCGGTGGCCATGGCCGTCCAGGCCCTCCAGTTGCGCCAGGTCAACCGCATCATCCTCACCCGCCCGGCGGTGGAGGCGGGGGAGCGCCTGGGCTTCCTGCCCGGCGACCTCACGGCCAAGATCGACCCCTACCTGCGCCCCCTCTTCGACGCCCTCTACGACATGGTCGAGCCTGAGGGGGCCCAGCGCCTGCTCGACCGGGCGACGGTCGAGGTCGCCCCCCTGGCCTTCATGCGGGGCCGCACCCTCAACGGCAGCTTCATCATCCTCGATGAGGCCCAGAACAGCACCCGGGAGCAGATGAAGATGTTCCTCACCCGCATCGGCTTCGGCTCCAAGGCGGTGATCACCGGTGACGTCACCCAGGTCGACGTGCCCAACGCCCGCTCGGGTCTGGTGGGCCTCGAGGACGTGCTCTCGGGGATCCCGGGGCTGGCCTTCGTGCGCCTCACCAACCGCGACGTGGTCCGTCACCGCATCGTCCAGGACATCGTCGACGCCTACGAGCGGGCCGGCGCGAGCGGGGGCTCCGGGGAGGGGGAGCGGTGAACGGCGCCGCGCCGCCGAGACCCTGGCCCGGGTCACCACCCGGGCCCCCTGCTCCCGGACCCGACGTGGCCGTGGCCGACGAGCAGTCGGCGGTGCGCCTCGACGTCCCCCGCCTGGCCGAGCTGGCCCGGGCCGCCCTGGCCGACCAGGGGGTCATCCGCGGTGAGCTCTCGCTGAGCTTCGTCGACGAGGCCACCATGGCCGAGCTCAACGGCCGCTACCTCGCCGGCGAGGGGCCCACCGACGTCCTCGCCTTCCCCCTCGACGCCGAGCCCGGCGGCGCCGCCTTCTCGCCGGCCGGTGCCGGCGGGGCCCCGGTGCTGGTGGGCGACGTGGTGGTGTGCCCGGCGGTGGCCGAGCGCAACGCCGCCGCCCGCTCAGCGCCCACCGGCGACGAGCTGGCCCTCCTGGTGGTCCACGGGGTGCTCCACGTGCTGGGGATGGACCACGCCGAGCCGGCGGAGGGGGCCGCCATGCAGGAGGCCGAGCGCCGCCTGCTGGCCCGCCACTACCACCGCTCGCCGATTCCGGAGGATCGAGGTGGCTGAGCGACTCCGATGCTCCGTAATGCGCCGCACTCGCCGCCGGGCGGGCGGGGCTCGGCGATTGTGGAGGATCGGCGTGGCTGAGCGACACCGATCCTCCGGAATGGCCCGCGGCCGGCGGCGGGAGGCGCCGTGAGCACCCAGGAGATCCTGGCCCTGGCGGGTGCCGCAGCGTTGGTGGCGGCGGGAGCCTTCCTGGCCCTGGCCGAGACCAGCCTGACCCACCTGCCCCGCTCCAAGGCCCTGGCCCTGCGGGAGGAGGGCCGGCGGGGGGCGGCCAGCCTGGCCCGGCTGCTGGCGCACCGGGAGCGGGGGCTCAACCCCGTGCTGTTGCTGGTGGTCGTCTGCCACCTGGGCGCCGCCACCCTGGTCAGCCTCATGGTGGAGAGCTACCTCGGCCCGGTGGGCATCGCCGTGGCCACCCTGGTGCTGGCCGTGGTCATCTTCGTGTGCGCCGAGGCCGCCCCCAAGACCTACGCCCTGTTGCACACCGAGCGCTCGGCCCTCATCGTCGCCCCCTTCGTCGACCTGCTGGCCCGCTTCCCTCCCGTGCGCATCGTCACCCGGGCCCTCATCGGGCTGTCCAACCTGGTGCTGCCGGGCAAGGGCCGCCGGGCCGGGCCGGTGGTGTCGGAGGAGGAGTTGCTGGCCCTGGCCGACGTCGCCGTGGAGGCCGACGTGATCGAAGTCGAGGAGCGGGCCCTCATCCGCTCCATCATCGACTTCGGCGACACCGTGGCCCGGGAGGTCATGGTGCCCCGGCCCGACATGGTCACCGTCGATGCCGGGGCCACGGTGGCGTTCACCATGGAGACGGTGATCGCCAACGGCTACAGCCGCATCCCGGTCCAGGCCGAGGGCATCGACGACATCGTGGGGCTGGTCTACGCCAAGGACCTGATGCGGGCGTCGCGCGAGGGCCGCACGTCGGCCACCGTCCACACCCTGGCCCGCTCCGCCCGCTTCGTGCCCGAGACCAAGCGGGTGGCCGAGCTCATGCGGGAGATGCAGGCAGAGAAGTTCCACATGGCCATTGTCATCGACGAGTACGGCTCCACCGCCGGCCTGGTGACCCTGGAGGACCTGATCGAGGAGCTGGTGGGCGAGATCGTCGACGAGTTCGACGTGGAGGACCCGCTGTTCGAACCCCTGCCCGGTGGCGACGTGCGGGTCGCCGCCCGCATGGCTCTCGACGAGCTCAACGACCTGTTGCACCTGGAGCTGCCCGAGGGCGACTGGGACACGGTGGGAGGGCTGGTGTTCAACCTGCTCGGCCACGTGCCCAGCGAGGGCGAATCGGTGGCCCTCGACGGGCTGGTGCTGCGGGCCGAGCGGGTCCAGGGCCGGCGCATCGGGCGGGTGCGCATCACCAAGCCCGAGGAGCCCCCGGCCGACGTCGTCGCCTCCTGACGCCATGGGCCGCTCCGGCTTCGTGACCCTGGTGGGGCGGCCCAACGTCGGGAAGTCGTCACTGCTCAACCGGATGGTGGGAGCCAAGGTGAGCATCGTCTCCGACAAGGTCCAGACCACCCGCAGCCAGGTCCGGGGGGTGTTGCACCGGGGCGGGGACCAGGTGGTCTTCGTCGACACCCCGGGCATGCACCGCCCCCGCGGCCCTCTCGGCCCCCGCCTGGCGGAGACGGCCAGCGCGGCGGTGGCCGGCGTGGACCTGGTCTGCGTGGTCCTCGACGCCACCGCCTCCCTCGGGCCCGGTGACCGGGCGGTGGCGGCCCAGGTGCCGGCCCGTCCGGTGGTGGTGCTCAACAAGATCGACCGGGCCTCTCCCTCCCAGGTGATGGCCGGGCTGGCCGCCGCCGCCCAACTGGAAGCGGCCGACTACTACCCCGTGTCGGCCCGCACCGGCGAGGGCGTCGACCAGCTGATCGACGGGCTCGTCGACCGGCTGCCCGAGGGCCCGGCCTACTACCCGAGCGACGCCCGCAGCGATGTGCCCGAGGCGGTATGGGTGGCCGAGCTGGTCCGCGAGCAGTTGCTGGCGGTGTTGCACGACGAGCTGCCCCATGCCGTGGCCACCCGGGTGACGGAGTGGGAATGGCCCAGGATCCGCTGCGAGATCCTGGTGCAGCGGGCGTCGCAGAAAGGCATCGTCATCGGCCACGGGGGCCGGGTGCTCAAGGAGGTGGGGACGGCCGTGCGCCGCCAGCTGGCGCCGGGCGCCTACCTCGAGCTCATGGTCAAGGTCGACAAGGACTGGCCCCTGCGCCCGCTCCTCGGCGACGACGCCGGCCGCTGAGCGGGTCGGTCCCGGCCCTCAACCGGTGGCGCCGAGATCCCGGTGGTTGCGGGCGAAGAGGGTGGTGGCCAGGACCACGGTCCACAGGGTGGTCTCGGGCCCGTTGTTGACCCCCCAGCCGGCCTGGATGTCGGCCAGCCAGGCCACGTAGGCGTAGACCACCATGGCCGGCAGGGCGCACCGCAGGGCCAGGCGGGTCCGGCGGGTGAGCCCGAAGACGACCAGAGCCAGCCCGGCGCTCACGAGGAGGACCACGGGCACGTAGGCGGCACCCAACGCCGCTGCCGGGGGCAGGCCGTTGCCGCCGCGGAAGCCGTTCCACACCGGGGCGGCGTGGCCCACCACGGCGGCCATGCCGGTCCACAGAGCCACCGACACCCAGGCCCCGATGGCCTGGTTGGAGAAGATGCCCACGCCGCTGAAGTTGGCGCCCCCGGGGGTGGCGGCCAGGGTGAGGTGCCAGGCGAGCGTCGTGGCCCCCAGGGTGGCCAGCCCAGGCAGGGCCCAGGCGCCGACGTGGCGGGCGGCGGCACCGTCTCGCCCACCGGAGCCGGCGGGGCCCACCAGCCGTTCGACGCCGGGAGCTTCGAGCTGGCGGCGGAGCCGGCGGCGGGAGTAGAGGTAGGCGAAGGGGACCGAGCCGGCCAGGTAGCCGAGGATCACCAGGGGGCCGGCCAGCAGGCCGACCCAGGTGACGCCGCGGGGAACCCAGTCCAGCACCCGGTGCCGAGCGTCAGGACGGGCTCGGCTGGGCGCTGGTCTCGCCCGAGCGGGTGGCCGCCTGGGGCTGGCGCCCGGGCAGCTTGGGAACCTCGAGGGCCACCGACACCGTCCCGTGCCGGCGCTCCCACAGCACCACGTTGAGGGTGGCCGAGTAGACGATCAGGCGCCCGAAGAACAGCAACCAGGCCAGCACGGCGAAGACGATTCCGATGGAGCCGTAGAGCGCCGACGACGAGGCCACCGCCTGGGGGACATAGATCCCGCCCACCACCTTGAGCACCTCGAGGCCGACGGCACCGAAGATGGCGCCGGGCACCAGGGCCCGCCAGCCGACGTGGCGGTTGCACAGGGCCCGGGCCGTCCACAAGAAGAGCCCGAAGCTCACGGCCACGCCCATCACCAGGTTGAGGGGGGCGAAGAAGGCGGGCAGGAAACCGAGGACGGCAGTCACGGCGAAGGAGGCGACGAAGACCAGGGCGGCGCCGGCGAACCAACTCAGGCCGGCCAACTTGTCCCGCAGGCCGCGGCCGCGCACCTGCCACACCGAGTCGTAGGCGTACTGCAGGGCCGCCACCAGGCCCAGGGCCGACCACAGCAGGCCGACGAAGCCGACGACGGAGGCCGCTGCCCGGCTCTCCTCGGCCGTGGACAGGGCCTGGGTGATGGCGTCAGAGGCTGTTCCGTCCCGGGGAAGCCCGAAGAAGTCGGAGATCTGGGTGGACAGGTCGGGCGTGGTGGAGGCGAAGAAGCCGAGCACGGCGATGGTGACCAGCACCAGCGGGAAGAGCGAGAGGAACGCGGCCAGGGTGACGGCCGAGGCGAGGGAACCGCCGTGGACCTCGCTGAAGCGAGCCTGGACGTCGAGGGCCACCTCGAGCACCGGTTTGCCCTGTGCGTATCGCCGCAAGCGCTGGAGCACCGCACCTGTCTACCCGCAGCGGGGCGTGAGCAGTAGCTTCGGCCGGTGGACCTCGACGGGATCGATCCCACGCGGGTGCCGGCGCACGTGGGGTGCGTCATGGACGGCAACGGCCGCTGGGCCCAAAAGCGCGGCCTCCCCCGCACTGAAGGTCACGCCGCCGGCGAGGAAGCCCTCCTCGACGCCGTCGAGGGTGCCCTGGAGCTGGGCCTGGAGTGGTTGACCGTCTACGCCTTCTCCACCGAGAACTGGAAGCGGCCGGCCGACGAGGTGCGCTACCTCATGCAGTTCAACGAGGGCATCCTCACCCGCCGCCGCGACGAGCTCGACGAGCGGGGGGTGCGGATCCGATTCGCCGGCCGCCGGGACTGGCGGGTTCCCCGGCGGCTGCTGCGGCGCATGGACGAGGCCCTGGAGCAGACGGCGGGCAACACCACCATGACCCTCACCATCGCCTTCAACTACGGCGGCCGGGCGGAGATCGTCGATGCCGTCCGGGCCCTGGTGACGGAGGGCACTGCCGCCGACCGCATCGACGAGCGGGCCATCCGCCGCCACCTCTACGACCCGGCCATGCCCGATCCCGACCTGGTGGTGCGCACGTCGGGGGAGTACCGGATCTCGAACTTCTTGCTGTGGGAGCTGGCCTACAGCGAGCTGGTCTTCACCGACGTGCTGTGGCCCGACTTCCGCCGGGAGCACCTCTTCGAGGCGGTGCGGGAGTTCCAGCGGCGGGACCGGCGCTACGGCGGCGTCGACTAGGGCGGGCGGCGGGCCGGCGTGGGCCTGTACCGGGAGCAGGGGATCGTGCTGCGCACGATCAAGCTGGGCGAGGCCGACCGCATCGTCACCCTGGTCACCGAGCACCACGGGAAGGTGCGGGCCGTGGCCAAGGGCGTGCGGCGCACCAAGAGCCGCTTCGGCGCCCGCCTGGAGCCCCTCGGCCACGTGTCGGTCCTGTGCTACGAGGGCCGCAACCTCGACACCATCACCCAGGCCGAGGCCCTGGAGCACTTCCGGGCCGTGCGCGAGGACATCGACCGCCTGGCCCGGGCCGTGTGCCTGCTGGAGATCGTCGACGCCGTGGTGCAAGAGGGCGAGGAGGACCCCCGGCTCTACCAGATGCTGCTCGGAGCCCTGCGCACGCTGGCCGCCGGGCCTGCGCCCCTGGTGGTGCCCGCCTTCTCCTGGAAGCTGCTGGCCCAGCAGGGGTTCAGCCCCGTCCTCGACGCCTGCGCCCGCTGTGGATCCGGCGGCGAGCTGGTGGCCTTCGCCGCCGGCGAGGGCGGGGCCCTGTGCCGGAGCTGCCGGGTGGGGACCCGGCTGACCCCCGGCGCCCTGGCCCTGCTGCGGCGCATCCTCGGCGGCGACCTGGTCGGGGTGCTGGCCGAGGGACCCACCCCGGCCGGGGCCGAGCTCGACCGCCTGGCCCGCCACGCCCTCGAGCACCACCTCGAGCGGCGCCTGCGGGCCCCAGGTGTCCTCGACCACACCTGAGTCGGCCCACCCTGCCCCCACGCCGTTCTGGCCCCACAAGTGGTCGTGATTGCGACCACCTGTGGGGCCAGAACGGGAGAGAGGGGTGTCCCTACGGGGCCAGAACGGGAGAGAGCGGGGTGTCCCTACGGGGCCAGAACGCAGAGTAGGGGGGGCGTGCGCCTAGG
>DATMJI010000157.1:0-4507 GCA_035553895.1 Acidimicrobiales bacterium | reverse complement strand
CACCAGCAGGGCCCGGTGACCCCGGCCCTCGATCTCGGCCAGCGCCGCCTTCCCCACCCGCTGGAAGCAGGCCACCGAGAAGTCCTCGTCGGGCTCCACCAGGTCGACCAGGTGGTGGCGGACCTCGGCCCGCTCGGCGGCCATGGGCTTGGCCGTGCCGATGTCCATGCCCCGGTAGACGCCCATGGCGTCGGCGCTGACGATCTCGAGGGTCGGGTCGCCCCGGGCCAGGGCCAGGGCCAGGGCCGACTTGCCCGAGGCGGTGGCCCCGACCAGGGCCAGGTGACGGGGTCCGTCGCTCACCGCCGGCTGGGTTGGAAGGACGGGTCCCGGGCGACGAGGTGCTCCGCCACCAGGTGGAACACGGCGGCGTCGGGGCGCTCGAGGTAGGCGGCGAAGCGGGGGTCCCAGCGGTCCTGGTCGGCCCCGAGGTAGCGGCGCAGCGTGGGCGCGGTGCGGGCGGGGTCGGCGGCCACCACCTCGGCCCGATCCGACGCGGTCACCACCCGGGCCACGAGGGGCGGGGCCGGGAAGGCGTCGATGTCGAAGTCGGCGTCGATGTCTGCGGGCCGCGGTGTCACGCGCTGGCGACGGGAAGGCGGGTCCGGTGCCGGGGACGGGCCGTCACCGCCACCAGCTCCGCCCCGAGGTGGTGGGGGGCGGCGGTCGTGACCCGTACGTCGACGAAGGTCCCGCCGGCCAGGGGCCGGCCGGCGGGGAAGTGCACCAGCTTGTTCTGCCGGGTGCGCCCGGTGAGCACGGCCGGGTCCTTCTTGCTCGGACCCTCGACCACCGCCTCCTCCACCCGGCCGATGCGGGCCCGGTGCTTGGCCAGGGCGCTGCGCTCGACCACCACCCGCAGGCGCTCGAAGCGCTCGGCCACCACCTCGGCGGGCACGAAGTCGTCCTGCCGCCCGGCGGCCTCGGTGCCCGGGCGGGCGCTGAAGACGAAGGTGTAGGCGCTGTCGTACTCGGCCGCCGCCGCCACCTCCAGGGTGCGCTCGAAGTCGTCGTCGGTCTCGCCGGGAAAACCCACGATGAGGTCGGTGGTCACGGCCAGGTCGGCGACGGCGGCCCGGGCATCGCCCAGGCGGGCCAGGTAGCGCTCGGCGGTGTACCCCCGGTGCATGGCCGCCAGCGTGCGGTCGCTCCCCGCCTGGAGGGGGAGGTGGAGGTGCTCGCACACCGCCGGGACCTCGGCCATGGCGGCGATGGTCTCCGGCCGCAGGTCCTTGGGGTGGGGGCTGGTGTAGCGGACCCGGCGGATGCCCTCGACGGCACCGACCCGCCGCAGCAGCTCGGCGAACAGCGGCCGGCGCCGGGTGAGGTCGCGGCCGTAGGAGTTGACGTTCTGGCCGAGGAGGGTGACCTCCACGGTGCCGGCCGCGGCCAGGGCCTGCACCTCGGCCACCACCTCATCGACGGGCCGGCTGATCTCCCGGCCCCGAACCGAGGGGACGATGCAAAAAGCACAGGCGTTGTCGCAACCGATCTGGATGGTGACCCACGCCGACCACGCCAGGTGGCGCCGGGCGGGCAGGGCCGAGGGAAAGGCCTCGCTCTCGTCGAGGATCTCCATGAGGGGCCCCTCGCCCGCAGAGCGCCGCACCAGCTCGGCCGCCGAGGCCACGTTGTGGGTGCCGAAGACGACGTCGACGTGGGGGGCCCGGCGCTGGACCAGGTCGCGGTCCTTTTGCGCCAGGCAGCCGCCCACCACCACCTGCATGCCCGGGCGGGACTCCTTGAGCGCCTTGAGGTGGCCAAGGGTGCCGTAGAGCTTGTCGTCGGCGTTCTCGCGGATGCAGCAGGTGTTGAGCACCACCACGTCGGCGTCGGCCATCTCCGGGGTCGACTCCAGCCCGTCGGCCTCCAGGAGCCCGGCGATGCGCTCCGAGTCATGGACGTTCATCTGGCACCCGAAGGTGCGGATGGCGTAGCGGCGGGCCACGACCGCCAGGTTAGGTGGCCGCTCCTGCCTGGCCTACGCCTCTTCGTCGATCTGGGGGGCCTCAGGGGCCTCGGTGGCCTCAGGGGCCAGGTGCAGCTCGGAGACGGCACTCGGCCGGCTGCCGTAGCGGTCGCCGATGACCAGGCGGATGGCGGTACGCCGCTCCCCGTCGATCTCGATGTCGGCGAAGTTGGGAACGCAGACCAGATCGATGCCGCCGGCGGCCACGTAGCCCCGGGCGATGGCGAGGGCCTTGACCGCCTGGTTCAGCGCACCGGCGCCCACCACCTGGACCTCGACGGCACCCGACTCCCGCACCACGCCGGCCATGGCACCGGCCACCGAGTTGGGGTTGGACTTGCTGGAGACCTTGAGCATCTCGGTCTCGGGGCGGGACTCAGAGGCCGGGTGAGACGAGGAGGAGGTCATGGCAGTCATGGTCAATAGTTCGACACCCGGGCGGCAAATTCCTTCCCCGCGCAATAGTTGCATCGCGAAGTTTCTCGGATCGGTCAGGCCGGTGGCTCCACGACCAGGGCCAAGGCGAGACCGTCGTAGCCTTTCGTGCCCACCGTCTGCATGACCGTCGCTTCCAGCCCGGGGTGGCCGGCGACCAGGTCGTTGAACGCCCGCAGGCCCCGCACGTCGGCATCGGTGGTGGCGGCATCGAGGATCTCCCCCCCGCGCACCACGTTGTCGACCACCAGGAGGGTGCCGGGGCGCGCCAGGGCCAGCGACTGCTCGACGTAGTCGGGGATGGCCGCCTTGTCGGCATCGATGAAGACCAGGTCGAAGGGGCCCTCGCCGCCGGCGCCCATGGCGTGGAGGCTCTCCCGGGCCGGGCCGACCCGTACTTCGATCTGGTCGGCCACCCCGGCCCGGGCCAGGTTGGCCCGGGCCAGCTCGGCGTGGGCGGGATCGAGCTCGAGGGTGACCAGCCGGCCCCCGGGGGCCAGGCCCCGGGCCAGCCAGATGGTGCTGTAGCCGCCCAGGGTGCCGATCTCGAGAATGCGGCGGGCACCGAGGAGCCGGGCCAGCAGCCACAGCAACTTGCCCTGTAACGGCGACACCTGGATCGCCGGCAGGCCGGCACCGGCACTGGCGGCCAACGCCGAGTCCAGCCCCGGATCGGAGGCGATGAGCAGGCCGGCGAAGTAGTCGTCGACCTCCCGCCAGCGGTCCTCGTCCATCGATGCCTCCCGTCCGGGGATCAGTCGAGCTGGATGGGCTGGTCGGGCACCGCCTCGGTGTCGGGGTGCTCGTCGGCCTTGACGCCGATGCCCACCTTGACCCGGATCCGCTCGGAGATGTCGACCATCAACTCGGGGTTCTCGGCCAGGAAGGTCTTGGCGTTCTCCCGCCCCTGGCCCAGCTGCTCGTCCTCGTAGGTGTACCAGGCCCCCGACTTCTTGACGATGCCGAGATCGACGCCCACGTCGAGCAGCGAGCCCTCCCGGCTGATGCCCCGGCCGTACATGATGTCGAACTCGGCCATCTTGAAGGGACTGCTGACCTTGTTCTTCACCACCTTGACCCGGGTGCGGTTGCCCACCACCTCGACCCCGTCCTTGATGGCCTCGATGCGGCGGATGTCGAGGCGCACCGAGGAGTAGAACTTCAGCGCCCGCCCCCCCGGCGTGGTCTCTGGTGAGCCGAACATCACACCGATCTTCTCGCGCAGCTGGTTGATGAAGATGCAGATGGTCTGGGACTTGCTGAGGTTGCCGGTGAGCTTGCGCAGGGCCTGGGACATGAGGCGGGCCTGGAGGCCGACGTGGGCATCGCCCATCTCGCCTTCGATCTCGGCCCGGGGGGTGAGGGCGGCCACCGAGTCGATCACCACCACGTCGAGGGCGCCGGAGCGGATGAGGGTGTCGGTGATCTCCAGGGCCTGCTCGCCGGTGTCGGGCTGGGAGATGAGCAGCTCGTCGACATCGACCCCGATGGCTCGGGCGTAGACGGGATCCATGGCGTGCTCGGCGTCGATGTAGGCGCAGATGCCCCCGTTGCGCTGGGCCTCGGCTACCACGTGCATGGCGAGCGTGGACTTGCCCGACGACTCGGGACCGTAGACCTCGACCACCCGGCCCCGGGGCAGGCCGCCGATGCCCAGGGCGAGATCGAGGGCCAGGGCGCCGGTGGAGATCGAGGCGATGTCCATCGTGGTCTTGTCGCCCATCTTCATGATGGCGCCCTTGCCGTGGTTCTTTTGGATCTGGCCCACCGCCATGTCGAGTGCCTTCGCTCGGTCCACTGTCGCTCCTGTTCTCTGGGATTGCTGTTCTCGAGGTTGGGACCCGGGACGGTCCGATGAGCACACCCTACGAAGGGGGTGAGACAACTTCCACGCGTGTAGTTACAGGAGTCACCTTACCCACGAACCTGCGTTCGTTCAAGCACCCGTCGCCGGTGTTCGCGGCGCGCCGCTCAGCCCTCCAGGGGGAAGGTGGCCACCACCTCGTAGCGGTTGGGCACTCCGGGTTGGCCGGAGGCCACGCTGGCCACCAGGGCGATCTCCTCCACCGTCCAGCGGCCCGACACGGCTTCACCCCCCAGGCT